>CAMCUY010000135.1 GCA_945879075.1 Akkermansia muciniphila | reverse complement strand
TGGGCCGCGCCGTGGACGCCGGCGATCCGACCGCCGTGGTGGAATCCGTGAAAGCCGCCAGCGACATTTACGCGCCGATCAGCGGCGAGGTCGTGGAGGTGAATCCGGAGGTCGAGGCCGATCCGTCGCTCGTCAACACCGATCCCTACAGCAAGGGCTGGATCTTCAAGCTCCAGGTGAAAGACGCGGCCCACGTGTCCAAACTGATGGACGCCGCAGCCTACGCGGCGCAGATCAGCTAGATTTTGTTTTCAGCAAGCGACGGCCGCTCCAGACGTAGTTCCAGCCGGAAATCACGGTGAGCGCGACGGCCGCCCACAGGAAGACCGGTTGCACCCAGCCGCCTTCCCATGACGGGCGGGCGAGGCGCTTCAAGGGTTCGACCACGGGTAAAAATTCCTTGGCCTTTTCGCCGGTGAGCCAGATCAGGCCGGTGATCAAATAGGCGAGCTGGAAGGTGGTCTTCCATTTCCCCAAGCCATCCGCCGCCAGCACCTGGCCGGCCTCGATGGCGATTTGCCGCAGGCCCGTGACCAAAAACTCGCGGCCGATAATCAGCGCCGTCACCCACACCGGACAGAGGCCTTTTTCCGTGAAAAACACGAACGCCGCGCTCACCAGGATCTTGTCCGCCAGCGGGTCCATCAACTTCCCGAGCGGCGTCACCAGACCCATTTTCCGCGCCAGATAGCCGTCCACGAAATCACTCACCGCCGCCACGATGAAGAGCACCAAGCCCGTGCCGTAACCGGTCAGGGAGCTTTGCGACACCGCCACCACGAAGGCCGCGGTCATTACAAGGCGCGAAAACGTAATCGCATTCGGTAAGTTCACGCGCGCAATGTGTGAAATGAATAGCTGGATGGCAACAAGGGGTTGCACCAATCCGCCATTCCCCCTACATCATCGCTCGCCCATTCAACGGCGTCTTATTTTATGAGCAATAGCGATTTCGGACTTATCGGTCTGGCCGTCATGGGCCAGAATCTCGTTCTCAACGTGGAATCCCGCGGCTTCCAAGTCTCGGTTTACAACCGCACCACCTCGGTCACCGACGAATTCGTCGCCAAGCATCCGGACAAGAAACTCGTCGGCGCGAAGTCGCTCGAAGAGTTCGTCCAGTCCCTCGCCTCTCCGCGCAAGGTGATGATCATGGTGAAAGCCGGTGGCCCGGTGGACGCTGTCATCGAGTCGCTCATCCCACTGCTCGACAAGGGTGACATCATCATCGACGGCGGAAATTCCCTCTACACCTACACCGAGCGCCGCGACAAGTGGCTCGGCGATCTCGGCTTCCGCTTCATCGGCGCCGGCGTCTCCGGCGGTGAGGAAGGCGCGCGCAAAGGCCCGTCCATCATGCCCGGCGGCCCGGCCTCGACCTGGGAGGTGATGAAGCCGATTTTCGAATCCATCGCCGCCAAGGCCGAGGGCGAGCCCTGCGTCTTCCACATCGGACCCGGCGGTGCCGGCCACTATGTGAAGATGATCCACAACGGCATCGAATACGGCGACATGCAGCTCATCTGCGAGGCTTATAACATTTTCAAAGCCGCCGGCTTCACCCCGGACGAACTCGCCGATGTCTTCACCGACTGGAACGACGGCGACCTCGAAAGCTACCTCATCCAAATCACCGCCGAAATCTTCAAACAGAAGGACAAAAAGACCAAGAAGCCGCTCGTCGATCTCATCCTCGACACCGCCGGCCAAAAAGGCACCGGCAAGTGGACGCTCATCAACGCGGTCGAAAACGCCGTCGTCATCTCCACCATCAACGCCGCCGTCGAGGCCCGCATCCTTTCCTCGATGAAGGACAAGCGCGTCGCCGCCAGCAAAATCCTCGAAGGACCAAAGCCCGAGATCGACGTGAAAAAGAAGAAGCTCGTGAAGAAAGTCCACGACGCGCTCTTCGCCTCCAAGATCATTTCCTACGCCCAGGGCCTCGACCTCATCGCCTCGATGGGTGCTGAAAAAAGCTGGGACCTCGACCTCGCGAAAATCGCCGCCATCTGGCGTGGCGGCTGCATCATCCGCGCCCGCTTCCTCAACGACATCACCGAGGCCTATCGCACCAATCCGAAGCTGGAAAACCTCATGCTCGCCCCGTTCTTCACGGACCTGCTCAACGGGTTCCAGAAAAACTGGCGCGAAGTGATTTCCATCGCCACCCTCGCCGGCATCCCGGTCCCCGCGTTCAGCGCGTCGCTCGGTTACTACGACAGCTACCGCAGCGCCGTGCTTCCCGCGAACCTGTTGCAAGCGCAGCGCGACTTCTTCGGCGCCCACACCTACGAGCGCACCGACAAGCCGCGCGGCGAGATGTTCCACACCGCCTGGCCGGACGTCATCGGCTAGCAAGCGGCGGCCCGGCGACATTTCCATCGCGGAGCTGGAGACGATCTTTGACAACGGCCATGCGAAGGGATTAGACGTCCCTTCCCCTTGAAAACGCCCTACTTTAGATATGAAACTCCTCCTCATCGGCCACGGCTACCTCGGCCAGGCCGTCACCCGCGAATTCCGTGAGCACGGCTGGGAAGTCGCCGCCACCTCGCTTTCAGGTGGAAATGATACGCTCGCCTGCGACGTGGGAAATCCCGACGACGTCGCAAAACTCCCGCCCGCCGATTTCATCGTCCACTGCGCCGCCTCCGGTCGCGGCGGGGCGGAGGCCTATCAGCGCGTCTATGTCGATGGCTGCCGGAATCTGGCGGAGAAATTTCCCGGCACGCCGCTGCTTTTCACCTCCAGCACTTCCGTTTACGCGCAGACCGATGGCTCGGTCGTCACCGAGGAAAGCCCCGCCATCCCGGATCGCGAGACCGGCAGCCTGTTGCTGGAAGCCGAGTGCGTCACCCTCGCCGCCGGCGGCGTTGTCGCGCGACTGGCAGGCATTTACGGCCCCGGCCGCAGCGTGATTCTGAAAAAGTTCCTCGGCGGCGAGGCGGTCATCGAGGAAGACGGCCGGCGCTTCCTCAACCAGATCCACCGCGACGACGC
>CAMCUY010000134.1 GCA_945879075.1 Akkermansia muciniphila | reverse complement strand
ATTTCAGGAATATGGCACAGGTAGGAAAACGCGTATGAATGAGCCGATGTCAGCTTGGGAACCCGCGAAAGATTGGCGGGACGACCGGATTGTGGAGCAGCTGGAGCAATCCGCGTTGTATCGGGATTACGAGCGGGCGTTCAGCGAGGCCACCGGGCTGCCCTTGAGCCTCGCTCCGGCGGGAGACGGGCCGGAGGGGCCGTTTGCCTTCACGTGTTTCGCCGGGTTCTATGAAAGCAGGGTGCCCGTCCGCAACGGCGAGAAAACCATCGCCTTTCTAAAGACCGGAGAGATCGCGACACGCAAGCCGTCACGGCCGCGGTTTGATGAAATCGCCCGCCGTCTGAAGAAGTCCGGCACTGAGTTTGACGAGGAAGAACTCAGCCGGGCGTATTTCTCCACCCCGGTCATGCCGCCGGAGAAATACCGGTCCATCCTCGACCTGCTGGCGATTTTCGCCGGGCATTTGTCGTTGGTCGCCGGCCAGATCCTGTTGAGCAACGGCAACTCGGAGACTCCTAACATCGCCTGTGCGCGCCAGTTCATTCACGAGCACCAGGGCGAGCCGCTGGAGCTGAAGCAAGTCGCCGGACAGGCCCGCATGAGCAGTTGTTATTTCTGCAGGAAGTTCAAGGAGGCCACCGGCTTCACCTTCACCGAGTATGTGGCGCGCACCCGGGTGGAGACCGCCAAGAATCTCCTGCTCAATCCACAGGTGCGGATTTCCGAAGTGGCCTTCGAGGTCGGCTTCCAGTCGATCACCCATTTCAACCGGGTCTTCAAGGAAATCACCGGCCAATGCCCGTCGAAATACCGTGAGGAACTGCCCGGCTGGCTGGCGGGTGTAAAAGATGTGCGGCCTTTGACAAGAACCGGGAAGCAATCCGCGCTCATCTAGGAGAAGATACTCGTAGAAGGACGGGACGTTTTCCATACGAGGAAACTTCCCGTCCCTCTTGCCGGGGTTCCGTCAATCCGGCGAACCGCCTCGGCAGACAACCTCCCGCCGGATCAACTAAACTACCATGAACACACTCGCAAAATGGAATCCGTTCACCGAGCTGAACGAGATGCAAAACAGACTGACAACCTTGTTCGGACGCCCAGCCATGCGCACGGAAGGCGAAGGCGGCTTCGGCTTTGCCGAATGGGCTCCGCCGGTCGATGTGACCGAGGACGACAAGGAATTCATCATCAAGGCGGAACTGCCGGACGTCAAAAAGGACGACGTCAAGGTCCTCATTGAAAACGGAATCCTCCAAATCAGCGGCGAACGCAAGTTCGAGAAGGAGGAAAAGGGCAAGAAGTATCACCGCATCGAACGGTCTTATGGCTCGTTCGAACGGAGTTTCTCCCTGCCGGAAACTTCCAAGCCCGAAGCGATGACCGCGAAATACGAGAACGGCCTGCTCACGGTGCATGTCCCGAAAGACATCGAGACCAAGACCAAGGCCATCGAGGTGAAAGTCCGCTGAGATCGGCCGGATGATCCCGCCGGCGGCCGGTTTCGACCGGTCGCCGGTTTTTATTTCAGCACCTGCCGGAACTGGTCCTTCTCCGATAGGGAGAGGACGAATTCCGTGAGAAGGGCGATGCTTTGCTCAATGTCGTCGAGATGGGCGGTTTCCACCACCGAGTGCATGCAGCGCAGCGGCAGCGAGACGAGCGCGCTCGGCACGCCTTCGCGGGAGTGGAAAATCTTGTCGGTGTCCGTGCCGGTGAAGCGGCTGCTGGCTTCATGCTGAATCGGCACCTTGACCTTGGCCGCAGCATCTAGCAGGCGCTGGACGACGATGGGGTGGTTGGCGGTGCCATGGGTGAGGGTCGGCCCGCCGCCGAGTTTCACACTGCCGTGCTTGGCGGCGTCGAGCCCCGGAGTGTCGGTGGCGTGGGTGACGTCGAGGCAGACGCAGACATCGGGCTTGAGGCGATAGGTGGCCATCATCGCGCCATGGCCGCCGATTTCCTCCTGCACGGCATTCAGACAGACGAGGGTGAACGCGGGCTTTTTCTTGCCGGCGGCGATGCGTTTCATCACTTGGGCGATGATGTAGCCGCCGATGCGGTTATCGAGCGCGCGACCGATGAGCCGCTTGTGGGAAAGCTCCATCGGACCATCCTGATAGACCGCCGGATGCCCCACGCGGATTCCGAGCGCGGTGACTTCGGCGGCCGTCGAAGCGCCGATATCGACCCACAGGTCATGGACATGGGGCGCTTTTTCATGGCCAGCCTCATCGCGACGGAGGTGGATGGCGGTGTTGCCGATGATGCCGGAGACCGACCCCTTTTCGCCTAGGATGGTCAGGCGGCGGCCCCGTGCGGTGGCGGCATCCGAGCCGCCGACGCGGTCGAGGCGAAGGAATCCGCGCTCGTCGATGTGCTTGATCATGTAGCCGATCTCGTCGGCATGCGCTTCCAGCATCACGATGCGCTTGGACTTGCCGGGAAGTGTCGCCCAAGTGGAGCCATAGGCGTCGCAGGTGACCTCGGGCGCGTGGCTTTTGATCCAATCCGCCCAGACCTGTTGGCCGCGCATTTCAAACCCCGTGGGGCTCGGGGTTTCCAACAGTTGGAACAGGAACTCGCGGTCTTCTTTTTTCATGATGGGAAATTCAAACATCCCCGCTGGCGCTGGCAAGAGGATACGGTATCCTCGACCCTCGCTTGACGACTGCATATCTCCAGAATGGCAGGGCAAATCGAAACGATCAGAAGCGCGACGACCATCATCGGCAGAAACGGAATTGGAAATGGCATTCTTCCTCTCATCGCGGTGTCTCTGAAATTTTTTGCAGGACGTTTGATGTGCTGGCACCGGCGGATCAAGCTCCGATTCAACTAGAGACGTTATCGCCGGTTGCCTCGCATGACTTGTTCGCATCGGTTGGATCTGCGCAGTAGTAAGTGTCGATTGCGGCTAAAGCGGAACTCGCGTGACGCCCCCAATGAAAGAAGTAAGAATCCACCCACAGGGAAACCGCCTCATCGGCATCGCCACCTCGAAGGGCTTGAAGTCCGTGCCACAAATC
>CAMCUY010000133.1 GCA_945879075.1 Akkermansia muciniphila | reverse complement strand
TCGCCTCCGCCCACCACTTTCATTGAAATTCCCCGCAGATTCTCTCTTGTCTGCCTTTGGAGTTGAGTTGCCACGGCCACCCGCTACTCTCTGCCCTTGTCCGCATGAAGTATTTTACGACTTACAAAACGCTGGTGATTTTGGCCACCGCGCTCCCCTTCCCGTTGTCCGCCCAAATGCCTGAAAGTGTGATGGTCGTCGAGGCCCACTCCGGGAAAATCCTGGTCGCCAGCAACGCCTCCGCCAAGCGTCCGGTCGCCAGCCTCACCAAGATCGCCTTGGCCGCCGTGACCGTCGATTGGGCCACCGCCACCAGCACCGACCTCGGCGCCACCCAGATCACCGTCCCCCAGACCATCACCCTCGTCGGCGGGCCGAATCCGATGAACCTCCAACCCGGCGACCAACTCAGCCTGCGCGACGCGCTCTACTCCGCGCTGCTCGGTTCGGACAATCTCGCCGCCATCGCCATCGCCGATCACGTCGGCCGGGAAATCCTCACCCGTCGCGGCAAAAACGATGAGCCGGTGGCGGCCTTCGTCGGGGAAATGAACCAGCTCGGCAAGGCGCTTGGCATGACCCAGACGCGTTTCGCCAATCCCCACGGCCTCGAGCGGCCCGGGACCAAGGCGTTTTCCACCGCCGCCGACGTCGCCCGGCTCTCGATCTACGCGATGCGCCGCAACGCCTTCAATTTCATCGTCCGCCAAAAAGACCGCCAGGTCGTCGTCACCGGCGCGGCCGGCAAGCGCGGCTTCCGCGTCAAAAACACCAACGAACTCGTCGGCGAGCCCGGTATTCTCGGCGTGAAAACCGGCACGACGAATGCAGCCGGACCCTGCGTCTCCGTTTGCATGGACCGGGAACCTCTCGTTCGTCAAAAGCCGGATGGCTCGAAAGGAGCCACTCCGCGCCGCCTCATCGTCGTCGTACTCAACAACCCTGACCGCTTCAACCGCGCCCGCGGACTGATCCACCAAGGCTGGGCGGTTTACGATCCGTGGCTGGAATCCGGCGCGCTCGTCCAAGACCGCGAGCGGGAGATCCTCAGCGTTCCGAATCCCCAGTAGCACCTCATTCATCTATGAAAATAGGAATTCTCAACAGCGGCGGCGACTGCCCTGGCCTCAATGCGGTCATCCACGGCGTCGTCGGCGCGGCCGACCAACTCGGCTGGGAAGTCATCGGCTTCCGCGACGGCTTCGAGGGCCTACTGCCACCCGGCGACTTCACCGTGCTCAAGCCCAAGGACACCATCGGCATCCTCAAGCTCGGCGGCACCATCCTCGGCACCACCAACAAAGGCCATTTCGCCGCCAAAATCGGCAAGGGCGACATCGCCGAAGTCCCGCCCGAAATCGTCGCCAAAGCCAAACAGACGATGGACGAGCTCGGCATCACCGCCCTCGTCGTCGTCGGCGGCGACGGCTCGCTCACCACCGGCCTGCAACTCTATCGGGAAGGCTGGCCGATCATCGGCGTGCCCAAAACCATCGACAACGACCTCAGCGCCACCGCCTTCACCTTCGGCTTCGACAGCGCTGTTAGCACCGTGGTGGACGCCCTCGACCGCCTCCACACCACCGGCGAGAGCCACAAGCGGATTATGGTCCTCGAAGTCATGGGCCGCCACGCCGGCTGGATCGCCCTCTGGGGCGGCATCGCCGGCGGGGCCAACGTCGTCCTGCTCCCGGAAATTCCCTTCACCTTCGAGAAAATCACCGAATTCATCAACCAGCGCGACGAGCAGGGCTATCACAGCACGCTCGTCGTCGTCGCCGAGGGCGCCCACATGCCCGACGGCCACATCGTCACCCTCGATGCCAACGCGGGCGGGGAAGTCCGCCTCGGCGGCATCGGCGAGCAAGTCGCCGCCAAGCTCCAGAAACTCACCGGCAAGGACACCCGCGCCTGCACCCTCGGCCACCTCCAGCGCGGCGGCTCACCGACCGCGCTCGACCGCATCCTCGGCATGCGCTTCGGCGTCATGGCGGTGAAACTCGCGGAGGAACGCAGGTTCGGCCGCATGGTCAGCTACCAGTCTTATCACGTCGATTCCGTGCCCATCGAGGAGGCCGTCCACCAGCTCCGCCTCGTCGAGCCGGAGAGCGAACTCGTCTTGGCCGCCAAAGCCGTCGGCATCTGCCTCGGCGACTGAAGAGTCGAAAGGTCTGAAAGTCAAAGACGCCAGCGACTTTCCGACTTTTAGACTTTCAGACCTTCAGACTTTCGATTCTTTTTCTCCCATGTCCTCCGACCCGCTTCTCCAACTTCTCCGCCGCAAAGCTCGCTTCACCGACCGCGAGCTCGCCGACCTGCTCAGCCTGGATCAAGCCGCCGTCGCCGCCCGCATCGCCGCTCTGGAAGCGGACGGCACGATCCTCGGCTACCACGCGGTGATTAATCCCGAGGCCACTGGAGATACTTCCGTCTCCGCTTTCATCGAAGTTAAAGTCACGCCCGAGCGTGGCGGCGGCTTCGACCGTCTCGCGATGCGCGTCGCCCGTTTCGACCAGGTCGTTTCCTGTTATCTAGCCAGCGGCGGCTACGATCTGATGGTCGTCGTCGAGGGCGGCGACCTCCGCGAAGTCGCCCGTTTCGTGTCCGAGAAACTCAGCTCGCTCGACGGCGTGATCTCCACCGCTACCCACTTCCGGCTCAAGACCTACAAGGAAAACGGCTTCCTCTTCGAGCGCGAAGCCAGCACCGAGCGACTGGCAGTCTCACCGTGATTGCTAGGCCAGGGCGATGGCTTCACCCCGCGCCGCCAGGCTCTCCCCGGTCACCGGGAGGAAACCGCCGTCCAGACATTCACAGGAAACGTGACTGCGTGTTAGTTCCGGATTCCCGAAGATAGTGCACACCGCGACATCCGCCGCGTCGCGGCCGGTGGCGATCCGGATGAGCCCGTTGAGCGGCACGAGACGGGTGGCATCGAAGACGAACCATTCGCCGCCGATGAAGACCTCGAAGCAGGCATGGAAATCCGGCGGGGAAAGTTGATAGGCGTAATAGGTCGCGTAGCGCGCCGGCACGTTGAGCACCCGGCAGAAGGCGATGCCGAGATGCGCGAAGTC
>CAMCUY010000132.1 GCA_945879075.1 Akkermansia muciniphila | reverse complement strand
GAAACCTCACGGCAGCACCTCCGCGGTTGCGTCTTCCTCGATGACCGGACGGTGGCCCGCACGGATGCGACGGACCAGATCGCCCATTTGCGCGGGAGGCATGACCTTGCGCTCGAAGTGTTCCGGATCGCGGCGGGCTTGGCGGCTGCACTTGCGAAGGACGCCGTCGAGGTGCTTGAGCGCCCGCAAAATCCCCTCCGCGTAGCGCCCCTCCAGCCAGTAGGCGTGCGCGCGGGAAAGACACTCGAAGGTGTCGGCCTCTTCGAGAAACGGATCGAGCAGATAACCGAAAACCATCCCGGCCGCCTTGGACTCGGGATCGATGGTGATGAGGATGCCCGCCTCGTTCGGCTTCTCCACAGGCACGTCCTCGAAGGCCGAGCGGTTCAACAGCCAGAAACCGAACTGCCGGATGTTCGCCACCTCGCCAAGCGATCCGGTATAAATCGCCACGAACACCTGCGGGAAACGGCGGGTGATTTTCTCCATCGCCAGCTCCACCTTCTCGCGGTCGCCGCGGCGGAGGATGCCGGCGCTGTCAGTCAGGCAGCGGATTCTCACTTCCTCCGCGCCGAAGCGCGCGTCCGCATCGGCGAGCGTGAATCCACAATGCGGGCAGGACGCCGCAGCTCGGTGGATTCGCTGGACACAACGGGGGCACTTCATGGATGACAACGACGGATTTTTCTATGGCGCTTGTCATAATCCGTCAAAGCGAATCATCAGTAAACGCGGAATAAATCCGCGCCGCCCACAACCACAACGCTGCGACCGATTACAATCACCGCCCGATTTTCAAGGTTCCTAATCCCGCGGTTTGCTCCTACCTTCCGGTTCCGCCGCGCCTCCGCGCGCGCCTGACCACCCGCTATCTGATTATGAAACCGCCTCCGTTCAACAACACCATCGATTTTCCGCGCCCCAAGCTGAACTTTTCTCCCAAGTGGCTCATCCTCGCCCCACTCGGGGTCTTTCTACTGATAGGCCTGTTTTCAAGCTATTACACCGTGAGCCCCGAGGCCGAAGCCGTCGTCCAGCGCTTCGGGAAATTCCAGTTCATCGCCAAGCCCGGCCTGCACTTCAAGCTGCCCTACGGCATCGACACCGCCACCATCGTGCCGGTCCGCCGCCAGCTGAAGCTTGAGTTCGGCTTCGCCACCAGCGGCTCGACCAATCCCGACCAAGCCAGCGAATTCCCGGAACTCGAACGCGACATGGTCACCGGCGACCTCAACGCCGCCCAAGTCGAGTGGATCCTCCAATACAGCATCTCCTCGCCCCAGGACTACCTCTTCCAAGTGCGCCGCCCCGGCTCCACCCTGCGCGACCTCACCGAGGGCGTGATGTGCGAGGTCATCGGCGACCGCACCGTGGACGAGGTCCTCACCATCGGCCGCACCGAGATCGAAACCGAAGCGCTCATCCGCCTGAAAATCCTGTTGGAAAAACTCAACATGGGAGTCACCGCCGAGCAGATCCAACTCAAGAACGTCCACCCGCCCGGCCCCGTCCAGCGCTCGTTCGACGAGGTCAACCGCGCCCAACAGGAGCGCGAGCAGATGATCAACGAGGCCAACGGCGAGTATAACAAAGTCATCCCGCGCGCCAAGGGACTCGCCGACCAGCGGATCTCCGGCGCCGAGGGCTTCGCCGTCCAGCGCGTCAACGAGGCGGAGGGCGACGTCGCCCGTTTCAAGGAACTCCTCGTCCAATACGACAAGGCCCCGGCCCTCACCAAACAACGTCTCTATCTGGAAACCATGAACGAGGTGCTGCCCAAGCTCGGCTCGAAAATCATCATCGACGAGGACGCCAAGCAGTTCCTCCCGCTCATGAACCTCAAGTAATCCGACCCCTAACTTCCCACCTTCATGAAAGCCATTTCCATTCTCATCGTCGCCTTCGTCGGCGTCATCATCATCGCCAGCAGCGCCTACACCGTGAATCAAGCGGAGCAGGTCTTCATCACCGAGTTCGGCAAGCCCGTCGGCGATCCGATCAACGCCGACCCCGCGAAAAACGAGGCCGGCCTGCATTGGAAAAAACCCTTCATCCAGCAGGTCAACCGCATCGAAAAGCGGATGCTCGAATGGGACGGCCCGGCCACCGAAATGCCCACCCGCGACAAGCTCTACATCACCGTGGACAACTTCGCCCGCTGGCGCATTTCCGACCCGAAGACCTATTTCGAAAAACTCCGCGACGAGCGCAGCGCCCTTTCCCGGCTCGACGACATCATCGGCAGCGAGACCCGCAACGTCATCGCCTCCCACGACTTGATCGAAGTGATCCGCAGCGACAAGGACCGCAAGCCCGCCCGCGACGAGGCGCTCACCGTGGCCAACACCAACCTCGGCCAGCTCCCACCCATCCGCTTCGGCCGGAACACCCTCGACGAGCAAATCCTCAAGGCCGCCCAGCCGAAAGTCCGCTCCTGGGGCATCGAGCTGCTCGACGTCCGCTTCAAGCGCATCAACTACAAACCCGGCGTCATCGACAAGATCTACAAGCGCATGTCCTCGGAGCGCGAGCAGATCGCCGACCGCTTCCGCTCGGAAGGCGCCGGCGAGGCCGCCAAAATCCTCGGCCGCAAAGAGCGCGACCTGCTCTCCATCCAGTCCGAAGCCTACCGCAAGGAGCAGGAAATCAAGGGCAAGGCCGACGCCCAGGCCACCGGCATCTACGCCTCCGCCTACAGCTCCAGCCCCTCCGCCGCGGACTTCTACCAGTTCGTCAAGACCCTCGAAACCTACCAGAAAACCCTCGGCAAGGACACCACCACCATCATGACTTCCAACAGCGACCTGTTCCGCCTCTTCAAACACATCGAGACGCCGAAACCCTGAGGGCGGCGTTCAGTAGCCCCTGCGCAAGCCCTTCAGCACGGTCAAGCCGTTGAAGTCTTCCGCTTGAGCGTCCCCGTCCATGAAGGTGTATTTCAAGCCGGACAGGAGTTGGAGCTCGTGGCCGTAGATGCGGTGATTGAGGCCGCTTTAGCAGGCAAAGAACGAGTCACCGGTCTTGCCGGTCGATGGCGGCAAATACCGGCACCGTGACGCCCCGGCGCTTCCCCCTTGCCCATCCGCGCGGCGGCCATTAAGTTCCGCGCCCCTGCCGATGAGCTCC
>CAMCUY010000131.1 GCA_945879075.1 Akkermansia muciniphila | reverse complement strand
GAAACCTCACGGCAGCACCTCCGCGGTTGCGTCTTCCTCGATGACCGGACGGTGGCCCGCACGGATGCGACGGACCAGATCGCCCATTTGCGCGGGAGGCATGACCTTGCGCTCGAAGTGTTCCGGATCGCGGCGGGCTTGGCGGCTGCGCTTGCGAAGGACGCCGTCGAGGTGCTTGAGCGCCCGCAGAATCCCCTCCGCGTAGCGCCCCTCCAGCCAGTAGGCGTGCGCGCGGGAAAGGCACTCGAAGGTGTCGGCCTCATCGAGAAACGGATCGAGCAGGTAACCGAAAACCATCCCGGCCGCCTTGGACTCGGGATCGATGGTGATGAGGATGCCCGCTTCGTTCGGCTTTTCCACCGGCACGTCCTCGAAGGCCGAGCGGTTCAACAGCCAGAATCCGAACTGCCGGATGTTCGCCACCTCGCCCAGCGAGCCGGTATAAATCGCCACGAAAACCTGCGGGAAACGGCGGGTGATTTTTTCCATCGCCAGCTCCACCTTCTCGCGGTCGCCGCGGCGGAGAATGCCTGCGCTGTCATTGAGGCAGCGGATTCTCACTTCCTCGGCGCCGAAGCGCGCGTCCGCATCGGCGAGCGTGAATCCACAATGCGGACAAGACGCCGCAGCTCGGTGGATTCGCTGGACACAACGGGGACACTTCATGGATGGCAACGTCGGATTTTTTTATGGCGCTTGTCATAATTCGTCAAAGCGAATCATCAGGAAACGCGGAATAAATCCGCGCCGCCCACCACAACAGCGCTGCGCCCGATTACAATCACCGCTGAATTTTCGAGGTTCCTAATCCCGCGCTTTATTCCTACCTTCGATTTCCGCCGCGCTTCAAGCGCGCCCACCCGACCTTTTCCCATCCGATCATGAAACCGCCTCCGCTCATCAACACCATCGATTTCCCCCGCCCGAATCTGAACTTCCATCCCAAGTGGCTCATCCTCGCGCCGCTGGGCGTCTTTCTGCTGATAGGCTTGTTTTCAAGCTACTACACCGTGAGTCCCGAGTCCGAAGCCGTCGTCCAGCGCTTCGGAAAATTCAAGGAAATCGCCAAGCCCGGCCTGCACTTCAAGCTGCCCTACGGCATCGACACCGCGACCATCGTGCCGGTCCGCCGCCAGCTGAAACTCGAATTCGGCTTCAGCTCCGCCGGCTCGACCAACCCGGACCAGGGCAGTGAATCCCCGGAACTCGAGCGCGACATGGTCACCGGCGACCTGAACGCCGCCCAAGTCGAGTGGATCATCCAATACAGCATTTCCTCGCCCCAAGACTATCTGTTCCAAGTGCGCCGCCCGGGCGCCACCCTGCGCGACCTCACCCAGGGAGTGATGTCCGAAGTCGTCGGCGACCGCACCGTGGACGAGGTCCTCACCATCGGCCGCACCGAAATCGAAACCGAAGCGCTCATCCGCCTCAAAGTGCTGTTGGAAAAGCTCAACATGGGAGTCGTCGTCGAGCAGGTCCAACTCAAGAACGTCCACCCGCCCGCCCCGGTCCAGCGGTCCTTCGACGAAGTCAACCGCGCCCAACAGGAGCGCGAGCAGATGATCAACGAAGCCAACGGCGAGTATAACAAAGTCATCCCGCGCGCCAAGGGCCTCGCCGACCAGCGGATCTCCGGCGCGGAGGGCTTCGCCGTCCAGCGCGTCAACGAGGCCGAGGGCGACGTCGCCCGCTTCAAGGAGCTCCTCGTCCAATACGACAAGGCCCCGGCGATCACCAAACAGCGACTCTATCTGGAAACCATGAACGAAGTGCTTCCCAAGCTCGGCTCGAAAATCATCCTCGACGAGGACGCCAAGCAGTTCCTCCCGCTCATGAACCTCAAGTGATCCGATTCCTAACTTTCTAACTTCATGAAAATCATTTCCATCCTTCTCATCGCCCTGGCAGGCGTCGTCGTCATCGCCAGCAGCGCCTTCACCGTGAACGAAACCGAACAGGTCTTCATCACCGAGTTCGGCAAGCCCGTCGGCGATCCGATCAACGCCGACCCCGCGAAAAATGACGCCGGCCTGCACTGGAAAAAGCCCTTCATCCAAGAGGTCAACAGCATCGAAAAGCGGATGCTCGAGTGGGACGGCCCCGCCACCGAAATGCCGACCCGCGACAAGCTCTACATCACCGTGGACAACTTCGCCCGCTGGCGTATTTCCGACCCCAAGACCTATTTCGAAAAACTCCGCGACGAGCGCAGCGCCCTTTCCCGGCTCGACGACATCATCGGCAGCGAAACCCGCAACGTCATCGCCTCGCATGACCTCATCGAAGTGATCCGCAGCGACAAGGACCGCAAGCCCGTCCGCGACGAATCCCTCGTCGCCGCGGATTCCAACCTCGGCCAACTTCCGCCCATCCGCTTCGGCAGAAACACCCTCGACGAGCAGATCCTTAAGGCCGCCCAGCCGAAAGTGCGCTCGTGGGGCATCGAGCTGCTCGACATCCGCTTCAAGCGCATCAATTACAAACCCGGCGTCATCGACAAGATCTACAAGCGGATGTCCTCGGAGCGCGAGCAAATTGCCGAGCGGTTCCGCTCGGAAGGCGCCGGCGAGGCCGCCAAAATCCTCGGCCGCAAGGAGCGCGACCTGCTCTCGATCCAATCCGAAGCCTACCGCAAGGAGCAGGAAATCAAGGGCAAAGCCGACGCCCAAGCCACCGGCATCTACGCCTCCGCCTACAGCTCCAGCCCCTCCGCCGCCGACTTCTACCAGTTCGTCAAGACTCTGGATACCTACCAGAAAACCCTCGGCAAGGACACCACCACCATCTTTACCTCCAACAGCGACCTATTCCGGCTCTTCAAGCACATCGAAACGCCGAAACCCTGAGGGCGGCGTTCAGTAGCCCATGCCAAGCCCTCCAGCACGGTCAAGCCGTTGAAGTCTTCCGCTTGAGCGTCCCCGTCCATGAAGGTGTATTTCACGCCGGACAGGAGTTGGAGCTTGTGGCCGTAGATGTGGTGATTGAGGCCGCTTTAGCAGGCAAAGAACGAGTCACCGGTCTTGCCGGTCGATGGCGGCAAATACCGGCACCGTGACGCCCCGGCGCTTCCCCCTTGCCCATCCGCGCGGCGGCCATTAAGTTCCGCGCCCCTGCCGATGAGCTCC
>CAMCUY010000130.1 GCA_945879075.1 Akkermansia muciniphila | reverse complement strand
AGCGTGCACAGCGAGTGGGTGATGTGCTCGAGCGCGTCTTCCAACGGATGCGCGAAATCGTAGAGCGGATAGATGCACCACGCGTCGCCGGTGTTGTGGTGGTGCGCGTGCATGATCCGGTAGAGCACCGGATCGCGCAGGTTCATGTTTGGCGAGGCGAGGTCGATCTTGGCGCGCAGGACGCAGTCGCCCTCCTTGAACTCGCCGGCTTTCATGCGGGCGAGCAGGTCGAGGCTTTCCTCGGCCGGACGATCGCGGAATGGCGACGGCGTGCCGGGCGTGGTGAGGTTTCCCCGGTTGGCGCGCATTTCCTCGGCCGATTGTTGCTCGACGTAAGCCTTGCCCGCGTTGATGAGGTGGATGGCGCAGTCGTAGAAGAAGCTGAAATAATCGCTGGCGAAATAGAGGTCGTCGCCCCAGTCGAAACCGAGCCATTTCACGTCCGCCTTGATGCTCTCGACGTATTCGGTTTCCTCCTTCTCCGGATTGGTATCGTCGAACCGCAGATGGCACTTCGCGCCGACGGCGGCGTTTTCCTCGGCGATACCGAAATTCAGGCAGATCGACTTGGCGTGGCCGATGTGGAGATAACCGTTCGGCTCCGGCGGGAAGCGGGTGATGACGTTGGCGTGTTTGCCGGTGGCGAGATCGTCGGCGATGATCTCGCGGATGAAATCGAGCTTGGCGGGCTGGGTGGTGGAGTCGGACATCGGAAAGGATCCGACTTTGGAAATGATGGGCACGGGCGTCAAGGCTTGCAGACAGGCAAACTCCGCCCCGGTCTCATTCGGGTCACCGGACCGACCGGATCATCGCCGAGCTCGCCAAAAAGTAGCCTGATTCAAGTGCGTCGCCCGCGCGGACGGGTTAGGAAGAACAAAACGACTCCGAGAGCGGACACTGCAAAGGTGGCGCCAGTTACGAGCATCAGACTCCAATCCCGGAGATCCTTGTTCCGGATGAAACCGAATTTGTGGAAGAGCGTGAAGATGTCGGCCTCCAGTTGTTTCCCATCGTCGGTGAGCCGCGTGACACTGCCAGTGGCCGTTGAGACGTAAACTCGGGTGCCGCGGGAATCCGCGGCATCAAATCGATAGACAGGGAGAATGCGGAAGATGCCGATGTATTCGCGATTGAAGGCTGTGAGATAGCCAGTCTTCCGGACTGCTTGACCGCCGAGAAAGCCGCTGGCGATTTCCTCGCCATAGGCTTCATCCATCGATGGATCGCAGGCTCCGGTGACGGCGCTGACATAGCTGGGCGCTCCCGTGGGGTGGAAGATTTGGTAGTGAGGCTGCCCGGCGATCATGCGCAAGTTGATGGCGGTGGCGGCCGCGCCGCCGGGAACCCGCGCCACGGCCTCCCCCGCCGACAGGCGTATGGCTGACGGGTCGAGGAACTGATTTGAAGGACGTGCGGCAGGCGGAGGTGCCTGGCTGCGTGTCATGAGTGTGTGAATCACGCCGCTACCGGATGAAAGCAACAGAGTAAGACTGAAAATGAGACCAAGCCAACGATGGGCTTTACGAATCCAAAGTTTCATGGGTGCAAATAGTAGATAGCTTGAAAAGAGGAGGGGAAGGAGGCGGATTTAACCGCCGCCTTCCCGAGAAAATCGAATCAACAGCTTACCATTTCCACTCGACCCCGGCGAAGACGCCACGGCCGTCGCCGGGGAGGACATTGCGGGATTTCTGATCCGGAGCCGCGCCGGCCTTGGCGACGACGCCGGTGGTGGCCGCATAGCGCTCATCCGTGAGATTCTTAGCCTCGATAAACCACGATAGGCCATTTTCCAACCTGCGGCCGAGCTTGAAGCCAAGCAGCGCGTAGGGATCGGCGCTGAGCGTGTTGGCATGATCGACGTAGGATTTCACCGGCACCCACTCGACGGTCGGTCCGGCGTAGTAGCCTGCCTTGTTCTCCCAGATCAACTCTCCGCGAATCAAATGCGGCGGGAGTCCGGCGATGGTGTTGTCGCCGTAAGCCGCGTCGTCGTCGAACTTGAAACGGCCGTAAGTCCACATGCTGCGGAAGAACAACCGATTTTCCGGGCCATCTTTCAACGCGCTACCGAGAAGGTCCGCTTCGCCGAATAGCTCAATGCCTTGGTGGCTCGTCCGGTTCGCGTTGGTCGTGCCTAGCGGAACTCCCGCAGTGGTATTGAGGGCGAGAAACTCATCTTTCACAGCAGAGGCGTAAACGGCGGCGTCCCAGCGGAAATTCGCATGGCTGCCGCGGGTTCCCAGCTCGACGGTGTTCGCCGTCTGCGCCTCGTTCGGCGTGAGCGCACCATTGGTTTCCGAGAAGGACGGCGGCTCGTAACTGCCGCTGAAATTGCCGAAGACTTGGACCCCCCCCCTGTCCCAGCGCAGGCCGATCTTGGGCATGACGCTTTCATACGAGCGGTCGTAACTCGCTGCGGATCCTGATTGCTGCTCGTTCTCGCGGCGGCTGCTGGCGGCGACGGCCCCGGCAACGCCCGTGAATCCGCTGCCCAACGCGAGCTGGTCTTCCACAAAGCCCTCGATGTTAGTCGCGGTCTGGTCCGCGCTTGAGGTCAGCGCTCCGCGTTTGCCGAAGTTGTTTTGAAACGTGGCCGCGTCGATGGTCCCACGGGTGAGAAACGCGCCGGCCCGCGCGCGGTTGTCACGGCCGAGGAGCCGCCCCTCGCGGGTGAAAACCGCGCCTAGCAGTGTATCGTTCGAGAGTTGGTCGATCACTCCCACGAAAGGCGTGATCGGATGATCCAAGTCTTTGTAGGTGAATGCGACGATGAACTCGAGGGTGTCGTTTCCGTTCCTCACCGTGGTCTTGTCCGCGATTCGATAGAGCTCGAAGTCGCGCCGGTTGTCGTAGGCGACGGCCCCGAAGAGCGACTCGTCCGCCTGTGAGGGATCATCGTTCAGCTCGGCCTTCGTCAAGCTGCCGGGAAGTTCGGACCGGGAACGGACGGCGGTGATGAAGAACCGGGTCTCGGCGCTGTCTGAAAGCCGCCAGCCGAAGTTGCCGAACAGGCGCTGGTTGTTCTGCTCCGCATGCTCCCGGAAACCGGTTTGGTATTGCTCCGAAGCACTGAGATACGCGTCGGCGTTTCCCTCGCTGAGGCCAAGCGCCACGCGGGCGCGGAGGTAGTCGAACGAGCCACCTTCGAGCCGCATCGAACCACCACGGGCGGTGAGTCCGGTGGCGGAAATGTAGTCGATGGCGCCGCCGAGCG
>CAMCUY010000129.1 GCA_945879075.1 Akkermansia muciniphila | reverse complement strand
GGTAAAGAGCCCGCTGGATGCGCTACGAATGGGATGAGCGGGCAAGGGATGAAAAAACATGCACTTACTACAAGTCGCTCGTATTGAGCTAGCTATGACATGATGGAAGCTGGAATTGAACGAACCTCGGCATGATCTCCTACGGACCTTGGCGCGATCTGGACAGACAATGGCATCGGCTCTTGCGGACCATGGAGCGGTCAGCGCGAAGCCGGGCATCGTCTGATAGAGACCCTGGGATGGATTGGTTGAACCTTGGTGTGAACCGCGATGAACCTTAGTGCGTTCCGCATCAACCTCGGGGAGCGCTGTAAGGGCCTCGGCTTGGATTGGACGATGGGAAGAGAAAAGGAATGAGTTTCGCGCTCCCGCTTTCGCCGCACATCGGCAAGTGGACAAAATGTCCACGCCCCTTATTTTGCCCTGCCCGGGGGCGGTGGCTTTGGAGCAAGCTGTCTGCCCTGATGTCCGGCATGATTCAGATGGGGTCGCGGTATCCCGCCGCAAGGAACCGGTGACATTGAGGCAAGCACCCTCCGACCGGAGGATTTCATTCCTCAGCCGGTTGTCACAGGACGCTTGCGCGCGACATAGACGGTGCTAGCGGAGTCGCCGCCGAGGAGCGGATTGGGGAATTTGACCACGTGCGCCTGCGGCGACTCGAACACTTCCGCGAGGTGCTTGAGGAAAACCTCATCCGGAGGATCATCCGACCAAAGCGCGAACACCCCGCCCGGCAGCAGCTGCGCGGCGAGGCGGCGCAGGCCATCAGTGCTGTAAAACGTGGCGTTTTTTTCATCCAGCAGGTTCTGCGGCGAGTGGTCGATGTCCAACAGCACCGCATGGAATTTCCGGCCCGGCTGTTCGGGGTCGAAGCCAATCTCCGGCGTGTCGGCGAGCGCGAAGAAATCCCCTTCAATCAGGCGGCAGCGGGGATCGCCCGTCAGCGTTTCGCCCAGCGGAACCATGCCATTTTGATGCCACTCGATGACCGGCCGCATCACGTCCACCACCAGCATCTCTGCCACTCGCGCGTCCCGCAGTGCGGCGACCGCCGTGTAGCCAAGCCCCAGCCCGCCGACGACCACATCCAGCGTCTCGCCCTCCACCGCCGCCAGCCCCAAATCGGCCAACGCCTCCTCCACGTCATGGAACAAGCTCGACATGAGATAGCCGTTTCCCAACAGGACTTCGTAAACAATCAGGTCGTCCAGCATCACCATCCTGCGGCGGCGCAAAATCAGATCGCCGATCGGCGTCGGGCGGAAATCGAGCTCTTCAAACAGCGGCTTCATGCGCGAGGGTAGCCGGATGCTTGCCCGGAAGGCAAACGGAGTTCTGGAAATCGCGCGAAGTCGAAGACGCGGCTTGATCGGGGAAAACGTCGCGGGCAAGCTGTGGGCACGATGATAGCAAGACTGCGGGGCAAGGTAATCGAGGCGTATCCGAACCGGTTGGTGGTGGATGTGCACGGGGTGGGCTACGAGGTTTTCATCCCGCTTTCCACCTTCGACCGGCTGCACGCGGCAGAGGGGCTGGAGGTGGATTTGCGGACGCACCTGCATTTCAGCCAGCTCGGGCAGAAGTTGTTCGCCTTCGCCAGCGAGGAGGAGCGCGACGTTTTCCTGTTGCTCATCGACCGGGTGAGCGGCGTGGGGCCGACGATGGCGGTCTCGGTGCTCAGCGGCATGGACGTGACGCGCTTCAAGCAGGCCGTGGTAGCAGGAGACGTGGCGGGACTTTCGAAATTGAAGGGCGTGGGAAAAAAAACCGCGGAACGCATCGTGCTGGAACTGAAGGACAAGGTCGGCGTGACCGAGACCTGGCAGGACGCGGCCGCCGGCCAGGTGAGCGCCTCGGCGGCGGATGCCGAGCTCGCGCTCATCGCGCTGGGCTACAAACAGGTGGACGCGCGCAAAGCGGTGCGAAAGGTGCTGGATGCGGACGCCGCGGCCCCGACCGAAGCGCTGGTGCGCGGGGCCTTGCGGACGTTGCAGGGGTGAGGAGCACGGATTGCTGTCGGATGCATCGCTGACAGCGTTTTTGCATCTTGCCACCCGTGTTTTGCACAAACAACCTTCCACGCGCCTCGGGAAATTTCCACCGGGGCAAACCCACGCCATCACAATCATGTCCACCCCTTCCGTGAATGAAAAAATCGGCGGCTACCGCTGGCGCATCTGTGCCGTACTGTTCCTCGCCACCACCATCAATTACATCGACCGAAACGTCTTCTCTTTCACGATGCTCGACCCGGTTTTCCGCCACCAGATGCTGGGGATCCCGCTCAGCCAGCCACTGACCGACGCGGACATGGCGATATTCCGGGAGAAGATGAGTTTCTTGGATTCGATCTTCAAATACTGTTACGCGTTCGGCTTCCTTCTGGCTGGCTACATGATCGACCGCATCGGCGTGCGCCGCGGTTACACCGTCAGCATCGGCGGGTGGAGCCTTGCCGCCGTGCTCCACGGTCTCGTGCATTCCGTTCCCGGGATGGCCTGGGCGCGAGGACTGCTCGGGATTGGCGAGGCCGGCAACTTCCCCGCTGCGATCAAGACTGTCTCGGAATGGTTCCCGCGCAAGGAGCGCAGTTTCGCCACCGGCATCTTTAACGCCGGCGCGAATGTCGGCATCATTATTACGGCGCTTTGCGTGCCATTCATCATCTCGCACTGGGGGTGGCGGGCCAGCTTCATCGTGACCGGGGCCATCGGCGTGTTCGTGCTTTTCTGGTGGCTCGCCGTTTATCGCACGCCCGAACAGCATCCAAAGCTTTCCCCCGCAGAACTGGCTTTCATTCGGCAGGACGGCCCGCCGGAGGTCGAGAAAGTCGTGAAATGGCGGGAACTGGTGAAGTACCGCGCCACTTGGGCGTTTGCGATTCCCAAGTTCATGACCGACGCCATCTGGTGGTTCTATCTGACGTGGCTGCCAACGTTCTTCAACAGCAACGAGGCGTTTTCCACAAAGCTCGATCTCAAGCAGGTCGGTATTCCCTTCCTCGTCATCTATCTCGTATCGGATGGCGGAAGCATCTTTTTCGGTTGGCTGGCCACAAAATTCATCGGCATGGGTTGGAGCGTGAACAAAGCCCGCAAGATCACTATGCTGATTTGCGCACTATGCGTCGTGCCAATCGTCTTCGCCTCCATGACTAGCAGTATAAATTTGGCGATCGCTCTCATCGCACTGGCCACTGCGGCCCACCAAGGCTGGAGCGCGAACCTTTTCACCACCGTCTCCGACCAGTTCCCGCGCCGTGCCGTGGGCAGCGTTGTCGGCATTGGCGGCCTGATGGGGGGGCTCGGCGGTGCGCTGCTGGCCGCGAAGGTCGGATT
>CAMCUY010000128.1 GCA_945879075.1 Akkermansia muciniphila | reverse complement strand
AGCGAGCCTCCTTCGAGCGAAGGGATGCTGTTTGCGAAACCACGACGACCGCCTTACTCAGCACGCCAATCATCGCGATCACCACCAGCAATTCGACCAGCGTGAAACCGCGAGGCGACCGGTTGACTGCGGTCGTTGGAATGGACAGGGAAAGACGCGACACGGCCCACGAAGACCACAGACGAAAAGAATCCGCAAGAACAATGATTTTGTTGTTGCATATTTTGTGTGTTTAGAGATTTTTCACCTGCCATGAAACACATCAACTCACGGATCTTCACCCTCGCGCTGTGCCTGACTCAGCCACTCTTCGCCGCTTCACTGATCACCGGTGGCCACATCGACGTCCCGGCTTTCGGATACGATACGATCGACGGATTCGAGCCGCATTTTCACAACGAGGGTGGCTCGGACGGAGTGATCATCAATGGGGTCCGGGAGGAGAACGACACGGAATACGCACCGAACGAGCTTACCGTCTTTGTGAATCCCCTCTCAACGACATCGCTGGGAGCGACCAGCTACTACTGGCTCCCGGAAACCGAAACTGCCGCCGCCACCAACAACGTGCCATTCGTAGGCATCGGACTTGAGGAATTGAATCTCGCAGACTGGGACGGCGGCACGGTGACCCTTACCCTCTTGAGCGCCACAGGCCCAGGCGAGTTCCGTCTCTGGCAGGACGATGGTTTTGGTGGCGCGATTGACTACCTCGACACACTCAACAACGTCACAAGCTTCAGCCTCACGCCAGGTTCGCACACCCACTATAACTGGGGTTTCACCGAGCTCGGCATTTACAACCTGGAGTTTGAAATTTCCGGCACGCACGCGGACGATGACTTTCAAAGCGCATCTGCCATCTTCACCTACGCCGTCCCGGAGCCTTCGTCCGCTCTCCTAGGTCTTGGCGGTCTGCTATTGGCCTTCCGCCGCCGTCGGTGACACTGTTTTAGGCTGAAAACCCACGAGTGGCCAGGTCAGCCCACAGCCCGCATGGATCAACGCAAAATGGGCGGCGAACACATGCGGGCGCTTGATCCTACGGCTTTTAGCGGTGAGAGACTCACTGCCGAAGGTTAGGGATGCCCGGGTCGAGGAGCCTCGGCCTTACTTCTTCGCACTGCACGTGCAGAGCCACTCGACATGCTCACAAGTGGCGCACTTCTTGGTGTCGTAGTGCATGCGGGCGGTGATGGGCTTGGCAGAGTCGCTCTCCTTGTATTGGACGATGAGCCACTCGCCGCTTTTCGGGGCGGTGATGGTGAAGCCGCCTTCGCTCTTGGTGACTTCGAGCTTCACGGGTTTGTCACGAGTGCCGCCGGTGGCGGTGAGGCTCTGGGCCTCGACCTTCACGGGCTTCATGTCCTTGTCGAGCAGGGCGATGTGGAACTTCCCGTCCTTTTCGCTGAGCTCGCCGTGCATGGTTTCATTGGTGCTTAATTCAAGGATTCGGCCTTTGTTCGGCCCCATTTCGATGTCGCCATGGCCGAAGGCGAATCCGGCGGTGAGAGCGAGGAGAGTGGCGGTTAGTTTGTTTCTCATTGGTGGTATCGGTTGGTTTCTATCGGGCGGCTGGCGCGTCCAGCCTGAGAGCGTTTTCGGCAGCTTTTCTTCCTAGCAGGAAAAAGACCGCGGGGGTGACGACGAGGTCGAGGAGGGTGGAGGAAATCAATCCGCCGACGATGGCGACGGCCACCGGATGGAGGATTTCCTTGCCGGGCTCGCCGGGGGCGAGGACTAGCGGAATGAGTGCGATGCCAGCGGCGAGCGCGGTCATGAGCACGGGCACCAGGCGCTCCTGCGTGCCGCGCGTGATCAACGCGATGCCGAAAACCTCGCCCTCGTGGCGCATGAGGTGGAGGTAGTGGGAAATCATCATGATCCCGTTCCTGGCAGCCACGCCGCCGACGGCGATGAAGCCGACGAGGGTCGCGATGCTGATGTTGTCAATCTGCCACCAGGTGAAAGCGAGCGCCCCGGCGAGGGCGAGCGGAAGGTTGAGCATGACCTGCATGGCGAGTGACAGGCTGCGGAAATAGCCCGTCAGCAGCACGGCGATGACTCCGGCGATGATGGCGAAGAGGATGAGAATCCGCTGCGAAGCCTGTTGGCGGGCGAGGTATTCGCCCTCGAAGCGGAGGGTGTAGCCGTCGGGAAGTTTCACCCGCTCCGCGACCGCCCGTTGCCAGTTTTCCACCAGTGATTCGAGGTCGCGCTCGCCGGTGTTCGCGCCGATGACGATGCGGCGCTGGCCGTTCTCGCGGTTGATCACGTTCGGGCCGTTGACCTCGTGGACGTCGGCGACGAGGGAAAGCGGGAGGTGGCGGCCGTCCGGCGTTTCTATCAAGAGGTCTCCGGTTTTCTCCGGCCAGGTGCGCCAGGATTCCGGCAGGCGCATCACGAGATCCACGGTGGCCTCGCCCTCGCGGATCTCGCCGAGCAGCGAGCCGCCTAACAATCTGGAGGCCTGGCTGTTGATTTCGCCGGGAGAGAGGCCTTCCAGACGCGCGCGTGCGCGGTCCACCTCGATGCGGATCTGTGGGATCGGGACCTGAGCTTCGAGGTTCACATCGGTCAGTCCGGAGATGCCTTTTCCAGCGTCCTTCACCTGCGTGCCGAGGCGGCGCAAGGTGTCGAGATCCGGCCCGTGGATCTTCACCGCGATCTTGGCGGAAACGCCGCTGAGCATGTGGCTGAGGCGGTGGCCGATGGGCTGGCCGACGTTGACGAAGGTGCCGGGGATGCCCTTGAGCTTCTCGCGGATCTCCGTGAAAACCTCGTCGCGGTGGCGGCCGCCCTCGCGGAACTCGACGTCGAACTCGTTGACGGAAACGGGCATGACGTGGTCGTCACGCTCGGCGCGTCCGGCGCGGCGGCCGACGGTTTTGACTTCGGGGATTTCCAATAACAGCTCGACGGCTTTTTGCCCGACTTCATTCGAGTGTTTCAACGAGCTGCCGGGCGCGCTGGCGAAGGAAATGGTGGCGCTGCCCTCGTTGAAGGTGGGCAGGAATTCCTTGCCCATGCCCGGATAGAGCATGCCCGCCGCGACGACGAGCAGGACGACCGCGCCGATGACGGTGCGCGGCGCGCCGAAAGCCGCGCGCAGGAAGGTCGCGCGGGTGAGGGCTTTCAGCGCTCTAACGAGCGGTCCGTCGCGGTGCGGCTTGCCCTCCTTGGGCTTGAGCAGGAAGGAGCAAAGCACGGGAATCACCGTCAGGGAAACGACGAAGGACGCCGCCATGCTGACACTGGTGGCGATGGCGATGGGGCGGAACAGCCGCCCTTCCAATCCCGCCAGGCCTAGCAGCGGAACGAAGACGAGTACGATCAGGATGGTGGCGTAGAGGATGCTGGAGCGAACCTCGCTCGACGCGGCGGCGATCACTTCGAGACGCGGC
>CAMCUY010000127.1 GCA_945879075.1 Akkermansia muciniphila | reverse complement strand
CGACCTCCGCGAGGCGGTCGAAATGTTACGCCTACCATGAAAATAATAACCACCGCGTCTCGCAGAAAGTTCATCGCAACAGCAGTCCTAGCCGCCAGTTGGCCGCTCGTCTGCCACGCCGCCACGCCCGCAACTCCGAAAAAGCTCGTCCTGATCGCCGGCAAACCGAGCCACGGCCCCGGCCTGCACGAGTTCCACGCCGGCTGCCTGCTGCTCCAGAAATGCCTCGCCGCCACCCCGGGCCTCGAAGTTTCCGTCCACCCGAACCACTGGGTCAGTGACGAAAGCATGCTGGAAACCGCCGACGCCGTGGTCATCTATGCCGACGGCGGAAACGACCACCCGGTCCTCGCCGCTCCCGAACGGAGGGAAAAAATCCAGAAGCTCGTCGATCGCGGCGGCAGCGTGATGATGATGCACTACGCGGTCGAGTGCGCGAACCAGACCAAGGACGAGGGACAATCCGGCGATGTCTTCCGCGACTGGATCGGCGGGACTTACGAGACCAATTTCTCCTGCAATCCGATCTGGGACGCCGACTACGAAAAATACCCGGACCACCCGATCTGCCGTGGTCTGAAACCTTTCAAGATCAAGGACGAGTGGTATTTCTCCATCCGCTTCCGCAAGGAAATGACGGGCGTCAAATCCCTGCTGGTCGCAACGCCCAGCGATGAAACCCGCGACGGTCCCTACGTCCATCCGAAGGGCCCCTATTCGCACATCCAGGCGAAAAAAGGCGAGGAGGAAACCATGATGTGGTGCGTCGAGCGCCCCGACGGCGGCCGCGGTGTCGGCTTCACCGGCGGCCATTTCCACGCGAACTGGGCAAACGACGAATTCCGCAAAATCGCCCTCAACGCCATGCTCTGGATTTGCAAAATGGACGTGCCCGCGAACGGCGTGCAATCTTCTGTTACCGAGGACGACATGAAGGCGAATCTCGACGACAAACAGAAGAAAAAGTAACCGCACTCCCGCTGGCGGGAGTTTCGGCGCTCAGTCAGGCTGCTTCACGATGCTAACCGTCTCGCCGTCCGCGAACTTGGTTCGCATGAGATCGCCGGGCTTGAGCGCGGTGGACGATGTCACGATTTTCCCATCAGAACCCAGGGTGATGGAGAAACCCCGCTGAAACGCGGACTCGGGGCCGAGCGTGCGCAGCAGGCCGCGCAGCCGGGCGAGGCGCTCCGCTTGTTGATCGAGATTGTTAGCTCCAGCGCGTTCGAAGCGTTCTCGGAGGCGGGCCACCGTTTCCAAGCGCCGCTCCAGCACGCGCGCAGGATGGCAGGCGCGGTGCCGGGCGCGGGCGTCGTGCACGCGCCGCGCGAGCAATTCTAACGATGTGCGCGCCGCTTGCGAAAGTTGCCCGCGCGCGGAGTCGAGCCGCATGACCGACTCGCGCAGGAGCTTCGCGCCGTCGCGCTGGAGCACGCCGCGTTTCAGCGCGTCCACCGCGAATTGAGAGCGTGTTAGCCGCTCGCGGGTGACGCGGGTCATCCGCCGGCGGATTTGCGCGAGCCGGGCTGACAACTCCACGCCGTCCGGCACCGCCAACTCCGCGGCGGCGCTCGGCGTGGGTGCCCGCAGGTCAGCCACGAAGTCCGCGATGGTGAAATCGATTTCGTGGCCGACGGCCGAAATGATCGGAATCGGACAAGCAGCGATGGCGCGCGCGACGACTTCCTCGTTGAAATTCCACAGGTCCTCGATCGAGCCGCCGCCGCGGCCGACGATGAGCACATCGCAGCGCGGATAACCGAATTTCTCCGGTTCGCCCATCTTCGCGATGGCCTGGGCGATTTCTATCTCCGCCCCCCGGCCCTGCACCCGCACCGGGAAAAGCACCGGTTGCACCCATGGCGCGCGGCGCGTGAGCACGTTGAGAACGTCCTGAAGCGCGGCCCCGGTGCCAGACGTGACGAGCCCGACCACGCGCGGAAACGGCGGAACCGGCTTTTTGCGCGCCGCGTCGAACAATCCCTCCGCGAGCAATTTCCGCTTCAGCGCCTCGAACTTCGCCTGCAAATCCCCCGCTCCCGCCCGCTCGGCTTTCTGCACGATGATCTGCAACTGCCCGCGTGCTTCATAGACACTCGCCTCGGCGAAAACCCGGACCTTCGCCCCGTCCTCCAAGGCCTCCGCGCCCAGCCGCTTGCGCGCGCCGAACATCGCGCACGAGATCTGCGCGCCCTCGTCTTTCAGCGAGAAATACCAATGCCCGCTGGCCTGTTTGCGCAAATTCGAAACCTCGCCCTCCACCCAAGTCTCGCCGATCTGGACTTCCAACAGATTCTTCATCCGCCGCAGCAACTGCGTCACGGAAAGCGCCTTTTCCTCCGAGGTCTTGGGTTTCGAAAACAAATCCACGCCGCAATCTGGCAAGTGCTGGAATTTTTTCGAGCGGTAAAATCCACGGACCATCCATCCGGGTCACCCGCGCGAGAGCCCGAAGCGCCACAGCCAGACGAAGGTCAGCAGGATCGCTGCAAGGCCGACGTGGAGCACCTGCACCCACGAGTAAATATGGACCTGCGCCATCACCACGCCTAGGACCATCTGCGCAAGCACGATTCCCAAAACCACCCGCTCGACCCTACCCGTGCCACCGATCCGGTGGCGCTTGGCCAGCACGAAGGCGAGCAAGGTGCCGACGAGCACCACCCAGGAAAAGCTCCGGTGGAACAAATACTTCCACGAGCTTTCGAGCTCCGCCGTCCATGTGGACCTCGGCGCGTTGACGTGCAACTTCGCCAGCTCGTCGGTCATCTCACGCACTTGCGCGCCGGTAACCCCCTCCGCGACAATCACGACTAACAACAGAGTCACCGCCATGCGGAGTTTCGCCAGCGGCGCGGCCTCCATCCGGATCCTCCACGGCGTGTCGGTGCCCCGCCACGCGCAGTAGGCCAGCGTGCCTAGCAGTCCCATCGCCAGCGCGAGATGGGTCGTTAGCACTCCCGGGCTCAGCCCGCTGTAAACCACCCGCGCGCCCATCCAGGCGTTGATCAGCACCACCACCAGCGAGGTGAAGGCCATCCAGAACACCAACGGCCGCTTCCCGCGCTGCCAGAAGGCGGCGATGAATGTCGCCAGCGAAAAGAAGCCCACCGGCAGGCTCGTCATCCGGTTGAGAAACTCCGTCCAGACATGCCGCGGGTTGAACTCCCGCCGCAGGCTTTCCTCCGTGATCGTCGCCGGATCGCGGCCCATCCGCTCCGCCTTCTGTTGGAACCGCTTGACCGGCAGTTTCGAGAAATCCACATCCTCCACCTTCGTCGGCGGGATCAGGCAACCCCAGCAGGTTGGCCAGTCCGGGCAGCCCATTCCCGCCCCGGTCACCCGCACGATCGCGCCCACGAACATCAAAACCAGCACGGAAACCAAGGCCCCGGTGGCCAGTTTTTGAAAGCGCGTCATCCCCATGCGCCGACCATGCGCGGGCTGCCCCGGATTTCCAGCG
>CAMCUY010000126.1 GCA_945879075.1 Akkermansia muciniphila | reverse complement strand
AACCGCGAGCTCTCTTGGATCGAGTTCAACCAGCGCGTCCTCAACGAAGCCCTGCGCGAAGACCTGCCGCTGCTGGAGCGGGTGAAGTTCCTCGCCATCACCGCGTCCAACCTCGACGAGTTCTTCCAAGTCCGCATCGGCGGGCTCATGCTGATGCGCCGCAGCGGACGCAAGACGCCGGACGCATCCGGCCTCACGCCCGCCAGAAACCTAACCGCGCTGCGCCAGCGCATCCTCAAGATGAGCGCGCAGCAATACGCCCTGCTCACCGGCACCCTCGTCCCCGCGCTTGAAAAGGCCGGCATCCGGCCGCTCCAACCGTCCGACCTTTCCGTCACCCAGGCGGCCCAGGTCGCCGCGACTTTCGAGGACTCCGTTTTCCCGCTGCTCACCCCTCTCGCCGTCGATCCGGCTGGCGCGCCGCCCGTCGTCCCCGCGCTGCAAATCATCGTCGCCTGCCGCCTGCTCGATCCTGAAACACAGACCGCCCGCCACGCGCTCATTCCCATTACGGAAATCCTCGGCCGTCGCGTGAACGTCGCCATCGAAGGCGAGGGTCATGCCTTCATCCTCATCGAGGACCTTGTCGCCACCCACGCCGGCCAGCTTTTCCCCGGCGAAGTGGTCACCTCCACCACCGCCTTCCGAGTCACCCGCAATGGAGACATCGCCGTGCAGGAGGAAGACGCCATCGACCTCGCCGGTGAAATGGAAGACGTCCTGACCGCCCGCCGCTTCGCCGACACCGTCCGCCTCGAACTCCGCTCGGACGCGCCGCGCGATCTGGTCCGCATGATCCAGCACGTCACCGCCGCCACTCCGCAGGAAGTCTATCGCGTCGATGGCCCGCCGGGGCTGGCCTCGTTCATGGAACTCGCGTTCCTGCCTGATTTCGACCACTTGCGCAACGCCGACTGGCCCGCGCAAAACTCGCCCGCCATCACTCCCGGCGCCTCGATGTTTGAAACCATCGCCTCCAACGACGTCCTGTTATTCCACCCCTACGAATCCTTCGAGCCCGTCCTCCGGCTCATCGAAGAAGCCGCCGAGGACCCGGACGTCATCGCCATCAAACAAGTCCTCTACCGCACCGCGCGGAAGTCCCGGATCATCGACGCCCTCATCAAGGCCGCGGAAAACGGCAAGCACGTCACCGCGCTCGTCGAGCTCAAGGCCCGCTTCGACGAGGCCCGCAACCTCAACCGCGCCGACGAACTCCAGCGCGCCGGAGCCCAGATCGTTTACGGCGTCAAGGGCCTCAAGACCCACGCGAAAATCTGCCTGATCGTCCGCCGCGAGTCCGGCCACCTGCGCCGCTACGTCCACCTCGGCACCGGCAATTACAACGAGACCACCTCCAAGCTCTACACCGACCTCTCCTACCTGACCTGCAAGCCGGAGTATGGAAACGACGCGTCGCTGTTCTTCAACGCCGTCACCGGCCGCTCCAAGCTGCTGCGTTTCCAGCGCCTCGTCCCCGCCCCCACCGCGATGAAGCCCGAGCTGCTCGACCTCATCGCCGGCGAGGCCGAGCGCGCCAAACAAGGCCTGCCCGCCCGCATCATCGGCAAGGTGAACTCGCTGCAAGACCCGGAAATCATCAACGCCCTCTACCGAGCCTCGCAAGCCGGCGTCGAGATCCGTCTCAACGTGCGCGGCATCTGCTGCCTCAAACCCGGCGACCCGAAGTATTCTAAAAACATCGAGGTCATCTCGGTGATCGACCGATTCCTCGAACACGCCCGCCTCTTCTATTTCCATCAGGGAGGAAACGCCGGAGTGTATATTTCCTCTGCCGACTGGATGACGCGCAACCTGGAAAAGCGCGTCGAGCTGATGATCCCCATCGAAGAGCCCGCGCTCAAACGCAGGCTTGTCCGCATCCTCGAAGCCTATTTCCAGGACAACACCCAGGCCTCCCGCCTGCTGCCCGACGGCAGCTCCCAGCGCATCGTCCGCACCAAGGGCCAGAAGGCGTTCCGCGTCCAGGATCAATTCTATCAACAAGCGAAGAAGGCCGCCAAAGCCCGCGAGCACGAGCGATCCATGACCTTTGAGCCACACGTCCCCGCGGAGTAAGAGTGAAGCAGGCATTCCTGCCTGCACCCTCCGCTCCCCCCCCTGACGAAGCGGCTTGTTTGTGACTCGTTTCTCGGGCACTCTCAGGCATGCCCGCCAAGGAATCCCCCACTCCGCTCGCCCGCTGGACGCGGGACGGCGGGCAGCGGGTATTGACGATTTCCGGCGATTGGCGGCGCGGAGGAATGGCCCCCGCGATCCAAGGCGATGCGCCCGCCAAAGCACCCGCCCGATATATTACGGACGAACTCGGCGAATTCGATTCCACCCTTCCCGCCTTCATTCTCGCCCATCTGCGAAGCGTGGCAAAACCCGGCGACGACGCGAGGCCGCCGCTCGACGGACTGCCGCCCAATCTGCGCGGACTAATGGAACTCGCACTGGCCGTCCCGGAGGAAATCGAGGCTCGCCAGATGCCTACGGACGTTTCCGAAATCAAGAAGCTGGGAACAACCTCGCTCAATGTGTGGGCTGGCATCCTGTTAATCGCCGAGTTCACCGGACAATCCGTGCTGGCGCTCGGACGCTTCGTTACGGGCCGGGCCCGCTTCCGCGCCTGCGATTTCTGGATGATCGTCCAGGAATGCGGCGCGCAGGCGCTGCCGATCGTTTCGCTCATCAGCTTCCTCATCGGGCTGATCCTCGCATTTGTGGGGAACGTCCAGTTAGCCAACTTCGGGGCCAGCCTATACGTCGCCGATCTGGTAGGCATCGCGATGGTCCGCGAAATGGGCGTGATGATGACCGCCATCATCATGAGCGGCCGGACAGGTGCCGCATTCGCCGCCCACCTCGGCAGCATGAAGGCGAATCAGGAGATCGACGCCCTGAAAACCTTCGGCTTCGACCCCTTCGATTTCCTGGTGCTTCCCCGCCTCCTGGCGCTGGTGCTGATGATGCCGCTGCTCACGCTCTATGCGAATGCCGTCGGCATTCTCGGCGGCATGTTAGTCGGCGCGGCGGTGGGCATCCCGCCGGTCTTGTTTTGGAATGAAACCGTCGCCACTATCGACCTGACGATGGCCTCACTCGGTGTTTTCAAGAGCGTGTTCTTCGGGGCGATCATCGCCATGAGCGGCTGTCTGCAAGGGATGCATGCGGGGAACTCCTCCGCGGCTGTCGGCGAGGCGACCACCCGCGCCGTGGTCGCCTCCATCACCGCCATCATCATTCTCGATTCCGCTTTCGCCGCCATATTCACCGTGCTCGACATCTAACCCATGACCACTCCCTTGGAAAATTCCCAGGCCACGGCCAAGATCACCGTGCGCAATCTGACGATGGCCTACGACTCCTTCGTGGTCATGCGGGACCTCAACTTCGAGGTGGCCGAGAAGGACATCTTCATCATCATGGGCGGCAGCGGCTGCGGCAAGAGCACGCTGCTGCGCCACCTCATCGGCCTGCTGGAGCCGGCCCAAGGCAGCGT
>CAMCUY010000125.1 GCA_945879075.1 Akkermansia muciniphila | reverse complement strand
AGCCGCCGTAATACCAGAGCAGGCCGGCTTGTTGGCGGATGACGCCGGGGTGCTGGATTGCCCAGGGTTCCTGGCTGGTCAGGACGTGACCGAACTGGCGCAGGAAGCTTTTTCCGTAGTGAGTGATCGAGGAGGGTTCCCCGGTGAGGAGGAGGGTGTTTTGCCGTGGGCAGGCGAGCTTTTCCACGGGAGCATCCCGCGGGAGATCGTCATAGACGACCAGCCAGTCGTATTCCCGGCAGTGCGGGTCGAAGATGAAATCACATCTTCCCCATGACGGGATGCGGTTGGGAAAGCGGCGCAGGTAGTCGTTTCCGATATTTCCATCCGGGAGCTTCACTCGGGATAGAAATTTGACCCGGATTCTGGGATCGTTGTCCGCGGTGCTGCTCATGGGATTCATTTAATCACGCGAGCCAGTCATTCAGCAAGCGCCGAGCGCGCATGGCATAGGTGTGGTCCTTGAGCAACCGCGCGCGGCCGGCCTGAATGAGGGCGGCAGCACGAGCCGGATTTGAAAATACCGACTCCAGCCTGCCATGCAGATCCTCGATCCCGGTGTAAGCGATGATTTCCTCGCCGGGAACGAAGGATTTAACCAAATCCGGCGTGAGCGGGTAGGTTCCGAGTCCGCCGCTAGCGGGGACTTCGAACGCGCGCAGGTTCAGCCCGTGGATGGTGTTGGGCGGCTGCAACATGTTCAGGACACCTTGATAGGCTCCATAAACTCCGGATGAGACGGCCGGGCTGATCTTGCGCCGCCGCCAGAATTTCAAACCGGCCTCCGCGCGAGGTCCGAAGGGGGATACGGCGGTGCCCAGTCCCTGGAGTTCGCGGATGATCGCGCGCCGTGACGGGGTGTTGTTGCCGATGAAAACGAGCCCGCGCTTGCGGCTGGCCCAAGGCAGTCCGTAATCCGGGAATCGCGCCGGGTTGGCAGCCAGCGGGAGAAACTCCAGTCGGGCCGGGGTGCCGGCGTAGTGCTCTTCAAGGAGCGGCAGCGTGGCGGAATCAAAGTAGTAAACGCCATCCAAATTGGGAGATGTTTTATCGGGAAAACGGGTGATGTGGTCTGCCAGCCAGCTGATGACTGGCGTCCGGACTCCGGCGGCATCCCGGATGCGCGCGCTGGCCTCATCGGGCAGGGTCGCGTAGTTTAGAAGAACGATCAGGTCGGGCCGGATCTGGCGGATTTGTCCGGCAATTCGTTGGACCGCGGCGGGGTTTTCAAAGTGTCTGAGCCCGGTTTTCCGCTGCATCCGGCGCTCCTCGAGGCGGTGGCTGCGCAGCGCGGCCACGTCCGCCTGACAGCCTGTTTCAAGGAAGCCGGCCAGCAGGTCTTCACACCAGGTATGCACTTTGCCACCTTTGTGAATGATGAGGATTTTTCGCTTCAATCGCTCAGTGGATCTGTGGCTTTGGTTTCACAAACTGTAGAACAGGGCTGAATTTCGTTAGGCGATTCAACCGACATCGATTGATTGTTCAAGGATTTATTAGGCGAAAACGCTGATTGGATCCATGAAGGCTTCAACCAGGCCTTTGATCCGCGCTTCCCTGAGCAAGGCAAAATGAATCTCGACCCAAATGGCTGATGAGCTCACGGGCACAGCGATCCGCTTCGCGGAGAATTTCCGGCGGCGTTGAGAGGCGGCGAGCACCTTGCCAAGTGCCGTACGGGGTAAGAAAGCGAGCGGTGACAAGGCGCTCCAAGCCCAAAAGGACACGCGACGAGTTCTTAACCCGGGGAGTGCTTAACAAGCCGACTTTGGCCCCCGAGCTGAGTGCTTCATAAATCATCGAGACCGAGTCCTCCGTGACCCAGACGCTTTCCGCCGCGGCGAGTTTTGCGGGCAGCCAGTCGGTCGGGGTTTGTTGATGCGGGAAGACCTCGACGGCGGGCAGCCGCTTGCGGATTTCATCGGAAAATCCCGCGGGAGTGCGGCGGGAGTCGGTGAGCTGCCAAGTGCCCGTGGCGGTGATTTCCGTGAGGGCGGACAGAAGCTTTTCCCCGTCCCAGCCATGGGTGCGGGACGGGCCGCCGATGAGAATCAGACCACCGTTTCGCTCTCCGGCGTCGGGCGGCGCCACCCGGTTGAGCGCGCCTTGGGTGACGATGACGTTTTCCCGCCGGGGAGGATTTTTGAAATCGTGGCTTGGAACGATGCACAGGTCGAACCAGCCCATCGGCAGGCTGGGACGCATCAGGACGATGCTTTTGGCCCGGTGTTTTCTGGCCAGCCAGAGCAGCGCGGGGTGGGTGGCATGGCCGGCGGCGATGATCAGATCGGGTCGCGGCAAACCGGCGCTCGCCTGGACGGCGGCCTGGATGCGGGCGGGCAGACCGCGCTTTCCCGCGATGGAAATCCGGTGGACCTCGCAGTGGGACTGGCGGGCGATCGCGTCAGCGAGGCCGAGGGATTGGTTTTCGTGGCCCGGCTTGCCGTCGCCTAGCAGCCAGAGGATGAGGGGTTTCGAATCGATAGAGTTTTGCATGTCGGTTTCCGGCGGTCACTTCATGACGTGGTCCAGCAGCAATTCCTGGATGGTGCCGTAAAACCGGGTGCGGATGTAGGCGGCGCGCTTGGCGGGTGGCAGCGTGGCGGGATCGATGTCTTCGCCGGGACCGAAATGAAAAATCTCCTCTAACGAAAGCCGCGCCTGGTTGAGTGCGCTGTACCACGGGAAAACGTCCTCGCGGCTGATCCAGACTGGACCCGGTCCGCCATCGACCTCGAAAATCGCGGACTCGATGTTGGCTCCGACCTGCGCCAGCTCGTCTTGGAAAGCCTCGCGCAGATCCGGGACGATGTATTCCTGCCAGTCTTCCGCGCCGGCGTCCTCGCTGATGAGCGCGCCGAGGCGGCTGGCGAGATCGACGCCGTTGGCCGCGCCGGCATCGGCGACGATGGACCGGAGCACCGTCCAGTCGCCGACATTCTCCGCGTCGATCCGGAGGCCGCCTTCGAGAGTGGGCATCGCTTTCATTCGGCTTTTTCCAAGGAGGTTTTCAGTTGGTGGGCCTGCAACTGCTGGACGTAGAACTCGGCTTTTTCGCGCTCGCCGGTCCAGACGATCGAGCGACCTTGCCGGTGGACTTGCATCATCAGGATGTCGGCTTTCTTTTTCTCGTAACCGAAAATTTTCATCAGCACGAAGGTAACGTAGCCCATCAGATTCACCGGATCATCGTGGACGACGACGTTCCACGGAACGTCGAGCGAGGTTGCCTCCTCGGTGTGCGTGAGCGTGTCGGTGTCGGCCATGGAATCTTGTTTATACGTTGGCGGGCTCGGGTGCGTCCACCCATTTTCCATGCTCGCGGATCAGGTCGGTGAGGCGCGCGACGGCTTCGGCTTCCGGGATGTTGAACTTCACCGCGGTCTTGCCGACGTAGAGGTTGATCTTGTTAGGCGCGCCGCCGACGTAGCCGAAGTCCGCGTCCGCCATCTCGCCCGGGCCATTGACGATGCAGCCCATCACGGCGATCCGCACGCCCTTGAGATGGCCGGTGGCTTCGCGGATTTTCTGGGTCGTGTGCTGGAGGTTAAAAAGCGTGCGGCCGCAGCTCGGGCAGGCGACGTA
>CAMCUY010000124.1 GCA_945879075.1 Akkermansia muciniphila | reverse complement strand
AGCGGGCGGATTTTTTGTGCGAGCTGGAAAGTGACATCGGCATCCTCGGCGGCGTATTCCGCGAGAATGGCGAGCGGGATGGCGCTGATGTCGAGGTCCTTGGATGACTTGGTTTTCTCGGCGAAGTCGAAGAGATCGTCGGCTGACTGGGCTTGGCGGTTGGAAACCGCCGCCACGAGGTCATGGAGTTTGACCGGGGTGTAGCCTAGCAAGATTTCCGAAAGGTAGTCCATCGAGTGGCGGCGTTCGGGTGCGACGAGCGTATCGGCCAGCATGGTGTCGAAGAACGGCCCGGCGACTTCGATGCCGTGATGAAGAAGAATGGAGAGGTCGAACTTGAGGTTGTGGCCGATTTTTTCCGCAGGGGAAGATAGGACGGAACGGATAGAGGGGAGCAGGGCCTCGGAGTAGGGAAGATACCAGCCTTCGTGGGCTTTCCAGGAGAAGGCGACGCCTAGCAGCTGGGATGTGAAACGGTCGAGGCCGGTGGTCTCGATGTCGAAGCAGAAGGATTTCTGTTGGGCGAGCTCGGTGAAGAGTTTGGCCTGGAGTTCGGGGGTGTCGGCGAGGTGATAGGTGTGCGGGACGTCGCGGATGGTTTTGAAGGTTTCGAAGATCGTGGGCGCGGAGATTTCATCGGAGGGCTGGCGGTTGGAAACCGCCGCCACGTCCGGGAAAAGCCGCTTGGTAAGCGTGCGGAATTCGAACTCGTTGAAGAGGGTTTTCAGGGCCTCGTCGTCGCGCTCTGAAAGAACGAGCTCGTCCCAAGTGACGTCCACCGGCACGTCGAGGATGATGGTGGCAAGTTCCTTGGAGAGCAGCGCCTGGTCGGCGTGGGTCTCGACGTTTTCCTTCAGCTTGCCTTTGAGTTTCGCGGAACTGGCGATGAGGTTTTCGATAGAACCAAACTCCGCGATGAGCTTCTTCGCGGTCTTCTCGCCGACGCCGGGGATGCCGGGGATGTTGTCTGCGGCGTCGCCCCACAGGCCGAGGATGTCGATGACCTGCGCCGGGCGCTCGATTTCCCAGTTCTTGAGCATCGTCGGCAGGTCGATGATTTCATGGTCGGAGCCTTTGCGCCCCGGTTTCCACATCCAGGTGCTTTCCGAGATGAGTTGCGCGAAGTCCTTGTCCGGCGTGACCATGAACGACTCGAACTCGTCCAGCTCCGCGCGCTTCACCAGCGTGCCGATGATGTCGTCCGCCTCGAAGCCATCGACCTCTAACACGGGAATCCCGAACGCCCGGCAGAGCGCCTTCACATGCGGAATCGCGGCGGCGAGCTCCTCCGGCATCTCGTCGCGCTGCGCCTTGTAGGCGGGAAATAAAATGTGCCGCGGCGTGGGCGCGGAGGTGTCGAAGGCGACACCGATGTGGGTGGGGTTTTCCTTTTCAAGAATCGACAACAGCGTGTTGATGAAGCCGTAGAGCGCGGAGGTGTTGGTGCCCTTGGAGTTGCGGATGGGATTCTGGATGAAGGCGAAATGGGCCCGGTAAATCAGAGCCATGCCGTCGAGCAGGAAGAGACGTTTCATGGCCGGAGCTTGGGCGGGCTTTCCCGGCGAGTCCAGAAGAGTGCGCGGCTTGAATCAGAGGAAGAGTTTCAGCCGCAAAAAGGCGCAAAAAACGCAAAAATCAAGATGAGCTCCAAACGCTGCCACTGCTTCACTCCCACTCCAGCGCCGGTTGACCTCCACCTCGGGGCCGGGTAGCTCCCACTTCGCCGCCGGATAGGTTCCAGTCGATAGGGTCAGTAGTATCTGAGCGAATCAAGGTGTTTTTTTGATTTTTTATTGAGCTTGGATTTGGGCGCGAGGTGCCTTGCCAAGTCGAATAGTTCGATTTGGCCGGGTGGGTTCTGGGCCTTGCTGAATGTTGGCTTCCGGGACGGAAGATTGGAGACGGAAGCGGGTGGTGGCAGACACCGGGTGCGGACCTTTTGCAGGTCGGCTACGCCTCTTTTGCCTGGCGGACTGGTATGACGTGCTCTCGACAGATTGCCGGAGCGGAGTATCTTGAAGCCATGGTACGGCCCGGGGTTGTTCTCCCCAGGTCGGATCGGGGGCGACCGGTGTCTTGGCTTACTGACCCAAGCCGTCGCGTTTCCACGCGGCATCCCAAATAGAGCCATCCGGTCGCCCCGTCTCCGTTTTGCTAGTCCCGTTTGCGGTTCATTTCGTTTGAGGCCGCGGGTTGGTGGGAAGGTGGTTCATTGGCGTTCGGGGAGGTCGATGCCGTGGAGTTCGAGCATGACTTTACGCCAGAAGCCGAGGGGGTGGGCTTCGTCGAGGATGAGGTCAAGGCCGCCGCTAACGGTGCGCCATTTGCGCTGGAGGATGGTCCAGGTGGCTTGGGCGGCACCGGCGATTTGATCATGCGTGGCTTGGCGGGTGCGGGCTTGGGGAGCGAGGTAAGGGTGCTCTTTTTTGACGAGGGTGCTGACTAACCGAAGGTGGTGGCGGGCGGCGGCAAAGATGCCGTGCTGGCCGTTGGCGTTCCAGCGGGTGATGCGGTCCTTGAGCTCGGGCGGGCCGTAGAGGTGGATTTTCTGGGCGCTCTGGACGGTCCAGTCTTTGAGGATGCGGTTGCAGCGGGTGGAGGCGTGTCCTTGGACGGCGGGTGAGTCGGGGCCGCCGCTCTGGAGGGTGCGCGGCACGATGCCGGCGTAGGCGCAGAGGGAGTCTAACTTGCCGAGGTGTTTCGGGTCGCCGAGTTCGCCGGCGAGGCCCGCGGCAAGGACGAAGCCAATGCCGGGGATGCTGGTAAGCATGACGTAGGGGGTGGTGGCAAGGCTGAGGGCGGCGGCGGTGCGGAGCTCCATGGCGTTGCGCTGGAGACATTGATAGAGATCGACGGTGGCGGCGAGGGTGCGCTGGAGGGTAGCGACGCGGTAGGCGGCGGGGTAGGCGGCGGGTGGCAGGGCCTCACGGGCTAACTGGTTGATTTGGGCGGCAGCTTCGTCGGGGTGGTGGACGCGGTGGCGGCGGAGGAGGTTGGCCAGGCTTGCGGGCTTGCGCCGCGCGATCTCGGGGGCGCTGAAGCGCTCTTTCATGAGTTCCAGGGAGGCGTCGCAGAACGGGGTGGGGGCGCTTTTGGAGCCGTTGAGGAAGCCGGGAAAGAGTTGGTCGGCGAGGGCGTGGATGCGGTAGGAGGCGGCGGTTTGCTGGCGGACGAGGGGGCGACGGCAACGGGTGACTTCGCGGAGGTGGTGATAGACGGCGGCACTCGAGGAGGTGTCGCCGGTAATGCGGGCGCGGCGTGAAAGCAGGGTTTTGGCGATGCCCAGCAGATCGAGGGTGTCGGTGCTGGCGAGGAGGTTTTCGCGATTCTCCTTGGCCTCGTAGGCGTTGACGCGGACGACGAGGTAGCCTTTGGCGCGGAGGGCTTCGGTGAAGTTGGCGATGTAGGCTGCCTCATCCTCGCCACCGAGGAAGATCTGGTCTTTGGGGATCTTGCGGCGGCGGGCCGTGGCGGTGATTTCCTTGATGAGGTGCGCGATGCCTGCGGCGTTGTTTTCAACGGGGAAGGAGGCTTTGAGGACGTCGCCGTGACCGTCGCAGATGAGTGCCACGTGCTTGCGCTTGGCATAGTCGAGGGCGACGCAGAGGACTTTGCGGGCGTCTCCGGCACGTTCGAAGACGGCACGGACGAGGGTGTTCTGATTGCGATAGACGGACTGGATTTTGCGGGATGGCTTCTTCATGGCGGCGCGAAGATACCATGTTAGGCATCTTCCAATCATCCGCCGAAGCAGTCAGGCGAGCTCGAGCCTTTCAGGCTCGCCCGCCTGCTTCGGACGGCGTGGAAATGGTACCAGTCCCA
>CAMCUY010000123.1 GCA_945879075.1 Akkermansia muciniphila | reverse complement strand
ATTGGCGCCTTGGCCGCTGCCTCCGCCCTTGTGGCCGGCAACGCTTCGGCGGGAACCTCCGCTCCAGCTCCTGTGAGCGCAGCACCGGACTCGTCCATCAGCTACGAACTCCACACCGGATACTCCAGCGAGTACATTTTCCGTGGTGTAAACCTCGGAGATGACCTCATTGAAACCGGCTTTGACGTCGCAACTGAAGCTTATGGCCTCGGTCTGAGCGCGGGCGTTTGGTATGCAAACTACCAGGAGTCCATCCAAGGTACCGAGATCAATTCTAACGAGGTCGATTTTTACGCCGAGGTTTCCAAGGATTTCGGTTTCGCTACTGCAAGCGTTGGCTACATTTATTACGCCAACAGCAATGACAAGCTCATCGAACAGGCAGTGGGCAAATTCGAAGACTATCAAGAAGTGTCCTTCGGCCTCTCGCGTGACCTTGGTTTCGCAACGGCTTCGTTGACCTACTTCTGGGATATTGTTGGCGACAACGATGGCTACTCCGAACTCGGCCTGAGCCGCAGCTTCGAGCTCAGCCCATGCGTTTCGCTCAATGCTTCCACCAACTTCGGCTACTTGGTCGAGGAAAGTGACTTCACCGCATGGACCACCCGGGCCTCCCTTGACTGGGGCTTTGTCGAGCACGCCAAGCTCTCGCCATTCGTGCAATACTCCGTCGCCCTCAGCGATGAACCAACCACCGCTTACGATCGCTCCGAAAACGAGTTCATCGGCGGTGCGATGCTCAGCGTCAGCTTCTAAGCTGAACCGAGTCATCTGACTTGAACTACCTCAAGGGCGGTCGCGAAAGCGACCGCCCTTTTTCATATCCACTCCGACCGGGAGAACGTCGGCAAAAGAAATCACATTCCGCCTTGGAAATCCACCGATCTCCGGGAAAGCTCCGCCCATGTTCCTCGGTCTTGATTCTTCCACCCAATCCCTCACGGCAATCCTGATCGATCCCGAAGCGGGACAAATCAGCTGCCAGCTTTCAGTCAACTTCGGCGCGGAGTTTCCAAAATACCATTCTCCAAGCGGATTCATTCCCGGCGGCAAGAATGGCGAGGTCCACGCAAACCCGTTGATGTGGCTTGAGGCGCTGGATTTGCTGCTCACCCGGCTTTCCTCGGTCACGGATCTTTCCAAAGTGAAACTGATCGCCGGGTCCGGACAACAACACGGCTCGGTCTATTTGGACGCCACTTTCGACGCCCGCCTCGCCAAGCTCGATGCTTCCCTCGACCTTTCTTCCCAGCTCTTCCCCGCCCTGACCCGCGCGACCTCGCCGATCTGGATGGACACCTCGACGGGAACCGAGTGCGCGGAAATCACGGCCGCCCTCGGCGGCTCCGCGGAAGTCTGCCGGCGCGGCGGCTCGATCGCCATCGAGCGCTTCACCGGTCCCCAGATCCGGCGCTTTTTTAAATCCGATCCAGCGGCCTACGAACGCACCAGCCAGATCCACCTGGTGAGTTCGTTCATCGCTTCGGTGATCGCCGGAAAATCCGTGCCGATCGATTTCGGCGACGGTGCCGGGATGAATCTTCTCAACCTTTCCAGGCTCGGCTGGGACACCGATCTGCTAGCCGCGACTGCTCCCAACCTCGGGGCAAAGCTCTTGCCTCCTGCCGCGGCGACGACGGTCCAAGGCCGGATTTCGCCCTATTTCACCCAAAAATACGGCTTTGCCGAAAACTGCCGCACAGCGCTTTTCACCGGCGACAATCCGGCCTCCTTGGTCGGCATGGGCGCGACCACGCCCGGCAACGTGGTGATCTCCCTCGGCACCAGCGACACCTTTTTCGCCGCCATGCCCGGACCGAAAACCGACCCGAACGGCTTCGGCCACGTCTTCGGAAATCCGGCCGGCGGCTTCATGTCGCTGATCTGTTTTCGCAACGGTTCGCTCGCCCGTGAAGCCCTGCGCGACAAGCTCGGCGCGGACTGGTCGGCGTTCGACCGTGAAGCACTTGCCGGCACGCTCGCATCGGCCGGAGAGAATTTGATGCTGCCGTTCTTCGGCCCGGAAATCACCCCGCGGCACGATTTCACGGAGCCGGTTTTGCAGGGCTCCTCCACTTTCGAGTCGGGCACCGATCCCTCGCTGCATGTCCGCGCGCTGCTTGAGGGACAATTCCTGAACATGCGCCTTCACTCGCAATGGATGGACGTGAAAACCGAGCGCATCCGACTCACCGGCGGCGCCGCCAAAAACGACGGCATCGCCCAAGTCGTCGCCGATGTTTTCCAAGCGCCCGTCGAGCGGTTCGACGTCCTGAACTCCGCCGCCCTCGGTGCCGCGCTGATCGCCGCCGTGGCGGATGGTCACGATTTGCCGGCACTTCAGGAGACCTTCTGCAAGGCCGCCGCCGGCTCGTCGCTGCAGCCGAATCCATCGCTTGCTGGCACTTATAACGAGGCGCTTGGACGCTTCCAAACGCTGCTCAACGCCAATCTCTGAGGGGATTCTCCCCAAATATTTGACCAATCCTGACTTCTCTCCTACTTTGCAGCCGCGATGACGATTGACCAATACGCGAACCGATTTGTGTGCGACCTCGTGGCTTATGAGCCCGGCAAACCGATTGATGAAACTGCCCGCGAGCTCGGGCTGGACCCCTCACAAATCGTCAAGGTCGCCTCAAACGAAAATCCGCTCGGCCCATCTCCGCTGGCTAAAATCGCCATGCGCGAGGCGCTCGAGGAATCCCACATCTATCCGGACGGCGGCGGCTACCGCCTGCGCAGCGCCATTGCCGAATCCTTCGGGATGAATCTTTCCAACGTCGTGCTCGGCAACGGCTCCAACGAAATCATCGAGTTGCTCTGCCATACGTTTTTGAACCGCGACGCGGAGCTCATCGCCGCGAAACACGCGTTCGTGGTTTACAAGCTGATGGCCACGCTTTTCGGCGCAAAATACGTCGAAGTGCCGGATCCGGGTTTCGTCCACGACCTCGATGCGATGGCCGACGCGATCACCGACAAGACGCGCCTAGTCTTCATCGCCAATCCGAACAACCCAACCGGCACGATGGTCAACCAGCAGGCGATCGACCGCTTCATGGCCAGGGTCCCGGACCACGTGATCGTTGTCTTCGATGAAGCGTATTTCGAATTTCCCGACTCGCCGCCGGACGCTCTCAAGTATGTCCGGGAAGGCCGAAACGTGTGCGTGCTGCGGACATTTTCGAAAATCCACGGCCTCGCCGCCTTGCGGGTCGGCTACGGATTGGCCTCGGAAAACGTCGCCACGCTCCTGCAAAAAGCGCGGCAGCCGTTCAACGTGAACGCCATCGCCCAAGCCGGCGCCCTCGCCGCGCTCGCGGACACGGACCACATCGCAAAGACCCGCTCGGTCAACCGCGCCGGCATGGCTTTTTATGAGGACGCCTTGGCCGCCAGAAACCTAGAATACGTCCCAAGCTTCGCCAACTTCCTGCTCGTCAAAACCGGCGACGGCGACCGGGTCTTCCGCGACATGCTCAAGCAAGGCGTGATCGTCCGCGCCATGAGCAGCTACAAACTCCCCGACTGGATCCGGATTTCCATCGGCACCGAGCCGCAGAACCACCGCTGCGTGGAGGTGCTGGATTCCGTGCTGGCGGCCACGGCTGCAGTCTGAAGTTTCACCGCCCGCGTTTGACAGGGCGGCCTCGATTTCCTAACTTTTCAGCATGGCAAATTTTGTGAGTCTAAAGCCCCAACGGGAATTCCATTGCCGGCACTGCGCCGGGAAAATCGTGATTCCCCCGGATCTTCCGCCGACGACCGGCCGCCAAACATCCGCCTCGGCATCGAAGAAGTGACTAACCGGATGGAAACCATTCCAGATCCGCACCGCACGACGATCGCCGCGATCGCCACGCCGCCCGGCATGGGAGCGGTCTCGTTGCTGAGGATTTCCGGACCTGACGCG
>CAMCUY010000122.1 GCA_945879075.1 Akkermansia muciniphila | reverse complement strand
CAAGGGCGAGCTGATGGCGCTGGCCGCCGCCGCGATAGACCTGCACGCTGGTGAGCGGTGCGGTGTCTAGCGAGCGCAGCTTGGCCAATGCGCGCAGCAGGCGTTCCTCGCTCACGGGTTTGACGATGTAGTCGACCGCATTCACTTCGTAGGCCGCAGCCCCGAATTCGGTGTGCACGGTGGTGAAGATGATCTGCGCGCCCTGGGGCAGGTGCCCGAGGAGATCAAAGCCGTTGTCGGCACCCAATTCGATATCGAGGAACACGAGGTCCGGCGAATACTCCACTGCCATCGCGCGGGCGGCGGCCAGGCTGTGTGCTGCCACGGCGATTTCGACATGCGCCACCCCTTCGAGTAGAAAACGCAAATTGAGGATGTCCTCACGACTGTCATCCACGATGAGGGTTCGCATGGGCTTCAGTGGGTTGATGGATGTTGCCCAGCCATCACTCGGGGCGGGGTGGGCGGATTGTTGATTGTGGCATGGTTCACGGCTGGAAATGTTCGTTCTCGCTGGCTGCTGGGTTTCCGATTGCCTCTGGATGTTGCTCGGGATGCTTTTCCATCTCGGGAAGCTCGACGACGAACCGGGTCCCGCGATTTTCCATGGCTTGCACGCGCACGGAGCCGCCTAGCAACTCGGCGTTGATCTTCACAACGGCCAGCCCGAGACCGACCCCTTTATCCACGGGTGATACCTCAGTGCCGACTTGGGCATATTCGGCGAATACGGTCGCCATTTGAGTCTGCGGGATGCCGGGGCCGTGATCCTCCACGACGAGCCGCAAGCGGCCGCCGGAGATGTCGACTGCGATGGTCACCGGTTCGTCGCGACCCGCGCTGAATTTGAGGGCGTTTTCGCCCAGATTCAGCGCGATTTGGGTGAGGCGCATCTGGTCGGTGCGCCAGCGCGCCTCATCATCGCCGGGCAGCTTCCACTCGATTTTGCTGCGGTGGTATTCGGAGATGGGTTCGAGGATGTTGCTGATTTCCTCGATCCAATCCACGACGTAGAATTCGCTCATGGTCAGCGGCACGCGTCCAGACTCGGCGGCGGAGACATTGAGCACATTGCGCAGTAGCAGATTGAGGTATTGCCCGCCGGACCGCACGCGGTTGAGCAAGCGCGTGAAATCCGTATCCGCCTCCTGCTGTTGGCCGCGCATCCACATGGCTTGTGAAAGACTGACGAGCGCGCTCAGCGGGGTGCGGATCTCATGGCTCATCTTGGCCAGAAACAGGCTTTTGGCCTTGTGCGCTTGCTCCGCCTGGAGGCGCAGCTCCTCGGCTTCTGCCCGTAGGCGTTTTTCGTTCTCCAAAGTGTCCGCCAGCATGCGTTCGGCGACCACGCGCGCGGTGACATCGGTCACCAGACCGGACCAGATCGTATCGGACACATGATCGGTTCTCGAGGTGGAAGCGATGAGGAACCACTTCGTCTCGCCGCGCACCACCACGCGACCTTCCCAGCGGAATACCTCGTTGTTGGCGAAGATCTCGGCGATCGCCGAGGCCGTGAGTGGTCGGTCATCCGGATGAATGCGCGAGGCGATCGCTGCCGGGTCTGCCAAGAGAGCCTCGCGCGTGAGGTCGAAAATGTCGAGAAACTGCGGGCTCGCAAACCGGAATTGCGGTGTGACCCCGCCGTGATTGTCGGTTTTCAAGATCACTTCGTAAGTCCCGGCCGCGATGCTGCTCATCACCTCGTAAGCCTGCCGTTCGGCCATGTGCCTCTGTTCCTCCGCCTCGCTTGCGCGCTGCTTCATGAGCACCGCGAGGAAAAAGGCCGTCAGGATCGAAGGCACCATCAGCAATTGCAGGGCGCGAATGGGAACGATCATCGGCGTAAGGTTTCCGAACTGCAGGCCGAGAACGACCAACGTGAGGCCCAAACCTCCCCATGCCGCAGCAAACCAAAGATCCTCCCGGCGCGGGCGTCCGCGTCCCAGCACCACCACGAGGCCGCAGAGGACCCCGGCAACGGCCATGACTTCCATCCAGCGGATCGCCACGCGGAAATCGAACAGCAGGAAGCTGGCCACGATGACCAGCGGCAGGCCCCGGGCAAGTCCTTCAAAAGCCCGCTGCAAGCGCCCCGTTATCGGAAGCCCGAGATGGAAGCTCCGGTTGAGCATGGAGAAGGCGAAAAGCGCGAGGCCGACCGTCAGCCCCAATCCCTGTCGTTCGATCCACAGCGGTGCCTGCGGCCACATCTGCGTTAGGTAGCCGTTGAAAATGACATAATAGAGCGAGTATCCAGCAGCAATGAGGGCTAGATACAGATACAGCTGCGCGCGGCGCAACCACGCCAGCAGCAGGCTGAGAAACACAATCGCCAGACAGAAGCCGGTTTGCAGCGCGTCGCCGGTCGCCTGGCGCAAGGCCGCCTGCTGCATCACCCCGGATGATCCGATCCACAGTGGCAGCCAGATGGCGGTGTTGGACTCGGCGCGCAGGTAGATGGTCCGCTCCGTTCCCGAGGGTAAATCCAGATCCAGTGAGGGCCGCCGCTCCTGCCGCCGGGGAACATCGGCGGCACCACAGGACAGGGTTTGCACGAGGTTTCCATCAGCGACCACATGCCATGTCACATGGTTCAAACGAGCGGTGCCCAGTTCCACGGTCAGATGCTCTGACAGGTTTCGCTCCGCCCGCACGGTGAAGCGCACCCAAACTACCGAGCGTGTGAAACCGAATGAGGGAGTCTTCCGCTGGTTCGCTTCAAAACGAGTGCCCTCCGCCATCACATCGTGGATGTCCATTTTCCCAGTGGGATCCACGAGCAACGACAGATGAGGAGATAGGTCCGTCCGCGGGAACAACCCGCCGTGTTCCGCGGCGGGTTCCTGGGGACGCACCAATAGGGCTTGCCCCCATGAGTGCGAAACAAGGAGCAGAGCGATGAAAACAGCCAACCCGACTCTCATTCGTGGCAACGACATCATTTTACCTGCGGCGGATCAATAGCCGAAAAAATTTCACCCCCGGATTGCGCCTGGAAACCTGCGCCTTTGTCGTCATCGCGATGCTCGGCGAGAAGTTGGTCCTCAGCGTGCCCCGGCATTTCCTCGAGTCCGGCCGCTCTCAACTGATCAGGAAATAAAACGCCACCGCGAAAAAGCCGAACCAGACCGAGGAAACCTGGGTCACATTCAGCGCCCGCGCGCCCGACGACTCGGCCGGATCATCCGGGTGGTCACCGAAGAGGTGGTCGTATTTCAGGAGCATCCACAGCCCGAGCCCGGACCAGCCGATGAGGAAGAGCGCGAGGGAAATCTTGATGAGGATGATCATGGGAAATTTGGCGGCGAGGCGGAACGTAAGTCCGCCCGATCGCGAATGACAACCCATTTCCCCGCCTTAAAGCGGGAGGAGCGGCATTACGGATTCCCCGGCGGCAGGTGTTTGCGCTTGTTGGAAATTCGAGCCGTTGCTGGCTTGCGGCGTGGTTGATGAATTCCAAGAGCCGCTGAAAAAGAGAGTGGGAGGCAGCTTGTCCAAGCTGCCGCCACCGCAACGTCTGGAAATGCTGCGCCGCAACGCGTGGATGATCCGGCAAAAACCCTGGGCACCGCCTGCCGATGATGGAACCGTCGTTCGAAAAGTTGTTGGTCTTGCTCGCTGAGGCCGGTGCCAGTTCGGGAAGGGATGGGATTTCTTTGATTCCGCGCTCGCCACTCCGCGCCCGGCGGATTTTCATCCCGCGGTGATTGCGACGCAGCCTTTCAATGTCCTTCCGCGGCCGGCGCTGGCGGGGGAGTTCGTGCCGGCGGATTATTTCCGGGAACTCGCCCGGGCGGAGATTTGCCGGGGCGACCGGCCGCTGGAAATCGATCTGGGCTGCGGCGACGGCTCGTTTCTGATGGAGATGGCCCGCGAGTTCCCGGAGCGGGATTTCCTGGGGGTCGAGCGCCTGTTGGGGCGGGTGCGGAAGGTTTGCAAAAAGCTCACGCG
>CAMCUY010000121.1 GCA_945879075.1 Akkermansia muciniphila | reverse complement strand
GATCCCGGCGGCATCCCGTGCCACCTGCATGGCGGACTGAAGGGTTTCGACAAAGTGCTCTGGTCCGGAAAAATCACGGGTGAAAACGGAGTCGAGTTTTCCTATACCGCCAAAGACGGTGAAGAAGGCTATCCCGGCAACCTCGCGGTCAAAGTCATTTACACTCTCACCGACGACAACGAATTGAAGTGGCAGGCGCAGGCGACCACCGACGCGCCGACCATCCTCAACCTTGTCCATCATACCTATTGGAACCTCTCGGGCGATCCCGCCAAGTCGATCAACGACCATGTCCTGATGCTCGACGCGGACGACTATCTGCCCACCGACGCGGGACTTATCCCGACCGGGAAAGTTGATCCCGTCGCGGGGACTCCGATGGATTTCACCCAGCCGACGACCATCGGCGACCGCATCGACGCCGACTTCGAAGCCCTGAAGCACGGTGGCGGTTACGACCATGCGTGGGTGCTGAAACAAGGCGGTGGAGTGCGTCTCGCGGCTAGATTGAAGGACCCCAAGAGCGGGCGGGTGATGGAGGTTTTCACCAATCAGCCGGCCATCCAGTTCTACGGCGGGAATTTTCTCGACGGGAAAGCCATCGGCAAGGGTGGCGTCGCCTACGCCCGCCGCACCGCGCTCTGCCTGGAGAGCGAAGGGTTTCCCGACTCTCCTAATAAGCCGTCGTTCCCGTCCCCGGTCCTCCGCCCCGGCGAGACTTACCAGCACACGATGATTCACAGATTCTCTGCGGAATAGGAACTGCAAAACATTGCTTGATTAGTTTGCACCGCTGCTTCTGAATCCCGCCGGTCAGGGTAAGAACCCAACAAAAACCCCAACTAAAGAACACCATGCATGCTTGGACCCTCCTGTCGTTTTTCCTTTTCACCGCTTCCGCCGCGTTGCTCACGTGGATGATCACCCGCAAGGATGAAAGTAGCAGCTCCGAGGGGTTCTTTCTTGGCGGCCGCAGCCTCACTTTCCCGATCATCGCCGGCTCGCTGCTCCTGACTAACCTTTCCACCGAGCAAATGGTGGGGCTCAACGGCGCCGCGTTCAACGACGGCCTGAGCGTGATGGCCTGGGAGGTCATCGCCGTCATCGCGCTGGTCATCATGGCCATGTTCTTTCTGCCGAAGTTCCTGAAAACCGGCATCACCACGGTCCCGCAGTTTCTTGAACTCCGCTACGACCGCAAGACCCAGACCATCGCCAACCTGATCTTCCTCAGTGCTTACGCGCTGCTGCTCATTCCCATCATCCTCTACAGCGGCGCGGTGGGACTCTCGCAGATGCTCGATCTCAAGGGTCTCACCGGCATCACCGAGCCGGTCAAATTGTTCGGCTATGTCATGCAGCCGGACATGGTCATCCTCTGGGGGACCGCGATTCTCATCGGCGTCATGGGTTCGCTCTACTCCCGCTTCGGAGGCCTGCGCACGCTGGCCGTGCTCGACACGATCAACGGCGTCGGCCTGCTGGTCGGTGGCTTCATGATCGCCTGGTTCGCGCTCAACAAGGTGGGCGACGGTGCGGGGGTGGTCGCCGGTTGGAAGGTGCTCAACGCGGCGGATCCCGCCAGGCTCAGCTCCATCGGCAAGGCCGGTCAAAGCGTTCCGTTCTCCACGCTGTTCACCGGTGTGGCGCTCTTGAACCTCTTCTACTGGTGCACCAACCAGCAGATCATCCAGCGGACCTTCGGCGCGAGCAGCCTCGCGGAAGGGCAGAAGGGCGTGCTCCTCACCGGCGGTCTCAAGTTGCTGGGCCCTGTCTATCTGGTCATTCCCGGGATTGTCGCCTATCACCTTTATGCCAGCCAGGGCGTCCGCGCGGACCAAGCCTATGGCAAGCTGGTCTTCGATCTCCTGCCCGCGCCGCTGACAGGTTTCTTCGCCGCGGTCATGGTCGGCGCCATCCTCAGCTCGTTCAACGCCGCGCTCAACAGCACCTCGGCGCTGTTCAGCATCGGACTCTATCATCATGTGATCAATCCGAAGGGCAGCGAGGCCCAGATGGTCCGCGCGGCGAAAATCTTCGTGGTCGTCACCGCCATCGCCGCCATGATCATCGCGCCGCTGCTGGCCGGTCAGGAGAGTATTTTCAAATACCTCCAGAAAATGAACGGCATCTATTTCATCCCGATCTTCGCGGTAGTGGTGGTCGGCATGCTCAACCGCCGCGTCCCGGCCGTGGCGGGCACCGTCGGCCTGGTGGTCGGAGTCGTGACCATCGCTCTCGGTTATTTCCTGCCAGACGGGATGAATCCCGTCACCGGGCTGGGCATCCACGAGTTCCATTTCCTCGGTCTCGTCTTCGCCTTGCTGGTCGTCATCATGCTCGTCATCGGTGCCGTGAAGCCGCGCTCCATTCCATGGGAACTGGTCAGCGGCAACACCATCGACATGACTCCTTGGAAAAACGCCAAGTGGGCCAGCCTCGCCCTCGTCCTCGTTGTGCTCGGGATTTACATCGGCTTCGCCCGCTAAAACCGGGCGGCCCGCGGCATCAGGGAGGGTTTCGCTTTACCTCGCCGGGCATGCCCGTGCAGGTTTCCCGCACTCATGAAAATCTCCCTCTACACCGGCGGTCTCGTTCAGACCAACGGCTATCTCGTCGAAACTCCCGACGGCAATCTCCTCATCGACGCGCCGGAGGGGATCGCCGAGTGGATCACCCGCCGCGGCGTGCGGGTCGATGACGTGCTGCTCACCCACCAGCACTACGACCACGTCACCGACGCCGCCGCGCTCAAGGCGCTGGGCGCCCGGCTTCACGCCTATGCGGACTACTCCAAGGATCTCACTTTGGAATCGATGGCCCGCTCGTGGGGGCTGCCGATCGCGGTGACGCCCTATCAAATCGACCGGCTGTTCGTCATGACCGAGCCGCTGCGGATCGCAGGGCTGGAAATCTCCCTTGCCCACGTTCCCGGGCACTCGCCCGACAGCGTGACCTTCCATCTGGCGGATCACGGGGTGGTGTTCTCGGGTGACACCCTCTTCGCCGGCTCCATCGGCCGGACGGATCTTCCGGGCGGCAGCACGTCGCAGTTGCTGGATGGCATCGCGCGCCACCTCATGAGATTGCCTGCCGACACCCGCGTCCTGCCGGGGCACGGGCCGGGCACGACCATCGGCGAGGAAGCCGTGGGAAATCCCTATCTCGATTGATCACAGCGCCGCGGCGATTTTCTCCAGGCCTTCGAGCATCCGCGCGCGCGGGCAGCCGAAGTTGAAGCGGACCCAGCCGGGCCAGCCGAAGTAGGCACCGTCGGATAGAAAGAGTCCGGCCTTTTTCTCGAAGTGCTGCGCGGGGTTCTCGACGCCCATGCCGCGGGCGTCGATCCATGCGAGGTAGGTGGCCTCGCCGGCGCTCACGGACAAGACGGGGCAGCGGGTGTTGATGAAATCGACGAGCAGGTCGCGGTTGGCTTTCAGGTAGTCCATCAGCTCCAATCGCCACGGTTCGCCCTCGCGGTAGGCGGCCTCGGCGGCGTAGTAGGAGAGGGCGTTGATCTCGGAAAGCGTGTGGCCGCGGGCGGCGGCGAACTTGCGGCGGGCGCTGTCGTCCGGGATGACGGCGAAGGCGTAGCCGAGGCCGGCGATGTTCCAGGTCTTGCTCGGGGCGAGCAGGGTGATGGTGCGCTTGGCGAGGTTTTCCGGGAGATTGAGTGCGGAGAAATGGGGCGTGGCGGTCTCGTCGAAGATCAGGTCGCAGTGGATTTCATCCGAGACGAGCACGAGCTCGTGGGCCTCGCAGAAGGCGGCGAGTTTCGTGACTTCATCGGCGGAGAAGACGCGGCCCAGCGGGTTCTGCGGGTTGCACAGCAGGAAGACCTTGGTTTCCGGAGTGACGGCGTTTTCCATGGCCTCCCAATCAAAACTCCATCGACCATCGACCATCGCGTGGTCCACGGTGATCAGCGAGACATGCGCGTCGTGGTGGACGCCGATGAA
>CAMCUY010000120.1 GCA_945879075.1 Akkermansia muciniphila | reverse complement strand
CCGACCGGTGATCGCCGCTACTTGGTGAATATCACATTGCAGTTCGCCCCGTAGCGCAGGAGCTTGGGAAAACTCCGGAACAACCACGAATCCAACCGCTGGACGGCGCTTGATAGAAATCCGAAGCGATCTGAAACCGCCTTCATCGGATAGCCGAGGAAATTGAACATCTGCACCTCGCAACTGGAGAAGTGTTTGCTCATCCGCTCGAACTGCGAGAGATACAAATTGCTCTCGTCGCCCAGTTCGCCCTGAGCCATCCGCACCGCGCGGATCGCAGCGACCAGCAGGTTGTGGCCCATCGGCTCGAAGATGAAAACGAAGCGTCCTCCCGGCTTGAGCACCCGCGAAACCTGTTCGCACAGGCCGTCGATGTCATGGGCCAGATGGTGCAGCGCGGCTTGTCCCCAGACGAGGTCGAACGAGGCCTCGCCGTAAGCGGATAGATCGAACGCGTCGCCCGCCACGTAGGAAAGCCCGGGAAGGCGTTTCATCCGCTCCTCGATCTCCGGCCCCGAGGCGGCATAGAGATCGAGCCCGATCACCTCCGCCTGCGGGAACCCCTCCGCCAGTCCCGCCGCCAGCTTGCCGAAACCGCCGCAAATTTCCAGCGCGCGCTTGCCGCTCAGGTCGATCCGACACAGCTCGCTGTAGCCCGCCAGAAACAACGGGCGGTCGGAAGGAGGGAATCCGCCAATGGCCGGCAGCATGGATTCGGCGTGAGGGTGGATTGCCGTCTGCGGGCCGGGTGATAGAAGAGTGATCATCTGGAATGCGATGGAAGGTGGGGGGCAGGATTCACGAAGCGGATCCAAATGCCAGCCAAGAGAGTGAGCAGCAGCGCCACCGCCGAGATTTCAAAACCGAGCCGGCGGAGAGGCGGGTTGTAGCGCATGGCTACAGTCGTCGGTTCGGACGGCGGGGAACCGGCAAGCGGCAGGAGCATGCTCGCATCGGGAGCGCGCTGGACCGCCTGCCACGTGGAGGATGGCGCGTTTGTTATATTGTATTCCCACCCATCCGCTTGGTTTTCCGCCAGGCGGATCCAGCGGACTCCGGCCGGGACTTCCAGCAACCGGCTGTTTTCCCTGCCGGACGTCTCACGAACCGCGAGCACGTCCGGTCGCTCGCCCGCGAAGAAGGCGTCCTTGTCCTCTTCCGTCCGGAAGCCCGCGTATCTTGCCATTTTGCGGGTGTTTTCGTAGAGCACCATCGAGGGACTGTCCCATACCGGCATCCAATCGCCGGTCACCCTGGTGTTGCCGGGCCAGGTAATGAGGTGGCTCACGCCCAGTCGCCCGAGCTTTTCCGCGTCGCCCGCGGCTTCTCCCGGCAGCAGCATTCCGTTAGGAATGATGCTGTCGTAGCCGTTGTCCGCGGCGATGCCGTAGGCCGAAAGCGTGTTAGGTATGAACGGGGTGCGTGCCATGTGGGCGCTCGGATGCATCAGGGTGGTCACCCTGCCGTCGCGGCCCGCGTGCGATCGCAGCGCCTCGCTCTCGGGGGTCGCGGGGAACAGCGCGTGGCGGGCGGGATCGCTCCAGACAACCCAGCGCGATCCGAACAACGTGACCTCGCCAATAACCGCCAAGGCGACGAGCCAGGCGCCTTTGGACCGCCAGCCGGCGTGTTCGGAAGCCGTCCACCGTAAGCCCGCCAGCGCGGCGGCGAGCAACAGCAGGGGAAGGATTTGTTGCGGGCTCCAGATGAAAAGGTCCGCGAGAAAGCGATCGGCGCGTTGGGCGATCCAGTCGCCAAAATAGCCGAAGGAGCTGCCCCGGCCTTCGCTGATGATTTTTTCCCGCAGCGGTGCTAGCAGTCCGGGCTTGAGGTGCAGCAGCAGGCTCAGGGCGGTCCACGCTGCGGCTCCGGCGGCGGCCAGGGAGGCCGTGATGCGGAAAACCGTCATTCTTGTCTTGCGGGAGGCGTTCTCCATGAAGTGGACGAACGCCAGAATTCCCCCGAGGATGAAGAGCAGGAACAGGCGCTGATAGAGCAGCCTCACCAAGGGGGTCAGCGGCAGCAATAGCCCGCAACCGATGAGAATCCGCGACAGCGGCGGCGAGTCTTTTCTCCAAAGGGCCAGGAACGCGACCAGCACCGGCAACGACCCGAAATAGAAGACATAGAACAGCTCGCTTTTGAACTGTTTGAGCACGTCCACCGAATCGCACCGGCCGAGAGCCGAGGGGAAAACTTGGAACGGATAGGCGGCGAGATTGAAGAACGCTTGCAGAGGCCCTTGAGGATAGACGCTGTTCGCCGCGTTGGCCGTCATCCCGGTGTGCAGTCCCAGGCGGTTGCTGGTGACGAACGCGTCGATGCACGGCACGAGCATCATCCCCGCCAGGCCCGTTCCAAGCAGCCCCCAAGCGGCGTAGCGGCCGAGGAGCTGCCACTGCGTGGCCGCTTGAGATTTTGGATTTTGGATTTTGGATTTTGAATGCAGGAGAAGCGCCTCCTCCAACCACATGGCCGCCACGGCCAGCGCCGCCAGCGCGGTGTGCTGCAGCGTGCCGCCGAGAAAGGCCATGGCGATGAACACGGGCACTGCCGCCCAATAGTTCCGGTTCCCGCGCCGATAGCCATCGGCGGCCCACAGAATCCACGGCACCCAGCAGAACGCGCCGAGCGTCCAGCGGTGATAGATCCATGTCACGAATTGCGAGTTGGCCGCGTACGCCAGCGCCCCACAGCACGCCCATAGGTTTCCGGTCTTTCTTCCACGCAGAAACAAATACATGCCGGCGGCCGCCAGCATGACCTGGCCCATGAGCCCGAGATGCCAGGCGGTCCAGAAGCCGAACCAGCGGTGGAGCTGCATCGTCCAGTCGTAATACAGCGCCATCGTATTGGCATACTGCGCGGTGCCCCCATAGGTCAGCGAACTCCATCCAAGCCAACCTTCCTTGGCGTAGCCGTCCGCAGCCACCATCCGGTAAACCAGGTATTGGTCCACCGCGTCCGAAACAATGTGGTTCTTGGCGAAGCGGGTTTCATTGCCGTCCCGCCACGGGCTCATCATCTCGTTGAGGAGATCGAGCGGCGCCAGGTTCTTGCCTCCCACCCACCACGGCGAGAACCACAGGAGGACCACCGCGAGGCAGGCGAGAAGCGGGAGGAATGATTTTGGATTCTGGATTTTCAATTTTGAATTGAAGAGGTTAGAGTCGCGAATGAATCCGGTAGGGACGACCCTCCGCGGTCCGCCCACTTGTCCGCCCGCATGGGCGGTGCGAATGCGAGGTGCTTGAGATGAGAAAGAAAAGCGCGGACCATTCACTTTCCATCGACAATCTCACCCTCGGGGGCAGTCACGGCCGACCGCGGAGGGATCGGCCCTACCAGCACTATCTTTGGTAGGGCCAATCTTCCGGATCGGCGACCAGTCCCGCCCGCACGGGATTCATCCGGATGTATTTCGCTTTTTCCTGTGCCGATTCCCACCCACGGACCCGATGATCAAAAAAGTCGCGCTGCCATCGTATGCCATGCCGACTGGTCATCCACGACTTAAGCGCGGTGACCACTTGGACCATCGGCTTGGTCCCGGGAAAACCGAGCAGGGCATGAAAATGGTCCGGCATGGCGAGGGCCAGGCGGCAAGTCAGCTCCCCTGAGGATTCCTTCTGGGAAATTGCCTTGTCGATGGCTTGCCAAGTCCCGGCATTTGCGAGTTGATTGGAGCCTCGCGGCATACAGCAGATCGTGATGAAATAGACTTCGCCCTCGGGGTTCGCCGAATTCAGCGGCCCGCCGTTGTGAGGAAGATGTTTTCGCCCGATTGTGGCCATTGGGGAAATTGGTAGGGCCGACCCTCCGCGGTCCGCCCACTTGTCCGCCCGCATGGGCGGTGCGAATGCGAGGTGCTTGAGATGAGAAAGAAAAGCGCGGAGCATTCACTTTCCATCGACAATCTCACCCTCGGGGGCAGTCACGGCCGACTGCGGAGGGATCGGCCCTACCGGGATCAGCCCTTCCCGTGAATGGACTCCGCAACCGGCGCAGGGCGAGCCGTGTGGTTGG
>CAMCUY010000119.1 GCA_945879075.1 Akkermansia muciniphila | reverse complement strand
CTGGCCACTGCGGCCCACCAAGGCTGGAGCGCGAACCTTTTCACCACCGTCTCCGACCAGTTCCCGCGCCGTGCCGTGGGCAGCGTTGTCGGCATTGGCGGCCTGATGGGGGGGCTCGGCGGTGCGCTGCTGGCCGCGAAGGTCGGATTCATCATCAACACCGGCGGCTATGTTCCGCTGTTCGCCATCGCGGCCACCGCCTATCTGCTCGCACTGCTGGTGATGCAGTTACTCTCACCGCGACTGGAAAGCGTCAAACTACCGAACTGATTTGTGATACACGGGTATTCGTTGAGCTGGGTCACCGTTCAGGCCATCATCTTCGTCGTTTGCGGCTCCCTCTGGATTCTCATGAACTTGCTCGTGCCGAAGTTCAAAAAGATCGTCCTGTAACATCAGTCCTTCGCGGACTTCGGGTCGAGCGCGTCGCGCAGTCCGTCGCCGAGGAAGTTGAGCGCGAAGAGCGTGCTGGCGAAAAACAAGGAGGGGAAGAACAGCATCAGCCAACTGATTTCCATGCGGTCGGCACCTTCCTTGATGAGGATGCCCCACGAGCTGTTGGGTGGTTTCACACCGAGGCCGAGGAAGGATAGCACGCTTTCCAACAGCATAATGCCGGGCACCGCGAGCGTGGTGTAGATGATGATGGGGCCGATGACGTTCGGCAGGATGTGGCGGAATAGGATGCGCCCGCGGCCGAGGCCTAACGATACAGCGGCTTCCACGAATTCCTGTTTTTTCACCGCCATCACCTGCGCGCGGACGATGCGGGCGATGGTCAGCCAGCCGATCGCGCCGATCGCGATGAACAGCGGGATGAGCGTGGTGATGGGTGCCACCCGGTCGCGGGCGAAGCCGGTGGTCTGGATGACCCACTCGGTGAAATCCGAGGCGGGCTTATCGACGACGAGCGCGAACAGGATGACCAGCACGAGGAACGGTAGCGCGAAGAGGATATCGACGAAGCGCATCAGCAAGTCGTCAAGTTTGCCACCGGCATACCCGGCGACAGCTCCGTAAATGACGCCAATAACCACCGCGACGGCGGTGGCGACGAGTCCGACTAACAACGAGACTTGTCCGCCGTAAAGCACGCGGGAGAAGAGGTCGCGCCCGAGCTGGTCGGTGCCGAACCAATGCGCGGCGGACGGCGCGGCGGAGGCGTTGGCAAGGTCGATGACCGTCGGGCTCTTCACGAACGGCATCAGCAGGCCGATGAAGCAGAGCAGCAGGATGACGATGAGGACAAACAGGCTGACGATGGCCGCGCGGTTGTGCGCGAGGCGGTGCCAGGCGTCTTTCCAGAGTGAGGTGCCTTTTTCCATGTTCATGCTTTCCGCAGGCGGGGGTTGAGGGCGATCTGCGCGAGGTCCGCCAGCAGGTTGGCGCCGACGATGAGGAAGCCGTAAAACAGCACGAGGCCCTGGATGAGGAAGAACTCGCGGTCGGTGGCGGCGTTGACGAAGTGCTGGCCCATGCCGGGAATTTGGAAAATCGTCTCGATGACGAATGAGCCGGAAATCATCCCGGCGAAGGCGGGACCGATGAAGGCGACAGCGGGGATCAGCCCGCCGCGCAGGGCGTGGCGGATGACGATGCGCGCCGGCGGCGCCCCCTTGGCGCGGGCGGTGCGGATGTAGTCTTGCGAGAGCACGTCAAGCATGCCGCCGCGGGCGAGGCGGGCGAGGTAGGCCGCGTTGATGAAGCCGAGTGTGACGGCGGGCAGGATCCAGTCGCCAGGCGACGACCAACCGGCGACGTTGAGCGACTTCAGGCCAAGTCCGGCAGACACTGCCAGCAGCGGGCCGATGACGAAGCTGGGTAGACAAATGCCGAGCATGGCGAAGGCGAGGGCCGTGTAATCGACGCAGGTGTTTTTCCTAACTGCCGCAATGACCCCCGCGGGGATGCCGACGAGCAGGGCGATGCCGATGGACAGCACTCCCAGGCACAGCGAGACGGGGAACGACTCGGCGATGATCTCGGAAACCTTGACGCCGTCCTTTTTAATCACGTCGCCCAGGTCCTGATGGACGACGAGGTTTTTCAGATAGGTGACGTATTGGACCGCCACCGGTTTATCGAGTCCGGTGTATTCTTTCATCCGCTTGACGATGTGCGCGGGGATGGCTTTTTCCTCGGTGTAAGGATTTCCGGGCATGGCGCGGACGAGGAAAAACGTCAGCGTGACGAGCACAAACAGGGTGATGATTCCCTGACCGATGCGACTGATGATGATGCGGAGCATGGTGGCGGGAAATCAACGCCCGGGAACGAGGCGGATGTATTGATAGGGATTGTCGGCAAGCAGCAACGGATGCCAGCCTTCCACGGACGGATGGACGAGGTAGTTCCGCGCATACCAGGCGATAGGAATGATGGGAGCGTCCTCGAGGAGGATTTTTTCCGCCTGAAGGAGCAGATCGAAGCGGCGCGCGGCATCGGTCTCGGCGAAGGATTTCTTGAGCAGGTCGGCGAGTGCGGGACTGTTCCAGCCGGTGAGGTTGTTGCCATTCCCCGGCGTCCACATTTCGAGAAACGAGAGCGGGTCAAGGTAGTCGCCGATCCAGCCGCCGTAAGCGATATCGTAGTCGAGTTCCTGGGTGGCGACGAGGAAGGCGTTCCATTCCTTGTTCTCGATTTCCACTTCGATGCCGAGCGTCTCGCGCCACATCGCCTGCAAGGCCTGGGCGAGCGTGGCGGCGGTCTCCCTGCTGGAGATGAGAACCTTCAGCCGGGGGAAATTCTTGCCGCCGGGAAATCCGGCCTCCGCGAACAGGCGGCGGGCCTTTTCCTTGTCGAGGCCGGCGATGCGGGGCGGGGCGTAATTTCCCATCGGCGGAGTCATGGCATGCGCTGGCTTAAAGCCCCGGAAAACATGGTCGCAGAGCATCACCCGATCCACGGCGAAGCTGAGCGCCTGGCGGACGCGGACGTCGTCGAGCGGCTTGCGGGTGGTGTTGCACCGATAGAAAACGGAGCCGACGTAGGGTTCCTGGCGGAGTTCCGCGGGACTTTGCTTTTTCATCAAATCGACGACTTCCGGCGCGGCGGCGTAGGTGACGTGGAGCTGGCGGTCGCGGAACATGCGGCCCTCGGTGTAGAGGTTGGTGACGGGCAGGAAGCGGACGCCGTTGAGCGTGACGTTGGCGGCGTTCCAGTAGAATGGATTCCGCTCGACCTCGATATGGTCGTTGCGGCGCCAGGATTTCAACTTGAAGGGGCCGTTGCCGACGATGTTTTCGGGGCGGGTCCAGGGGTTCCCGCGCTGGCCGATGGTGCCGTGCTTAAGAACAACGTGGCGGGGCACCGCAGTCCAAGTATAGTGTTTGATGACTTCCCGAAAATAGGGCGTGGGGCCGCGGAGGGTGAGGCGAAGGGTGTCGTCATCCACGACTTCCACCCCGACGGTGGAGAAATCGGTGGTTTTGCCCTGGTTGAAATCGTCCGCGCCTTTGAGGAAGTAAAGCATCTCGGCATACTTCGCGCCAAGTTCGGGCCTGAGGATGCGCTCGTAAGAAAACGCGAAATCATGGGCGGTGACGGGCATGCCGTCGGACCATTTCCCGCCGGGCCGGAGTTTGGCGGTCCAGACGGTGGCCGTGGCGTCCGGAGTGACCTCCAGCGCCGCCCCCGGCGGATTGCCGGTGTCGCTCTGCGGGTCGCTGGCGATGAGGCCCTCAAACAAAGTGCGTAGGATGTTGGCCTCAAGCACGCCGGAGACGATGTGGGGGTCGAGACCCTTCGGCTCGTTCGAATTTCCGACTAACAAAATCTCCTCGCGGGTCGCCCGATCCACCTGCGACTCCCTCTGGCAGGAAGCCATAAACAGCAGGAACGGGGCGTAAATCAGGAGCAAGCGGCGGAACGTCACGCGGGGGAACATGACGACCGCACCCGGAAATGCAGGCGAAATTTCAGAAAATCGCTTTCCCTCGCGGGCAAATCGGGGATCCTCTGCTTGCATGATCCGGGGAGTTGATTAAACACCCTCGTGCTCCTCCCGTGAAAAGTTACTTCCTCAGACGCCTGCTGCTGAT
>CAMCUY010000118.1 GCA_945879075.1 Akkermansia muciniphila | reverse complement strand
GCGCCGCGCTCGATCAAGGCTTGCTTGTCTTTTCCCACCGCATCGAGGCCGCGGATTTTGCTGCCTTCGCGGCGGGTTTTCACTTCCACAAACAGCAGCAGCTTGCGATCCCGCGCGACGATGTCCACCTCGCCGCGCCGCGGGCCGCGGTAGTTTTTCGCGAGGATCTTGCAGCCCTGGGATCGCAGCCAGGCGGCGGCGACCTGCTCGCCGTAGTTGCCCACCCAGATCCGGTCGCGCGGCTGGCCGTCAGCCGCCGTCAAACGGCAGCGCGAGTTGAGCGACCGGCTGAAACGAGCGACGATGGTGGCAACAAGGGCCGTGAATCCGTAGCGCTTCAAGATGCCCTTTGGTGCCATATCCCTGGTGTTTCGCAAAGCCGAATTGAGGGAACTCCCGGTCGAGCTCCCGCATGATCCGGTCGCGGGTGACTTTCGCGATGATGCTCGCCGCGGCGATGGAGAGCGAAAGCCCGTCGCCTTTGACAATTCCGTCGTGGCCGAAGGGGAAGTCCCTAACCGGCAGTCCGTCGATCAAACAATGATCCGGCGCCGGGCGGAGAGCTTCGGCGGCGCGCCGCATCGCCAGATGGGTGGCCCGCAGGATGTTGAGCCGGTCGATTTCCTCGCGGTCGGCGGTGGCGACGGTCCAATGAATTTCCCGATCGGTGGTGAGTCGCTCATAAAGCAGCTCGCGTTTCGGAGCGCTGATTTTTTTGGAATCGTCGAGTCCGGGGCAGGTGAAACCTTCGGGTAAAACCACCGCAGCCGCCGCCACCGGACCGGCAAGCGGCCCTCGCCCCGCCTCGTCGATGCCCGCGATCCGGAATAATCCGCGGACTTTCAGGGCGATTTCAAGCGACAAGTCGGGCATCGTGGCGATCAGAACCGGTTGAATTGGTCGCGCGTCGCCAATTGGGAATTGCTGAGCGTGGCCACGCCGGTGTGGGTCCAGGATTGGCGCATGTTGGATTCGTGGCTCTTGGAACCCACCCAAAGATTGACGCTCACTGGAGCGAAGCTTTTTCCTGGACGGTTGGCGGCTGCCACATTCGCGCTGACGTTCTGCATTTGGTAACGCTCGCAAGCAGCCGACGCGCCGATCCTGCTGCGGTCGGAGTTCACCCCATGGAGCACCTGTCCTGAGAGCGAGGATTCAGAGGGAATCGATGCCGATACTTGCAACTTGGGCGGTTGCGGTTGGGGCGCGCAGGCTGCCAGGACTGCAACGCCAGCGACCGTGATCCGTCGGATGAGGAGGTGTGTTTTCATGCTGGGCTCAGTTGAGTATTCAATCTCAAATCTCTCCCTGAACGGAAAATATATTTTTGAAAATCATGGTCTTGCTGGGTTTGGCGTCGTGAAAATTCCAACCTAATCATTCAGCGGGCCCGACTCACCCGCGCGGGTGGAACTGCTTGTGTACCGTCTTCAAGCGCTGGCGGTCCACGTGGGTGTAGATCTGGGTGGTGGAAATGTCGGCGTGGCCCAGCAGTTCCTGGATCACCCGCAGGTCCGCGCCGCCTTCCAGCAGGTGGGTCGCGAACGAGTGGCGCAGCAGGTGTGGATAGATGTTCTGGTCGATGCCGGCGAACTTGGCGCGCTCCTTGACGATCTGGCGGACTCGGTCCGGGGAGAGCGCGGTACCCCGGACGCTGATGAAAATGTGCGATGACGTCTTCTTCGTGACCAGGCCCGGCCGCTCGTTGGCCAGATAGTTGGAAATCGCCTCGCGCGCCTTGTTGCCGACGCGGACGATCCGCGTCTTGCCGCCTTTACCGGTGATCCGCAGGAATCCTTCCTCGAAGTCCATCATCTCCAGTCGCGCCTTGCACAGCTCCGAGAGCCGCAGGCCGGAGGAATAGAACAGCTCGAGAATCGCCAGGTCCCGCCGGCCCAATGGAAGTGACGGCTCGATGGATTCCATCAATTTCACCAACTCGGACGCGTGCAGGGTTTCCGGCAGCGTCTGGTCCGGTCGCGGCGCGAGCAGCGGCTCGGCCGGGTCCATCTCCAGCTTGTCCTTCATCACCAGCCAGCGGAAAAACACCTTCAAGTGCACCGTGGTGATCCGCAGGGAGGCCGCGTTCAGCCCGCTTTTTTTCCGGTCGCCGAGAAACGCGGCGAGCTCATCCGTGCCCACGTCGCGCAGGGAAGTGGTCCGCGATTTCATCCAGCCGGCCAGCGCGTCGAGCGTCTGCCGCACCGATAGTTGATAGGCCGCCGACAGGCCGCGCTCGGTGGCGAGATAGCGGATGAATTGATCGCTGCTGGGTTCCATCGGATGAGCGGAAATTCACCCCGCGCGCTGGCGGAGTAAAGTCTTCATGTGGTCACCGGGGATTTCAGGGGCAGGCGTGGCTTGGAAGCAATGCCTCGGTGTGCTTGTCCTCGTGGACGATCCCCCCCCCCCGTTTCGGCGCGCCCAGCGAGGATCAAAACGTCGCCTGCTGGGCACCTTGATGCCGGATTAACGGCCGCTGAAGCAAAAGCAGGAGCGGACCGGCTATTGACCTTGACGGGGCAGGTGGGGGCGAGCTTCATTGCGCATCATTCCTACAAGCATGCGATTCCCGACAGCTCCCTCACTCCTCATGCCGCGCGGCGTGGGTCAATTCGCCGCCCTCACCTCCCTTGCCCTTGTGGCTCTCGCAGGGACCCTGCACGCGCAGGATTTCGAGGGGAAAAACATTTCCGAAGTGGCGGTCCGCTATCAGGGAGCAAAGACGGTGGACGAGGCCCGCTTGCGCAACCTCATGGCGTCCAAGAGCGGCACGCCCTACCGCTCGGAGAATCTCGATAACGACATCAAGTCGCTCTATGAGTCCGGCCTGGTGGACGACGTGCGCTTCCTCGCGGAGCCCGTGGGTGACAGCGTGAGGTTGATCGCCGAGGTGACGACGCGTCCGGCGCTCGGCGGCGTGGGGTTTGTTGGAAACTCGATTTTCACCGACCAGAAGCTGGCCAAGGAGTCGAAAATCAAACCCGGCGGCGCGCTCAGCGACGAGCAGATCCTCGAGGCGCGGCGCAACATCGAGAAATACTATCAAGGATACGGCTACCCCGACGTGACGGTCAGCCACCGCACGCAGGCGACCGGCCAGGCGGGATTGTCCGACCTGATTTTCGTCATCGACGAGGGCCAGAAGAACGAGGTCCGCAAGATTACTTTCGAAGGCAACAATGCGTTCACCGACCTGGAACTCCGCAAGGAAATGACGGTGAAGGAAAAGGGCTGGTTCTCGTGGCTGACCAAGTCCGGTCGTTTCGAGTCGAACGAGTTGGACTCCGATCTCGACAAGGTCCTGGATTACTACCGCAACAAGGGCTATCTCCGCGCCAGTTGCCCCGGCATCAACCGCGTCCCCGTGGGCGACGGCAGCGTGGATCTGGTGATCCCGATCAGCGAGGGCGAACGCTACACGGTCGCGGGTGTCGGCTTCGGCAAGATGACCGTATTCAAACCCGAGGAACTCTATCCGTCGCTGACCCTCGTCGGTGATTCCGCCTACTCTTCCAAGAAGATGCGCGAGGACATCACCATGATCCGCAGCTTTTACGGCTCGCGCGGTTACGCCGACGTGCTGGTGACTCCCGACATCCGCGACGCTGGCCCTAACCGGGTGAATATCACCTACCGCATCACTGAGGGTTCCCGCTTCAAGGTGGGCCGCGTGAACGTCGCAGGCAACACCAAGACCAAGGACAAGGTGATCCGCCGGGAAATCCCGCTGCAGCCGGGAGACATGTTCAACACTGTCGAACTCGAAACGACCAAGGCCCGTCTCACCAACCTGCAATATTTCAGCGACGTCCAAACCACCGGCACGCCGGGCGGTTCCGGATATCGCGACGTGAACGTCCTCGTCGAGGAAAAGGCGACCGGCTCGGTGGGCGTGGGTGCGGGCTTCAGCTCCATCGACAGCATCGTCGGCTTCGTCACGCTGGAGCAGACCAACTTCGATTTGTTCAATCCATGGAACTTCACCGGCGGCGGCCAGCGCTTCGGGATGAATCTGCGCGCGGGAGCCGAGCGCTCCGAGTTCAGCGTCTCGCTGGTGGAGCCGTGGTTCATGGACCAGCAACTGGCTTTGGGCGGCGAGCTTTTCTTCAAGGAGTCGTCCTACTTCAGCGACTACTACGACCAGTCCAACATGGGTGCTGCGATCTCTCTCAGAAAGCCTCTCGGCGCGAAGAGCTCGATCAAGGG
>CAMCUY010000117.1 GCA_945879075.1 Akkermansia muciniphila | reverse complement strand
ATGAGCCCGCCGATGCGGACTTGGAAGAACTCGTCGAGGTTGGACGCGGTGATGGCGAGGAACTTCACCCGCTCCAGCAGCGGCAGGTCTTCGCGCAGGGCTTCGTTGAGGACGCGCTGGTTGAACTCGATCCAAGAGAGCTCGCGGTTGAGGTAGGGAGTGGACATGGGAGAAGTTTTGAGATTTGAAAGGGTCAGTTGTCTTCGTCGATGACGACGCCGAGGCCGAAGATTTGCTCGAAGAGGTCGGCCTTGGAGTCCATGGCGAGGCGCTCGACGGCGGCGTCTGCCAGGCCGGGCAGGCGGATGCGGAGTTTGCCGGACTCACGGCGGATTTCCAAGTTGGCGACGCGCTGGACGTGGGTGCGCTCGAGGGCGTCGGCCACGCGGAGCAGGGCGGCGAGCTTGCAAACGCGGATGCGGTCGTCGGTGCTGAGGGCGGCGTAGCTCGGGTGGTCGAGCCGTGGGCCGGAGTGGCGGTGATAGCGGGCGACGAGCGCGACGATGGTGACGTCCAGTCGGTTGAGTCCGAAGACTTCCGAGTTGAGGATCAGGTATTCCGAGTGTTTGTGGTGGGCCCGCGGGCTGACGTAAGTGCCAACTTCATGGAGAATGGCGGCCACCTGGAGCAACAGCGCGTCATGCGGAGTGAGCTGATGGAGATCGGGGAGCGCCTCGAAGAAGCGGGTGCAGAGATTGCCGACGTGTTCGCCGTGGCTGGGGTCGGACTGATAGCGTTCCGCCAGGATGCGGGCGGAGCGGAGGACTTCCTCGGCGAAGGTGCCGGTGAGTTCCTGCGAGACGAGCAGGTCGTGGAGCAGTCCTTGCTCGTATTCGCTGGTGGGGATGTGGACCTCGCCGAGCTTGAGGGTTTCGGCGATGGCGAGGTTGATTTCAAGGGCGGGGAGCAGGGCCTCGGCGGTTTGATAGTCGAGCTGGAAACGCTTCACGAGTTCCACATCGCTCATGTTGGCGGCGTCGGCGGTGAACTGGCGCAGGGCCTTGATCGAGCAAACCTGGGTGGACTTGGTGAGCGAGGGAGCGACGGATTGCAGCTCGTAACCGATGACCACCAGGCCGTCGATGCTGACATCCGAGTAGTCGAAGCGGATCTGCGCGAGATTCCCGTAAGCATGCTCGCGGATGACCCGGAGCATGGCCGGGCCTTCCGCGTGGGAACCCTCCACCGCCTCGCGCGTCCGGTGGGTGCCCATGCGGTAGCTGGTGTAGCGCGCGATGAGGCCGTTTTGAAACAGAAGCGCTCGGGTGTTGCCCGGACCCACGTGCAGGACCAGCGTGGTGTCCTTGCGCATGGCGGGCAGGTTGAGCAGGCGGCGGCGGGTTTTCAGATAGATGAGCCGGGTCATTTCCCCGTCGTCGATGGTGCCGATCCGCAGTCCGCAGGCGATGCGGATGCGGTTCATGAAAGTCTCGTGATTGGTCGCCTCGCTGAGGATGTTGGTGGCCACCGCGCGGGTGACGGCGTGGGGGTCGAGCCCGAGTTCGGCGAGGGATTTCTGATACTCCTTGATGATAGCCACGACCCGCTCGGTGGTGGACGGGCTGACGCCGCCGCCCCGGAAAATGTCGCGGGCGACCGGCGCGGGTTGTTCGAGGAAATCGACGGAGGTGAACGAGCCGTCTTGCTGGCGCTCCGCGACCATCATGGAGACCGAACTCGCGCCGATGTGCAGGGCGGTGAATAGATTTTCGGCGACAAGCTCTTTTTTCGCGGATTTGCGGGCGGGCGGCATCGCACAAAGACAACGCGCAATCGCCAGCGGTTCAACCCTCAATGTGTGACAAGGTGAATCTTCTGTGAGTCGGGGCTTGTCACGGGGGTGATCGCTGGCAATAAGACGCCCATGCCAGTCAGAGGAGCGTTGGAACGATATTGGGTGAAGCCTGGTGCCGAGGTGGACTTGGTGAAAATTGACGGCGGCGAGAAGGTCCTGTTCAAGGGGGTAGGCAAGGAGGAAATCCAGCGGCAGTTCGACGAGCTTCAGGACGAGCTGCAGGAATTGCAAAAACGTCTCTACGCGCAGAACAAGCACCGCATCCTGGTGGTGATGCAGGCGATGGATACCGGTGGCAAGGACGGCTGCATCAAGCACGTTTTCTCACGGATCGACCCGCAGGGGATTCACGTGCGCTCGTTCAAGAAACCGAGCGAGGAGGAATTGTCGTATGATTTCCTGTGGCGGGTGCATTCCAAGGTCCCGCACCGCGGGCAACTGGTGATTTTCAACCGCAGCCACTACGAGGACATCATCGCCGTGCGGGTGAAGAAGATTTTCCCCGACGAGGTCTGGAAACGCCGTCAACGCCACGTCGTCGAGTTCGAGCGGATGCTTGCGGAGGAGGGGACGACGATCGTGAAAATCTTCCTGCACATTTCCAAGGAGGAGCAAAAGAACCGCCTGGAAGCGCGCCTGGCGGATCCCATCAAGCATTGGAAAATCAACCCGGACGACCTGGTGGACCGCGCGCGTTGGGATGATTTCATGAGGGCTTATGAGGACGTGATGCAGAAAACCTCCACCGAGTTCGCGCCGTGGTATGTGGTGCCGGCGGACCGGAAATGGTACCGCAATCTCTGCGTCGCCCGCATCATGCTCGACACGCTCAAGAAGCTGAACATGGAGTATCCGGCCATCAACTGGGACCCGCAGACGATCAAGATCGAGGACTGATAGGTGGCGCTCCGTTCAATCTCCGGAAGGCGAGCGGCGCATTGATTTCTTCTGCGACAGATTCCGCTTGTCCGCCACGGTGCGGTTTTTCGAGTTCCGCGAGCGAGGCCGGTTCGTCCGCCGCATTTTCTCGATCGCCTGCGTCTTCGCCACCGCCTTGCCCTCGCGGATCGCCTCGAGTTGCTCGCAAAGTTCCCGCCGTGCGAGGAAGCGGTTCATCTCCCGCGAGCGGTCCATCTGGCACTTGATGCAGACGCCTGTGGGCAGGTGTTTTAGGAAAACGCAGTTGGACGTCTTGTTGATTTTCTGCCCGCCGGCGCCCGAGCCGCGCACGAATTTCTCCAACAGATCCGCCTCCGCGATCCCGAGCGCCGCCATCCGCTGCTCCAGCGCGGCGAGCTTGTCGGAGGTGATCGGGTTCTGCATGGGTTGGAATCTAAAATGACCCGGCGGGAAAGGCAAACGAAGGCTCCAACAAAAAAGAAACTTGACCCGGTTCGGGTGGAATCGTCTCTTCCCCGCGATGTCCAAACGGGCTTTGCGTGCCGGCCAATACCTCCTGATCGGAGCGCTCATCATCTCGATGGGCGGGCATTGGGCGCTGCTCCAGACCATCGCCTGGGGGAACATGCTGGTGGATTTCTCCAGCCAATCCTCGATCTCGGAAGCGGTTGAAAAAACCTTCGACGGCGAGCATCCGTGCGCCTTGTGCAAGGTGGTGAAAAAATCGAAGAGCGAGGAGGAGAAGAAGCCCCTGCTCAAATCCGAGATGAAAATGGAAGTCATCCTGCCCGCTTCGGTCAGGGTGCCGTTCCCTCGCGGCACGGTGGTCGTGTTCCGCGTGACGGAGTATTCCGGGACCTTTGAGGAGGTCTGTCTCGCCGTGCCGACGCAGCCGCCGCGAGCCGCGTGATTCCGCATTCGCTCGCGAAATCCACGGACTGACACGCTCGTTTCCCCAAGGGGATTCCGAAGCGTGGCCGAGGGCTTTCGCTGGAAACTATCAGGACGTGTCGCTCGGCGGACGTCCAGGCCGCTTTGGCCACGCGATGCGCGGACGCATCGCGCTCTTTTTTGATTTCAACCAACTTTTTTCATGACTCCCAATCGTTCCATTTCAATTCTCATCAGTATCGCCGGCTGCGCTGGCGCGCAATCCAACCACCTCGCGCCCCTCGTCGTGGAGGCCGACCACCACCCGGTTTCAAAGACGGTGCCGACCGCCGCCGAAAGCCGCGAGGAACTCGCGAAAACTCCCGGCGGCACTGAAGTCATCGAGGCCGGGCCAGCACGATGGCGGACACCTTCGCACTATCACCCGGCGTAGTCGCCCAGCCGCGGTTCGGCTCGGACGAGGCGCGGATCTCGATCCGCGGTTCCGGTATGCAGCGCACGTTCCACGGTCGCGGCATCCGCGTGCTTCAGGACGGCGTGCCGCTCAATCTAGCCGATGGCGGCTTCGACATGCAGGCAATCGATCCGCTGGCGGCGGACCACATCAACGTCTGGCGTGGCGGCAA
>CAMCUY010000116.1 GCA_945879075.1 Akkermansia muciniphila | reverse complement strand
CTGTGAAATACATCGAGCCCCACGCCCACATGGTCAGCCGGACCACCGACGACTACGAGAAACTCGCGCTCGCAGGCTGCGAGGCGATTTGCGAACCCGCCTTCTGGGCCGGCTTCGACCGTTCGTCCGCAGACGGATTTCACGACTATTTCCGCCAGCTCACCGAGTACGAGCCGAGGCGCGCGGCGAAATACGGCATCAAGCATTATTCCTGGCTCTGCATCAATCCGAAGGAGGCCGACGATCCGGGTTTCGCCCGCGAGGTGATGAGCCTGATCCCGCAGTTCCTCGATCGCCCGACGGTGTTAGGAATCGGTGAGATCGGGCTGAACAAGAACACGCGTAACGAGCTGGCGATTTTCGAGGAGCACGTGCAACTCGCCCTCGACCGCGATTTGCCGATCCTGATCCACACGCCCCACCTCGAGGACAAGCTCAAGGGCACCCGCCTGATCCTGGACTCGCTCGCGTCGTTCTCTAAGTTAGACCGCGGCAAAGTCATCATCGACCACGTCGAGGAGCACACCATTTCCCACGTGCTCGACGCCGGCTACTGGGCCGGAATGACGCTCTATCCGGAAAGCAAGTGCACGCCGAACCGCGCCATCGACATGCTCGAAATCTACGGCACCGAGCGGCTCTGGATGAACTCCGCCTGCGACTGGGGTCACTCCGACCCCCTCGCCGTGCCCAAGTGCGCGCTTGAAATGAAACGCCGCAAGCACACCGCGGAGCAGATTGAACAGATCGTCTACCAGAACCCCCGCAGATTCCTCAGCCAGTCCCCGAGATTCGTGCCATGAGTGCGCGGCGGATGACACACCCATGAAATTCCACGCGTCCCACCTCTCCTACTGCACCAACATTCACCCGGCGGAAACCTGGGCGGACACTTTTGCAGTGCTGCGCACGCACGTGCTGGCGGTCCGCGACCGATTGCGGCAGTCAGAGTTGTTACCAGCGGACGGAGCGTTCGCCATCGGCCTGCGGCTCTCGGCGGTGGCGGCGCGGGAGCTTTTGGCGGGTGGAAATCTGGCGGATTTCAAGGACTGGCTGGCGGAGACAAACACCTACGTTTTCACCATCAACGGCTTTCCCTACGGCAGCTTCCACGGCACGCGGGTGAAGGAGCAGGTTTTCAAGCCGGATTGGACGGAGCGGGCGCGGGTGGATTACACGATGGATCTGTTCCGTATCCTGGCAGCGATCGCGCGACCAGGCACGGGCGCGTCGGTTTCCACGCTGCCGGGATCTCACAAAACTTTTAACGCGGATGAATCGGTCATTCTCCAACATTTAATCGAACTGGCGGGCTGGCTGGAAACGCTGGCAGCGGAAACGGATCACGATTTCCACCTCGGCCTGGAACCGGAGCCGCTCGGGCATTTCGAAAATACGGAGGAAACGCTCGCGTTTTTCGAGCGCCTGCACGCGGCGGCACCGGACGTTGAAACCATCCGCCGCCGGATCGGCGTGAACTACGACGCCTGCCACTTCGCGCTGGAATACGACACCGCCCGCGAATCGCTCGACGCGCTGACCGCCGCCGGCATCCGGATTTCCAAGATCCACCTCTCCAGCGCGCTGGCACTCGATCCGCGCGACCCGGCGGCGCTCGCGGCGATCCGCCCGTTCGACGAGCCGGTCTATTTCCATCAGGTCTTGCTGCGGCGGGCGGACGGCGGGATCACGCGCTTCATCGACTTGCCCGCGTTTTTCCGCGCCGCGGGAAATCACGAAATCGACCCGGCGGCGTTCGAGGAAATGCGCGTCCATTTCCACATCCCGCTCGATGCCGAGCCCGCCGCGCCCTTGCGCTCGACCCGCGACCAGACGGCCGAGGTGCTCCGCTGGCGTAAATCCCACCTCGCCGCCTGCCCGCATTACGAGATTGAGACTTACACCTGGGGCGTCCTGCCGGACGGCTTGCAGCGTCCGGTGGAGGAGCAAATCACCGGGGAATACGCGTGGGTATTGGCGAACGCATGAGTTGCCAGACGCACTAATCCGGTGTTTCCTCCCGGCCATGTCTGACATCAAAATCACCATCCACACCTCCGCCGGCGACATCAACGCCCGGCTCTTCGCCTCGCAAGTTCCGGTCACCTGCGCCAATTTCCTCAACCTCGCCAAGCGCGGTTACTACGACGGCGTCGCCTTCCACCGCGTGATCCCCAATTTCATGATCCAAGGCGGCGACCCGACCGGCACCGGCTCCGGCGGCCCCGGCTACAAGTTCGCCGACGAGATCGACCGCTCGCTCAAGCACGACAAGGCCGGCATCTTCTCCATGGCCAACGCCGGACCTAACACCAATGGCAGCCAGTTCTTCATCACCCACCTCCCCACCCCGCACCTCGACGGTAAACACGCGGTCTTTGGCGAGGTGATCACCGGACACGACGTGGTCAACAAGATCGTCAAGGGTGATAAGATCAACTCCATCACCATCCACGAAGACACCACCGCGTTGTTCGAGTCTCAAAAGGACAATCTCGAGCATTGGAACTCGATTCTGGACCGCTGATTTCAGTTTAATTAGAATTTATTGAATATCTCGAACTCCCCATTCCGTCGTCAGAAGGCGGGATGGGGATTTCAATTTAAGAATTAAGTCATTCTTTTTAAACGATTTGTAAATAATATGATCGCCACAGGGTGATTCAAAATCCCCACACGTGAGCGCGTAATTTACGCCGGACTTCTTGAGTTTCGTCCAGGTCAAGCCTTCAACGGTCCCGTTGACTCACGAGAGGAAAACACCACCCCCCACCCCATGAAACACTACCACTCCCTCCGTGGCGGACAAAACGCCGCCAGCTCCTCATCGAAATCTCCGAAACCTGGGAGACCGGCAAAGCCCACCTCTATCAACTAACAAAAAATCCGAAAAACACAAAGCAAAACACCTTCAGAAAAAGTCATCAGCCACTTTTACAGAAAAAGATTTGCGCGGCCACATCGTCGTCCTCGTCTCCTTTGAAAAAATCTAAGTTACAAGCCAACCATCCCCCCACAAACGACCGGTCGGCGTGAGATTAGAGGATGCAGTCCCCAGCATCCTCCGTATCCGCTGCCAGCCGATCAATTTTTAGGCCCCCGGCCATACACTGGAAGTATCGCGCTTTATGCGACTCGACACGCGCCCTGATATCTGCATGGTTTCCCGGCTTTTCAACAATCTCAAGCCGATGTCCGAATTCCTCGTCATTCCACGCCAAGACCACGACGCCCTCGTCTCCAAAGCCTATCAATCCCACGGCTACAGCGCCGACGAAGCCGCGGAAGGCGCCAAACTCTGCGCCGAGGCGGCCCGTCACGGCATCCGCACCCACCACGCGCTCAAGGCCTTGCACCTCGACCACCTCTTCGGCTCCGGCGTCGGCGGCTGCATTCCCGGCGCGGAAATCGAACTCCTGCCGTCCCGCTTCCCCGCCTCCGAGCGCTGGAACGCGAACAAAAAACTCGGCCAGTCGGTCGCCTACCGCGCCATCGACCGCGCCATCGAACTCGCCGACAAATACGGCATCGCCCAGATCGCCGTGGACAACGCCTTCCACTACCTCTGGGGCGGCGGCTACGTGATGGAAGCCGCCGAGCGCGGTTACTACGCCTACACCAACTGCACCTCCGCCCTCGCCGAAGTCGTTCCTTTCGGTGGAAAATTCCCGACTCTCGGCACCAACCCCCATTCGTGGGGCATCCCGAGCACCGAGGCTAACGGCTTCCCGATCGTCATGGACTGGGCCACCTCCACCGTCGCCATGGGCCGCGTGCAAACCCTGAAACGCGAGGGCAAAATGCTCCCTCCCGGAGCCGCCGTCGATGCCAACGGCCAACCGACCAACGATCCTAACGAAGTCGCCGCCCTGCTCCCCTTCGGCGGTCACAAGGGCTATGGCATGTCGCTGCTCAACGAAATCTTCGGCGGCCTCATCGGCGGCTCGCTGCCCACCATCCGCGGTCGCAAACTGACCACTCCGGGTGAGAAGAACACGCCGGTGTTCTACTTCCAGGTCATCCACCCGGACGCGCTTTCCGGCGGAAACTTCGCCCAAGGCCGCAGCCAGATGGAAAACCTCAAGGCGGTCATCGAGGATGTGCTCGGCCACGGCAACGACGGAGCCATGCTACCCGGTCAAATCGAAGCCGACGCCCGCAAGGGCTCGGACGCAGCCGGCGGCCTGCTCTTTACCGAAGCGGAAATCGGTGAGTTCAACGAGATCAACGCCGAACTCGGACTGCCGGCTTGGGACGTGAGCAAGCTAGCTCGCGCCTGAGAAGGTCGCGGCGATCACCGGTCGCCGTGTTAGCTCTTCATTTCGCGGCGACCGG
>CAMCUY010000115.1 GCA_945879075.1 Akkermansia muciniphila | reverse complement strand
AAGACGCCTCGCGTCCGCGCAAGAAAGCCAGCGGAGGCCAAGTGCTTGCCCTGTTGAGAGGTGCCATCCTGCGGCTTCACGACGCGGAAGCCTTCGAGAGCCTCAACGCCGGCTTCCACCACCACAGCGCCAAACCCCACGCCGCCTTGTGCCTCCTCAAGACTTCCCCTCCAAAAATCAGCTAACCAGACAACCGCCCTGGCCCGCGAGCACGGCTGTGACCTTTGTTCTTGGCAGGCGGGCGTGGCTGGCTTGAATGGCGGCATCTTGGCTACCATCCCGATTTACCCGCCGCTTGACCACTGGCTCTGGCTCATTCCCGCGTTCCTGATCGGGGCCTGCATCGGATCGTTTTTGAACGTCGTCATCCACCGCGTGCCGCTGGGCATGTCGGTCAACGAGCCGAAGCGGTCGTTCTGCCCGCTGTGCAAGAACCCGATCCCGATGTGGCTGAATTTCCCACTCGTCAGCTGGCTGTGGCTGCGGGGAAAATGCCGGGAGTGCGGGGCTCCCATCGCGTTTCGTTACTTCGGCGTGGAGCTACTGACGGCGCTGTTGTTCACGGCGGTGTGGTGGCAGTTCGCGCCGCTGGCGGTGGGCGTGGTGGTTTTCCTGTGGGTACTGGTGGCCTTGTTAGTCGCCATCACCTTCATCGATGCCGAGCACCTGATCATCCCGACCTCACTCACCTGGGCGGGCTCCGCGATCGGCCTCGGGGCCTGCGCGGTCTGGCCGCAACTGCCGGTGCTGGACGGCGAAGCGGGGAGCTGGCTTTCCGGACTCAAGCACGGCGCGATCGGCTGGGCGGCCGGGTTCGTCGGCTTGTGGCTCGTCGTCGAGTTGGGGAAAATGGCCTTCGGCAAAAAGGCGATCAAGTTCGACAAGCCGGTCGCGTGGTCGCTCAAGGAGCCGCAAACCGACCAGGACCCGATGTGCTTCGTGATCGACGGCGAGGAGATCGCGTGGTGGGATATTTTCTCCCGCAAGACGGATCGATTGTTAGTCGAGGCGACCGAAATCAAGGTCAGCGGCGAGTCGGTGGGCGGCGGCTCGCTGGTCATCCGCGAGACGGAAATCCAGTTGCCAGACGGCACGATCCATCAGTTGGCGAGGATCAAGTCGCTCGACGGGTTCGCGACCGGGACGGTGATTCCGCGCGAGGCGATGGGCATGGGCGACGTGCATTTGCTAGGAATGATCGGCGCGTTCTTCGGCTGGACCGGGGTGTTCTTCTCGCTGTTCGCGGCGTCGGTGTTCGCGATCATCGCGGCGGTGATCGGGCGGATCGGCTTCGGCAAGCAGCTGCCGTTCGGGCCGTTCCTGGCGATGGGCGCGGTGGCCTGGTTGTTCGGTGCGTGGAGGATTTGGGAGTGGTATATGAACATGCTCGGAGCGCCGTAAAAGAAGCGATGGCCGCCAGGAAACCAGGATCATGGAGCGACAGCAAGGGCCTGGCCCGGGGGATCCTGCATGACCGCGCGGAGCGGCGGAAGTGGCTTGGCGGCATGGCATTGGTGCCGTTGGCGATGATGGGCCTCGGGCTGTGGGCGATTCACGACTGGATCTGGGCAAGCCCGTGGCGGGTGCTTTTCTGGTGGGGCGGCTGCGCGGTGGCGACGGTGGTGGTGATGCTCTTCGCACTTTATGACGCGCTGTTGGTGTTTCGCGAGGAGCGGTCGAAGGATCGCTGACGGTTTGGACTATGGCTTGGCAAACCCTCCAGCCAGGTGCTTTGATGGTGGCGATGTCATACAGCAGTCATTCCGCCGACTCGGCCCGTCCCGTGATTTACCAGCTCATGGTCCGCACCTTCGGCAACACCAACGAGACCCGGAAACCCAACGGCACGCTCGCGGAGAACGGCTGCGGGAAATTCTCCGACATCACCGCGCCCGCGCTGGTTTCCCTCAAACAGATGGGCTTCACCCACCTCTGGCTGACCGGCGTGCTGGAGCAGGCGAGCGGCACCGCCTATCCGGGCCGGCCGGCGGATGATCCGGATCTTTTGAAAGGCATCGCCGGCAGTCCGTATGCCATCAAGGACTACTTCGACGTCTGCCCGGACTATGCGCTGGACCCCGCTAACCGGCTTGCGGAGTTCGCGGAGCTGGTCGGGCGCTGCCACGCGCTGGGGCTCAAGGTGATCATCGACTTCGTGCCGAACCACGTCGCCCGCTCCTACGCTTCCGACGTGATGCCCGACCAGTCATTCGGCCAGGGCGACAAGCGCGACGTGTTTTTCGACCGCGACAACCATTTCTACTACCTCGGCCCTAACGACGCCGGTGGCGGTCCGCCGCTCAAGCTGCCGACGGCCGGAATGCCGGGCTGCGACGGGAGTTTCGGCGGCGAGACGAGCTTTGGCCGGGTCACCGGCAACAACGTGGTTTCCTGGGTGCCTTCGATCCACGACTGGTATGAAACCGTGAAGCTCAACTACGGCCACGACTTCACCCAAGGCCGCGCCACCTCGCATCTTCCCGGGCCGGACGCCGCGTCTGCCGAGGTTCCCAAAACCTGGCGGACCATGGACGCCATCCTCGCTTACTGGCAGAAAAAGGGCGTCGATGGATTCCGCGCGGACATGGCCCACATGGTGCCGATGGAGTTCTGGCGCTGGGCGGTGAAGCGCGCCCGCGCCCGCCAGGCGGACGTGTTTTTCTCCGCGGAGGCCTATGACAACGACCCCGCCAAGCTAACGGACGGGCATGTGCTCGACGAGCTGCTGCATGCCGGCTTCGACGCGGTCTATGACGATCCGAGCTACGACGTGTTGGAGGGGATCTACGATTCCGGAAAGTGGGCGAACGATCTCGATCCCCTGACGTTCGCCGGCCCGCGCTTCCACAAATCCCTCCGCTATGCCGAAAACCACGACGAGGTCCGGCTCGCGAGCCCGAAGGAATGGGGCGGGCATGGGATGAAGGTCGGCAAGCCGGTTTCCGCCGTGCTGTTCGCGATGGGCCGCGGCGCGGTGATGCTTTATCACGGTCAGGAAGTCGGCGAGCCCGCGGTCGGCGCGGAGGGTTTCGGCGGCGATGACGCGCGGACCAGCATCTTCGATTACGGGTCGATGCCCGAGTTCACCAAGTGGGTCAACGGCGGCAAGTTCGACGGCGGTCGCCTCGGCGAGGAGCAGAAATCCCTGCGCGAGTGGTATGGTAAACTCATCCGCGCCACCCAGGTCCGCGCTTTCACCACCGGTGGATTCTACGGACTCAATCACGCTAACAGCGAGAACTCCGCGTTCGGCAGAGTGGGAGACGAGACGGTCTCCGGCCACTGGCTCTATGCGTTTCTCCGCCGCGATCCGAGAACCGGCCAGGCCTTCCTCGTGGTCGCGAATTTCCACCCCTACGAAACCCTGCGCGGCGTGAAAATCAGCATTCCGCAGGACGCGGTGATGTTCCTCGGTCACTCGGGCGATGAAATCTGGTCCTTCACCGACCGGCTTGATTCCAACTGGTCCGGCTCCATCGCCCGCGGCCTGTTGGAAACCGAAGGCGTCGCCCTGCCTGAGCTCGCTCCTTGCTCGGCGCTGTTGTTGGAAATCGGCAAGTAGCCGTCGTTACCGCAGCCGGATCTTCGCGCCGTCGCTGGCCGCGCTTTGATAGATCGCCTCGATCAGCGCCACGGCTTTCCTCGCCTCGGCCGCCGAGGTGCTCGGCTCGCGTCCCTCGCGGATGGCGGCGACGACCTCCTCGAAATTCCGCTGGTGCTGGACGGACTGGATCGCCTTCGGGTCGTTTGCGCCGAGTGCCGCTTGCGAGCCGCGCATCAGGCTGCCGCGGATTTCCGCGTCATGGGGCAGCTCGTTTTTGAAGTCCCAGACCTCGAAGGTTTCGTCTGCCAGAAAGACCGATCCTTCCGTGCCGCAGATTTGCACGCGCGCCGGGTGGCCGTCACTCGACCAGCAGCAGGTCGAGCCCTCGATGACGCCGCGCGCGCCGCTCTCGAACTCGAGGATCGCCACGGCCACGTCCTCGACCTCGATGCGCTCGTGCGCCAGGCAGGCGGTGTTGGCCTGGACCGAACTAACCGGCCCGGCGAGATGGAGCAGCGCGTCGATGGCATGGATCGCCTGATTCATCAGCGCGCCGCCGCCGTCGAGCGCCCATGTTCCGCGCCACGCGGCGGAATCGTAGTAAGCCTGGTCGCGGAACCATTTCACATAACAGGAGGCGGAGACGATTTTGCCCAAGCGGCCGCCGTCGCACGCCGCTTTGAAGGCGGTCATCGCCGGATTGAAGCGGCGGTTGAGGATGGCTGCCAGAGTCTTGCCACTGGCGGCTGCGGCGGCCGCGAGCTGGTCGATGCGCGCGGCGGTGATTTCCAGCGGTTTCTCGCAAGCGACGTGCTTGCCTGCCTGGAGAGCTGCCAGCGCGGGGTCGAAATGAGCGCCGGACGGCGTGCCGATGGTGACGATTTCCAGCTCGGGATCGGCGAGGAAATCCGCGAGCGAGGTGAAGGCTTTCACCCCGTGCGCGGCGGCCAGCGCTTCGGCGCTTTCCGGGCGGTGGTTGTAAACCGAGTGCAGCGTCCCGCCGCTCATCGCGCGGATCGCCTGGGCGTGAAGGCGGCCGATCGAGCCGGTGCCGATGATGCCGAATTTCATGCCGCGATCCTTGCCGGATTGCGGCCCGAGGCCAGCGAATCCTGCGGGATGGCGCTTGAAATTTCCGGTTCCGCCAGTCAAAGCAGGCCGCGTGCACAAAGCTTTCATCCTCGGCGCCGGGCTCGGCAATCGTCTGCGGCCGCTCACGGAGCGCCTGCCCAAGCCGCTGGTGCCGTTGTTTCACCGCCCGCTCGCCGAGTGGGCGATGGCGGCCTGCGCGCGGGCGGGGATCGGCGAATTCGCGATCAACAC
>CAMCUY010000114.1 GCA_945879075.1 Akkermansia muciniphila | reverse complement strand
AGCAGACTGGTGGCCCCGCCGAGGCTTCCGCTGCCGATGGTGTGATTCGCCAAGGTCTCGATCACCTTTTCCAAGGCCGCCCGCTGGCGCTTTTCGGTGTAGCCGATGCTGTCGAGCTCGCGCGAGACTTTGGCGGCGAGTTCGTGTTTGTGCTGTTCCCAATCCTCCAACTCGACACCTGCGAGATTTGCTGGCCCCCATTCCAGGCCGTGCGCCGCGCGGTACCGGCTCTGCCAGCTTTGCACGAAGCCGCGCAAGCCCTCCAAGACCTTCTGGTCTTCCTTGCCGATGGTCGCCCGGCGGAACGCGTACAGGAAATCATCCCCGCTCCCGTCTTCCAGCGTTTCACCGAGGATTGTGGCGAGAATTTCGTCCGCTGCCGCCGCCGCCCTCGGTCCTTCCAACAGATCGAATTTCCCGCCGGTCATCCCGAGCTCGTATTGGAAACCGCGCACGACCTTGGCGAAAAATCCATCCATCGTCCCGAGCGTGAGCCGCGGCAGCGCGCGGACCACCCGCTCCAGCGACTCTGCGAAATTCGCGTCCGGCAGTGACAGATCCTCGCGCAGTCCGGCGGCTTTCGGCTCGTCGCTCGCGGCGTTCGCCAGCTTGGTCAGCACCGAGTCCGCGAACTCCCCGGCGGCCTTGCGGGTGAAGGTCAGCGCCACGATTTTCTCCGGAGCCACGCCCATTGCCACCAAGCCGATCACCCGGTTCGCCAGCTGGAAGGTTTTCCCCGATCCGGCGGAAGCAAGAATAAGCAGGTTCTTGTGGAGGATTTTCATCGTCGCCCGCAGCCTGCCCGGATCTTTGGAAATGGGAAACCCTGAAGTTCCGGAGATGCGGTTTACGTCTTTCCATCTTTGACAATCCCATGCCGCCACGACAGTTTCGCCGCCGAAACCTCCTCAAATCAATCTTATGGCCTACGATCTCATTGTCATCGGTGGCGGCCCTGCCGGCTACGTCGCCGCCATCCGCGCTGCCCAACTTGGAAAAAAAGTCGCTTGTGTCGAAGCGGACCGCGCCGGCGGCACCTGCCTCAACTGGGGCTGCATCCCGACCAAGGCCCTGCTCAAAAATGCCGAAGTCTATCACATGCTCACCCACAAGGCGGCTGAGTTCGGCTTGAAAATCGAAGGCCTTTCCTACGACTGGTCCGCCGTCGTCGGCCGCTCGCGCAAGGTTTCCGACCGCCTCGCAGGCGGCATCGAGTATCTGCTCAAAAAGAACGGCATCGACTACGTCCGCGGCTTCGGCTCGGTCGAAGGCACTGGCAAAGTCGGCGTCGTCGGCAACGACGGCTCGCGCAATCTCCTTGAAACCAAGGACATTCTCATCGCCACCGGTTGCAAATCCCGCGGTCTCCCCGGCCTGCCATTCAACGACAAATCCGTCATCGGCTCCAAGGAAGCGATGAACCTCGCCCAGCAGCCCAAGGAAATGTTGATCATCGGCGCCGGCGCGATCGGTGTGGAATTCGCCTACATTTACAATGCCTTTGGCACCAAGGTCACCTTGATCGAAATGGCACCGCGCATCCTGCCCGTCGAGGACGACGAAGTGGGCGACGCCCTTGAAAAATCGCTCATCAAGCAAGGCATCCGCTGCCTCACTAACACCAAGATCACCGCCGCGGTGGACAAGGGCACCCACGTCGAACTCACCGTGGAAGGCCCGAAGGAAAACGGCACGCTCAGCGCCGAAGTCTGCCTCGTCGCCATCGGCATCCAGCCGGTGCTTCCCGGCGGCATCGAGCCCGAGCCCGAGCTCGACCGCGGCTACATCAAATGCGGCGACCGTTATGAGACCTCCATCCCCGGAGTTTACGCCGCCGGCGACATCAACGGCCCGCCATGGCTCGCCCACGTCGCCTCGTTCGAGGCCGTCCAATGCGTCGAAGGTCTGTATGTCCCCGGCCACAAACCGCGCAAAGTCACCAATTTCCCCGGCTGCACCTATTGCCACCCGCAAGTCGCTTCGGTTGGAAAAACCGAGCGCGCGCTTAAGGCGGAAGGCATCGAATACACCGTCGGGAAAATCCCGTTCGTCGCCATCGGCAAGGCCATCGCTTCCGGCGAGCCGGACGGATTCGCCAAGCTGCTCTATGGCAAGAAGCACGGTGAACTGCTAGGCGCGCACATCATCGGCGAGAGCGCCACCGAACTCATCGCCGAAATGGGCCTCGCCCTCGACCAGGAGCTGACGAGCGCGGAAATCCACGCGACCATCCACGCGCACCCGACGATGTCGGAAGTCATCCACGAGGCCACCCTCGCGGCGGAAGGCCACGCGATTCACTTCTAACCTACCCCGGTAGGGCGTGACCGCCGGGCGCGCCGACTTTCCTTTCTTCCGCCGGGGGCTTTTTTACCGGAAAGCCCTCGAATTTCCGGGTCATCTGCGGGTCGCGTGACCTTTGCAACGTGGTTGCTGCGTCTCGCAGCAACCACGCACCTTGACTCGATACAGGAAACCAGTTAACTTGCCACCCATGAAGGCAACCATCGATATCCCGGACGATCTTTACCGGCGGGTCAAGGCCCGCACGGCCGAAGAAGGGCGACGCATCCGCGAAGTGGCGGCGGATCTCTTTCAGAAATGGCTCGATGAGGGCGGCGGGTCGCAGACCACTGCCGAAATCCCGGTCGTTACCCCGGCCCAACTCCGTCGGCATCGGGACGTCCAAAGCCTGCGGATGGCTTACCCACAAGGCTACCGCCTCAGCGGACCGCTAATCCCTGCGAAAAAAGGAGCCCCGCAAATCCCCGCCGCAGCCGTCGAGCAAGCGCTTGAAGAAATGGACCAGGAAGAACTCGCCGCCCATGCCCGCCCTCGTTGACGCCAACGTCTGGCTGCCCATCCTCGTCGAGAGCCACCAACATCACGCTGCGGCCATGACCTGGTGGAGCGAACGCCCCGCCGCCAGTTGCTGCTGGTGCCGTCCACTTCAGCAAACCGTTCTCCGCCTGCTCACCAACCGCAGCGTCATGGGCGCCGACACCCACACTCCCGACGATGCCTGGCACGTCTGGGAGAAACTCGTCGGTGACATCCGCACCGCCTTTATTCCCATGGAACCCGCCGGGCTGGACGATGCATGGCGGCAACACATCGCCGGTCGAACCGCCTCGCCCAAGCTCTGGATGGACGCCTATCTCGCCGCTTGGGCGAAAACTGCGGATCTCGCCTTCGTCACCTTCGACTCGGGCTTCAAATCCTATTCCCTCCCCGACCTGCACCTGCTCAAAGGGGAGTGACTACAGGTCGTATGAGCCTTTTCATGAAGGCGGGAGGCAACAGCCGGTGTGAATCACCCTCCGTTCCGGGCGGAATGAATCTAGCGGTCCGTTTTTCAGAGCCGCAGAGCCGTCCTTAAAAACGGCGCGGTCCGGGAGGTTTTGGATTTGGCGACTTTTTCCGGCGGACCTTCGGCGATGATTTTTCCGCCGCCGTCGCCGGCTTCGGGACCGAGGTCGAGAATCCAGTCGGCCTCGGCAGCGACGGCCATGTGGTGCTCGATGACGACGACGGTGTGGCCTTCATCGACGAGGCGATGGAGGACGTCGATGAGGCGCTGGACGTCTTCGAGGTGGAGGCCGACGGTGGGCTCTTCGATCAGATAGAGATTGCGTTGGGTGAGTGCGGCGTTGTTGAGGGTGGCCTTGGTGCCGCGGCCTTTGGTGAGCTCGGAGACGAGCTTGATGCGCTGCGCCTCGCCGCCGGAGAGAGTGGGCGAGGGCTGGCCGAGCTGGAGGTAGCCGAGGCCGGTGTCGGCCATGAGCTTGAGCGGGTGGGAGATGCGCGGCTGGGATTCGAAGAAGGCGCTGGCTTCGTCGATGGTCATGGCGAGCACTTGGCCGATGTTTTTCTGGCGGAAGGTGACTTCCAGCGTAGCCGGGTTGTAGCGCTCGCCGTTGCAGGATTCGCAGTGGACCCAGGTGCTGGGCAGGAAATCCATTTCTAACTTTACGCGGCCGTTGCCCTTGCATTCGGGGCAGCGTCCACCTTCAGTGTTGAAGGAAAAGCGCGATGCGTCGAAGCCGCGCATGCGGGCTTCGGGAAGCTGGGCGAAAAGCGCGCGGATGTGGTCGAAGACTTTGACGTAGGTGGCCGGGCAGGAGCGGGAGGTCTTGCCGATGGGGGATTGATCGACTTCGTAACAGGCTTTGATGGATTTGAAGCCTTCGGCTTTGGTGAAAGGGATGGATTTTTTGGCTTCGCGGCGACCGGTGATCGCCGCTACGGCCACGCAGGAATGCATCAGCGAGGATTTTCCGGAACCGGAAATGCCGGTGAGCACGGTGAGCCGGCCGAGGGGGATGGCGGCGGTGATGTTCTTGAGGTTGTTGGCGTGGCAGCCAGCAATAGTTAGGAAAGGGTGGTCCTTTTTCACCTCACGACGCGAACCACGGGTGGGGTGGTTGATGACGGCGGAAAGAGCGCGATAGGTGGGGGAGAGGATTGATGATTGATGATTTTTGATTTTTGATTTTTGATTTTGAAGACGCGGCGGTTTTCCTTGATAGACGATTTCACCGCCTAGACGGCCGGCGCCGGGGCCGAGGTCGATGAGGTGATCCGCGGCGGCGATGGTGTCTTCGTCGTGTTCGACGATGATGAGGGAGTTCCCCTGGTCGCGGAGGGCGATGAGGGTTTTGAGGAGGGCGGCGTTGTCGCGCGGATGGAGGCCGATGGTGGGCTCGTCGAGCACGTAGAGCACGCCGCGGAGGTTCGAGCCGAGTTGGGCGGCGAGGCGGATGCGCTGGGATTCGCCGCCGGACAGGGTGTTGCCGGAGCGGTCAAGTTGGAGGTAGCCGAGGCCGACTTCCTGGAGAAAGGCGAGGCGCTGGCGGATCTCTGGCAGGATGTCGCGGGCGATGAGGGTGTCGCGGGTGGCGGTAAATTTGAGTTTTGAGAAATGGGTGGATGCGGCGTCGATGGAGAGGTGACCGAGGTCGGCGATGGCGGTGGATGAATCGCGGCGAGACGCCGCTAACACGGTCTGCGGCGAGACGCCGCAGCTACTGAGGCGGACGGCGGAGGC
>CAMCUY010000113.1 GCA_945879075.1 Akkermansia muciniphila | reverse complement strand
CCGCACCCGGAAATGCAGGCGAAATTTCAGAAAATCGCTTTCCCTCGCGGGCAAATCGGGGATCCTCTGCTTGCATGATCCGGGGAGTTGATTAAACACCCTCGTGCTCCTCCCGTGAAAAGTTACTTCCTCAGACGCCTGCTGCTGATTCCCCCGACACTGATCGGGATCACGCTGCTTGTCTTCACCATCACCCGCTTCGTCCCCGGCGGACCGCTCGACCGGATGCTGCAGGAGGCGTCCCGCGGCGCGGATTCCGGCGGCAAGCGCACGACCTCGAATCAGGCGCAAGGCGGGCTGAGCGAGGAACAGTTGGAGGAACTCGAAGAGCAGTTCGGCCTCGATAAGCCGGTCCTCGTCGCCTACTGCCAGTGGCTCGGCGTGGCGCCGCGCGAAGTGCGCATTTCCAAGGGCGAATACGGCGATCGCGGCGATGAGATGATCGGCGGCGAAATCGATGCCGCCACCACGGCCACCGTGGTGCTGCGCGGCGACGGCCGGGCGGTGCTGGTGAAACGCTGGAATGACGCGGTCGCCTCCGCCGTTTTCGCGGAGACTGGCAAAGCGGTCGAGGCCGAGGGCTGGAAGGTCCGCTACGAGACGGAAAAGGACCGCCAGGACCGCTACCAACGCCGAAACTCCGGCAGGGAAAAGCCGCCTTCCTATCCGCAGCGGGCGGTGATCTATCAAACACGCTTCTCCGGCCTGCTCCAGGGCAACCTCGGCCGCTCGACGGTTTATAACGACCCGGTGCATGAAATGATTTTCGCGCGCATGCCGGTCGCCGCCTATTTCGGATTGCTGACGGCCATCCTCACCTACGCGATCTGCCTGCCTCTCGGCGTCTTGAAAGCCCTGAAACACCGGACCTTCATCGACACGTCCAGCTCCGTGCTGATTTTCCTCGGCTACTCGATTCCGGGATTCGCGCTCGGTGCGATCCTGCTCGTCCACCTCGGCGCGCGCATGAACCTCTTCCCGCTGTTCGGCCTGACCAGCCCGGGCTTCGACCAGTTCGACAACTGGTCCAAGGTGAAGGACATCGCCCACCACACGGTGCTGCCGCTGACCTGTTATATCGTCGGCTCGTTCGCCATGCTGACGATGCTGACGAAGAACAGCCTGATGGACAACCTCGCCGCGGACTATGTGCGCACCGCAGTCGCGAAAGGCGTGAGCTATCCCCGCGCTGTCTTCGGCCATGCGTTTAGGAACTCCATGATCCCCGTCGCCACCAGCCTCGGCAGCCTAGTGGAGATTTTCATCGGCGGCTCGATGCTGATCGAGACGGTCTTCGACATCCAAGGCTTCGGCCTGCTGCAATACCAGGCCGTGATCGCCCGCGACGTGCCGGTGATCATGGGCACCCTGACCATCGCCGCCTTCCTGATGCTCGTCGGGCAGGTCATTTCCGACCTCCTCGTGGCGATGGTGGACCCGCGAATCAAATTCGAATAATGATACGGCTCATTGGAATTTCCGGTATGCTGCTAGGCGCGCTCGCCGCCACCGGGCAGCGCATGGACCTCGCGTTTCCCACGGCGCGCTGGTTCTTCGAGGTCAGCCGGGAAGTGCCGTTTCTGGGAGGAAACGGCTTCCCGTGGTTCGGCTGGCTGTGCGTGGCGCTGCTCGTTGTTGGCGGGCTCGGACTGGTCATCCACTCGTTCACCGCAGGCCCGCGCAATCCGGTCACCACCCGCCGCATCCGCCGGTTCTGCGAAATCAAGCGCGGCTATTATTCACTCGTCATCCTGCTCGCCCTCGGCGGACTCGCGGCACTCGACCAAGTGGTCGTCGGCAAGCGCGCCCTCGCCGTCCACCACGGCGGGAAATGGACTTTCCCCGCGTTTTTACCGAGCGATCTCAAGAACAAGGACTTCGGCGTCAGCGATGAAACCGCCGAGGCTCCCGCCGACTATCGGAAGCTGAAACACGCCTGGAAAGACTCCGCGGAAAACCGGGTGATCATGCCGCTCGTCCCTTACGATCCGACCGGCGACACCCTGCCGCCCCGCTCCCGCGCACTCATCAAGGACGAGCACATCCATCGGGAAGGCACCAAACCCTACTGGGGACTCGCAGCGAAATATTTCGACACCGCCGAGGCGAAAATACACTTGCGATACACCCTGCGGCAAGGCGTCCTAACCGGCCCTGTGGACGGCTGGAACGCGGAAGGCCTGCCGGTTTACAGCGCGGAATACAAAGACGGGCAACTCGTCGCGGACCGCTACAGCGGCGAGGGCACCAAGGAGGCCTTCCTCACGCGGGAAAGCAGCGACTTGCGGGCCGTGAAATACCATCCCGCGCCGCCGATCCCCGAGGAAGGAAACTGGCTGGGCACCACCTCGCAAGGCTACGACGTGCTCGCCTATCTCTATGGCGGCTTGCAGGTGAATTTCAAGGCGGCGCTCATCTATCTGCCCATCGTCTATCTCATCGGCATCAGCATCGGCATGATGATGGGCTACTTCGGCGGCTGGTTCGACATGGTGGCGCAGCGGCTCATCGAGATTTTCTCCAACATGCCTTTCTTGTTCGTCGTCATCATTTTTTCAAGCATGGTGCCGGAAAAATTCAAAGGCCTGCCGGTCATTCTGACCATCCTCGTCGCCTTCGGCTGGATGGGCATGACCTACCTGATGCGGACCGCCGCCTACCGCGACAAGGAGCGGGATTACATCTCCGCCGCGAAGGTTCTCGGCGCGGACACCCCGCGGATCCTGTTCCGCCATCTCCTGCCTAACACGGTCGCCATCATCGTGACGCTGGTGCCTTTCACCCTGTCCGGCCTGGTCTTCTCGCTGACCTCGCTCGACTATCTCGGCTTCGGCCTCCCCCCGGAATACGCGACCTGGGGGCGTCTGCTCAACGACGGCCTGTCCAATCTTTCCGCGCCGTGGCTCGTCACCTCGACCTTCGTGGTCCTCGTCGGGCTGCTGGTCGTGATCACCTTCATCGGCGAGGCCGTCCGCGAGGCCTTCGATCCGAAAAAATTCACCTTCTATCGTTGATGCGCCGACTTCTCACATTCCTGTGTTTCCTCGCATTCATCGTGACCGGCTGCCGTCAAAAGACGGAGGAAATCCCGAGAAAACTCGAGTTCGACGCCTTCGTGCCGATTTACAACCGCCACATCGGGAACTGGCTGAAAACCCAGCAGGCAGCCACCGGTAAGGAAGCCGCCCGCGTCGCCACCGAACTAACCACCGCGGAGGGCGAGGCGAAAACCGCCCTCGAACTCCATGCCGCGGCACTGGCCCTCGATCAGGAAAAATGGGGATTCCGCCTCGGCCTCGGCGGTTTCCTGAAACTCGGAACCCCGGCGGAAATCCCCGCGGACCTCGTTTGGGAAAACGGCATGGACCAGCCGGAGATCGGCGACCCCGCTGCAAAAAAGGGCGGCGCTTTCCGTCGATTCATCCCCACCTTTCCGCCGACCATCCGCCCCTTCGGCGACAACGCTAACCATTCTTTCCGCGGCGACCTCTACGACTACATCGACCTGCCGATGGTCAGCCTCCATCCGCAGACCATGGAAATGATTCCCGGCCTCGCCAGGGAATGGGCCACCTCCGAGGACGGTCGCACGATCTATTTCCGCATCGACCCGGAGGCCCGCTACTCGGACGGCGTTCCGGTCAGGGCTTTGGATTTCCTCGTCTCCGTCTATCTCCGCGTCTCGGACAACATCGTCAACCCCTACTCAAAACAGTTTTACCGCGAAAACATCGCCCAGGTCGCGATGTATGACGAGCTCACCGTGTCCGTCTCGTTGCCCGAGGCGAAAATCTACGCGCCGGCCATCGCCGGGGCGATCACCCCCTCGCCGCCCCATTTCTATTCCGAATACGGCCCCGACTACAACGAGCGCTACCAATGGCGTTTCCCTCCCACCACCGGAGCGTATGAAGTGCTGCCCGAGGACATCATCAAAGGCGCGTCCATCACCCAGACCCGCGTGAAGAACTGGTGGGCGAAAGACCGCAAATACTACCGATACCGTTTCAACCCGGACAAGCTCGTCCACACCGTGGTGCGCGACGAATCCAAGGCGTTCGAACTGTTCCGGGCCGGCGAACTCGACACGTTTTTCCTCACCCAGCCCCAGCTGTGGTATGAAAAATCCGAGATCGCCCCGGTTTACGACGGCTACATCGAGCGCGTCACCTTCTATAACAAATACCCCAAGGTGCCGCGCGGGCTCTATCTGAATGTCAGCAAGCCCCCGCTCAACGACCTGAACGTCCGCATCGGCATCCACCATGCGATGAACTGGCAGAAAGTCATCGACGTGATGTTCCGCGGCGACTACCAGCGGCTCAACGCCTTCAACGAAGGCTACGTCACCTTCAGCGATCCATCCATCGTCGCCCGGCCCTTCTCCATCGACGCCGCGCGCGCCGCCTTCGCCAAGGCGGGGTTCGCGCAGGAAGGACGCGACGGCATCCTGACCAAGCCGGACGGCACCCGGCTTTCCGTCTCCGTCACCTATCCGGCCATGCCACAGATCGACCGGATCTTTGCCATCCTGCGGGAGGAGGCGAAAGCTTGCGGCTTCGAGCTGCGGCTCGACGGGCTGGAATACACCGTCGCTTACAAGAAAGAGATGCAGAAGCAGCACGAAATGGCGCTCGGAAGCTGGCTGATCAATCCTCCGGTCCCGGACTTCCATCAGTTCCTCCACTCCACCAATGCCATCGACGAGAAAGGGAATTTGAAACCACAGACGAACAACACCTTCGCATGGCACCGGGCGGACACCGATGTCCTCAGCGAGAAAGTCCGCACCGCAAGCACCGCGGAAGAGCTCAAGGACGCCGCGTGGAAACTCCAACGCATCATGCACGACGAGGCGATTTTCGTCCCCGGCTACTCGGTGGATTTCGTCCGCATCGGTTCGTGGCGCTGGGTGAAATGGCCGGACTGCGAGAACACCCGCTTCAGCCCGCCCGTCGTCTATGATCCGCACGAGGTGTTCGTCTTCTGGATCGACGAGGCGGTGAAAGCCGAAACGCAATCCGCCCGCCGCATCGGCAAGGCCTTCCCGGAATCCATCAGGACCATCGAGGACTATCGAGTCAAAGCGCCAACCTCCCCCGCAGCACCATGATTCCCGAAACGGAAAACATCCTGGAAGTGGACAAGCTCATCACGTCCTTCGAGACTGACCGCGGCCTGCTCCGCGCCGTCGATCAGGTGTCGTTCACGGTGCCCTCCGGCAAGACCGTCGGCATCGTCGGCGAGTCCGGTTGCGGGAAAAGCGTCACCGCCATGTCGATCGTCCGCCTGCTCCCGCAGCCTGCGGGCAAGATCCTCGGCGGCCATGTGTATTTCAAAGGCCGCGACCTCGTCCACGCCAGCGACTCGGAGATTCG
>CAMCUY010000112.1 GCA_945879075.1 Akkermansia muciniphila | reverse complement strand
TGAGACGATAGGTCTTGTGAGAGTAGGTCGTCGCCAGGTATATGCCCGGCTCCAAGCAATTGGAGCCGGGCTCTTTTTTGGCTTTTTGGTGCCTGGAAATATAAGCGTCCCCAAAAAACCACCCCCCACCAAGCTGGCGCTAAACTTGCCTTCGGCCCGCTCGCGGCCAGCGCCGCATCAATCTCTAAGCAGAAGTCCTGTAACCCTCATCGACGGCGTCGACCTCCGCGGAGCCACCATTAAACCTTGGTCCGAACGTCCAGGTTGACTTGGGGAATCCTGATAGGTGGCAAACATAAGGCAAGCCTTTTGCTACTACGTTTCCAGTTGCAAACGGGCTCTTCGTCGTCTACGCATGACGAAACGATGGTGGAGTTTGAGCTCGGGATCGTCCAGATCGCGGCAGCCGAGAGTGTCGCGGCCATCGTCGACCATCGTGCTTTTCCCCGCCCGGTTCCGGCTTGGATAACGCGGCCGGCAGCTCTCGAGATGTTCTTCTTTGCCCTTGTGGCTCATGGAGCCCAGATCGTTTTTTCATCCGGGTGTCATTCTTTTCTGGCGCAACGAGCCCCATTGCTTCGCATTGTGTGCTTGCCGCGGGCCCTCGCCCCGGTAGAGTCCCGTCCGCGAGCCGGGATGGCGGAATTGGTAGACGCGCCAGATTTAGGTTCTGGTATCGAAAGGTGTGCAGGTTCGAGTCCTGTTCCCGGCACTTTTGGAGACAATTGCTTAAATCAGATTAATTCACGGATTCGCATCGATTAACAGCAAGTTGTGAAAAGCCCGAAGGCGCTCATGATCACGTTCTAATTGTGCGGTCCGTTGCGCGGCATTTCCCGCTACGCCCCCGTAATCCGCAGGAGTGATATGCTCCGTCGCACGAGAGATTCACGCGATGAACACCCAAGTGCCCGGCTTTCCGGGGATGGCGCACGACCGAGCGGATGGAATCAGAGTGCCGGCTGCCTGTGGGGTATCGGCAAGCCAGCCGGACACGGTGCCTATTCCGCTTGCCCGGGGGCAACGGGTTGGTTACGGGGTTGGCCGCGTCCGCCACCCGGCCGTGCTCACTCCCACACCGCGAAACACTTTATATATGGCCATTACCCGCGCTCTTCTCTCCGTCTCCGACAAAACCGGCTTGGCCGAGTTTGCGAAGGAACTCCACGAAATGGGAGTCGAACTTCTCTCTACCGGCGGGACCTCCGTCACTCTGCGGGAAGCCGGATTGCCGGTCATCGACGTCTCGGAATTCACCGGCGCGCCGGAACTTTTCGACGGCCGTTTGAAAACGCTGCATCCGAAAGTCCACGGCGGCCTGCTCCAACGCCGCGACGACGCCTCTCACATCGCACAGGCCAAGGAGAACGACATCCCGCCTATCGATCTGGTCGTGGTGAACCTCTATCCGTTTGAGGAAACCGTCGCCAAGCCCGACGTCACGCTGGAGGAAGCCATCGAGAAAATCGACATCGGCGGCCCGTCGATGCTGCGCAGCGCGGCGAAGAACCATGCGAGCGTCACCGTCATCGTTGATCCCGCCGACTACGTGCGGGTGATCGACGAGATGAAGGAAAACAAAGGCAACACGACCAAGGGATTCCGCGAGCAGCTCGCGGTGAAAGTTTTCCTCCGCACCTCACAATACGACGCGGCCATCACCAATTACCTCGGCCAATGCCGGACCGGCACCGGTTGTAATTTCACCCTCAGCCTGCCGCTCGAACAAGAGCTCCGCTACGGTGATAACCCGCATCAGAAGTGCTCGCTCTACGGAAATTTCCGCGACTATTTCAGCCAGGTCCAAGGCAAGGAACTCAGCTACACCAACATCCTCGACATCGAAGCCGCGGCGGACCTGATTCTCGATTTCGCGCGCCCGACGGTGGCCATCCTCAAGCACACCAACCCGTGCGGAGTCGGCCAGGACGACGAGGACCTGCGGGTTGCTTGGCAGAAAGCGTTTGAAACCGATAGGCAAGCGCCGTTCGGCGGCGTGATTGTCTGCAACCGCCCGCTCACGTTGGAGCTCGCCCGCGTGATTTCCGAGATTTTCACCGACGTCATCATCGCCCCCGAGTTCGAAAGCGATGCGCGCGCCCTTCTCCAGAAGAAGAAAAACCTGCGCCTCATGAAAATGAACGAGGCCTACCGCGACGAGAAAAAGTCGTCGGTCATCCGCTCCTGCCCCGGCGGCATCATGGTCATGGACCGCGACCACACCGCGCTAGGCCTCGAACACCTCGAATCCAAAGTCGTCACCAAACGCCCGCCGACCGAAGCGGAAATGCGCGCCATGCGCTTCGGCTGGCGGATCGTCAAACACGTGAAGTCCAACGCCATCGTTTATTCCAGCGCCGACCGCACGCTCGGCATCGGCGCCGGCCAGATGAGCCGCGTGGATTCCTCACGGATCGCGATTTGGAAAGCCAAGGAAGCCGGGCTCGATCTCAAGGGCAGCATCGTGGCCTCCGACGCGATGTTCCCGTTTGCCGACGGCCTGCAATCCGCGATCGACGCCGGAGCCACCGCCTGCATTCAGCCGGGCGGTTCGATGCGCGACGAGGAAGTCATCGCCGCCGCCGACGCCGCGGGCATGGCCATGGTCTTCACCGGCCACCGCCATTTCAGGCATTGATCCAATTTTTGAGGACGGAAGACGGGAGAAGCAGAAACAACCAGCAGATTGCAGCGATTCCAAGCACAACCCACGGGGTGAGCCAGCCGAATCGCGTGTAGAACGTGAGCTTCGTTTCCCGCTTCATGATTCCTGAAATCGTGCCCTGTGCGAGCGCCGCAAGCCGGACATGAACCTGGCCGTGAGGATCGATCAATTGCGAAACGCAGGACGTCGCCACCACGAACATCCACCTTCCGTTCTCGCAGGCGCGGATACGGAACAACTCCGCATGTTGGTCATGCTGCCGGGCGCTCCAGGACTCGGCATCCATCGTCGGGACCACGAACATTTCCGCCCCCGCGGTCGTCATCCGGCGGACGACGCCTTCGTAATCACAATCGAAACAGATCGGCGTGCCGACCTTGCCATGGGCGGTCTGAACCGGCAGCGCCGTGGTTCCGGGAGTGCCGTCGTCGAAGAAATGCACGGTGTGGACTTTGGTATGCTCACCAAGCACCCCGGTGGGATCGAGAGTTAGAGCGATGTTGCGCCAGGCATCCCCACCGCCCGGGCAGACCTGGGTGCCGAGCGTGAGCGTGATGCCGCAGTCCTGGCAGAGGGTCCGGACGATTTCCAAGTCGCGTTTGTTAGCCCGAAGGTCGAAGGGCAGCGCATATTCAGGCCAAACCACATGGCGGATGGCAGGTGGAAGTTGTCGCGTGCCGGTGAGATAGGCATCGAGAGACACCCCCTCCAATTGCAAGCCGGCGACACTGACCGCCAAGGAATCATCCCGCCTGAGGCACCGGACTGTGGTGCAAAAGACCGAGGCCACCCCCAAGGACCACCAGCGGAATGATCGCGGATTTCCACAAGCGCATGGTGAGGAGCACGACGGATAAAATCACAAGCACGCTAACACCATACACGCCGACCCACGGCAGGAGCGTGTTGGGACCCATCGCAAGTCCGGCGGTCATCCAGGGAAATTTGAGCGGAAACAACTCCGCGCGGATGAACTCCCAGCCACACCAGTTCAGTGCGGTGAAAACTGCCAGCTGCCAGCCTGCCACGCCGCGTGTGCTGGCGCGGCTCTGCATCTCCGCAAACAGCGCCGTGAAAGCCGCGAGGACACACCACAGGACGACGACCATCGGGCCGAAGATATGGAACAACCAGGACACGCCCAACCCGTAAGCCGTCATGCCATGCAGAAACCCGAGGGTCCTGGCCCGGGTCCTGTGTTGTCCGCGCAATGCCAGCAGCAGGCCAACCAGGCCGGGAAACACCAGCCATCCCCAGCCGAGCGGCGGATAGGCCATCGCATAGACCGCGCCTGATAGCACCGCCATGCCACATCTCGCTGGAAACGACCGGATCACTCCCATGGATGCCGGATCGGCAGTCAGGAATCAAGGTCATTTGCCCGCCACCTTTCGGGTCCGCCTCAAGCGTCAATCCACAAGCCGCTCGGCCGTTTACGCCGAGCGGCGCGTCTCGGCCCGGTCCTGATGGAGGAAATGATTCCAGCTCTCGTCGGCGAGGCCGTTCTCGTGCATGCCGAAGAGCGGCCGCCAGCGCGGGGCGAACGGCTTGCTCTGCGGGTGCATGTTCGCCTCGTGCGGCAGCTTGTTGCCCTTGCGGGTGTTGCAGCGGAAACAGGAGGTGACGATGTTGTCCCAAGTGGTGCGCCCGCCTTTGTCGCGCGGCGTGACGTGGTCGAGGTTGAGCTGGGTTTCCGGCAAGACCTTGGTGCAATACTGACAGGTGAACTTGTCCCGCAGGAACACATTGCGGCGGGTGAATTTCACCTCCAGCCGCGGCAAGCGGTCGTAGAGGGAGAGCACGACGATTTTCGGCACGCGGATGGCGATCCTCGCGCCGTGGATCATTTCCTCGCTGGCATTTCCGACCGAGTAGGAAATCCACGACGAAAGATCATGGGAATTGAAGCGCTCCTCGCCCTCCACTTGCACGACCTGGGCATGGCCGATGCAGAGCAAATGCAGCGAGCGGCGGACGGAACAGGTGTGGATCGGTTGCCAGAACCGATTCAAGACGAGCACGGGATGTTCGAGTATGCCATTCATCAGCTTTCCCAATCAATCGTCGGCAAGCTAGCAAAGCCCGCCGCCCCGGCAACCCAAAAGGTTGCGAAATCCCCGGCGGAACCAAATTCCTTTGCTCATCAAACGGGCTGAAAGCACCGGCGGCGGCTTGGATAACAGCGAGCTCCGCAGTGCCCGCCGCTCCAATGCCGGTCCGCCAATATCCGATCGTGGCGGTTTCGTCACAATTTCCCTCTGTCCAGCCGATGCCCGGCCACGCAGAAAGCCCCCAGTGAACGACTTCACCACCCATTTCATGCTGCGAACCGGCAGCCTAGGGCGCTTTGTGACAACTTTGTCACAAAGACCGCCTTGGGAAATCCGCGCCAAACCCATACCTAGCGTCCGTGTGTGACGAAATCCGCGCGATTTCGTCACACAAGCCACTAAAAACAAATGCAATCCATGAAATCAATCCAACGCACCCTGCTCGCCACCAGCCTGCTTGGCTGCCTCGTCGCCCAAGCCGGCACCGACACCGCCGCCACCACCGAAGCGCCCGCTTCCCCAAGCACCGCCACCGGCCTGTTGGTCGGCAAATTCCCCGGCGAAACCGCCTGGGACCGCACCTGGTCCGCCTTCACGCTATACAAAGACGACAACAATCCGATCCTCCAGGAATTCTCCCTCCAAGGCCGCTTGCAGGTGCA
>CAMCUY010000111.1 GCA_945879075.1 Akkermansia muciniphila | reverse complement strand
CCGTCCGGCCCGCCCAGCACGTCGAATCCGGCCTTGGCGTAAACCTGCGACAGCCACGCCGTCACCCCGATTCCGCCCGGCACGCTGTCCAGCTCGGTCATCGCGAACCCCGACTCCGTTAAAATCAAATCCGGCCGGATCACCCTTGGAAATCGTTCCGCGGTCGAGGGTTCGCGCTGGAGCTTGGCCAGCCAGTCCGGTTTCCCCTCGTCCAGGAGCTCCGCCAGCCATTCCGGCAGTTTTCCCGCCGCGCTGCGCCGGTAGAGTCCGTCGCACGCCTGTTGGAATCGCGCCAGCGGATGGCCCAGCGACATGATTTGGCGCGCCTCCGCCGGGCTCAATCTCAGCGGCTCCGGCGACCAGCGCCACGCGCCGCCGCCGAACAGCCCGCCTTCCGGCAACCCATCGCGCAATTCAGAAAGACTCATTCCCATGCCGCGCAGAACTTCCACTCCAGCGGCCGGAATGCCAAGCGATTCTTACGGCTTGCAAGCGACCCGAGGCTCGTGCTCATTCCAAACAGTTCATCATGCCCGAGACTCTCAGCTACATTTGTCCCTTCTGCGCCCGCGAGGTCCGAGTGGGAGGTCCATGTCCCGGCTGTGAGAAAAAATCCCCCAAACCCGGTAAAAAATCCTGGGCGCAGGACAAATCCGCCGACGGCCTCGACCTGCCCGCCGACGACTTCGATTACGACGCCTTCATCGCCCGCGAGTTCGGCAAATCGCCCCACCGCGCGCTCGGCATCAAATGGTATTGGTGGCTGCTCGGCGTCGCCGTTCTCAGCGGTATGATCATCGGCGTTTTCTGGCGGAGGTGATCAGAGAACATCGAACGGTGAAATGAAGACCCCGCCCGCGGGCAGGAATTTGAAATCCAGTTCTCTTTGATCCGTTGGGTGAACCAGTTGTTTGAACGATTTCGTCTTCAAGCGCCGCAACCGCTGGCACTTGCACTTCCCATCCTCGATCTCAATTGCGGATTGAAGGACCAACCAAGCCGAGCCGTTCTAGTGGGATTCTAATCCTTCCGCGTGAGCTCGACGAACACGTCCTCCAGTGTCGCGACGTGGCGGAACAACGAGCGGAGCGGCCAGCCGTATTGCGAGGCGAGGTTCGCGATCTGCTCGCGGGAGTCGGTGCCGGAATCGACCCACACGGTGTAGCGGGTCCAGCCATTGTCGAGTGGCTCGGAGGTGACTTTTTTCACGGGGCCGAGGCGGTTGATGGCTCCGGTGACGACTTCCGGGTCGGCTTGGATTTCCACCTGGATGCGGCCGGCGGCGCGCATCTGGCCGACGAGGTTGGCGGGGGTGTCGGCGGCTTTGATTTTCCCGCCGTCGATAATGATGACGCGGTTGCAGGTCATTTCCACTTCCGAGAGGATGTGGGTGGAAATGAGCACGGTATGGGTCTGACCGAGGTGGCGGATGAGCTCGCGGATCTGGCGGATCTGGTTAGGATCGAGGCCGTTGGTCGGCTCGTCGAGGATGAGCAACTCGGGATCGTGGACGAGGGCATCCGCCAGGCCGACGCGCTGGCGGTAGCCTTTCGAGAGGGTTTTGATCATCTTGCGGCGGACGTTGCCGAGACCGCAGGTGTCGATGACATCACCGACGCGGCGGCGGCTGTCGCTGCCGCCGAGGCCTTTGAGCTGGGCGCGGAATTTCAGGTATTCCTTCACCCGCATGTCCTCGTAAAGCGGGACGTTTTCCGGCATGTAGCCGATTTTCCGGCGGGCCTCGATGGATTGGCGGAAAATGTCGTGGTTGGCGATGGTGGCAGTGCCGGAGGTGGGCGGCAGGTAGCCGGTGAGCATCCGCAGGGTGGTGGTCTTGCCCGCGCCGTTGGGGCCGAGGAAGCCGACAATTTCGCCGCGTGCCACGGAAAAGCTGATTCCGCTGACCGCTTCGTGGCGGGCGTATCGCTTGGTGAGTTGGTTCACTTCAATCATGATTTCGGGTCCGTGGACTGCGGGGAAATTCGCGCCTGCACGGTTGACGCGGTGGGCTGCGCCCTTTAATGAAGCGCCGCGCGTGGCGGGCCAAGCGGGAAATTCGCAGGCTCGCCTCATTCATTCACTCATTTCTCATGAACTCTTCGGTTTCGCCGCGACAGAACGCAGACTTGCTGGAATCAAAATACACCGAATGGTGCGAGGACCCGAAGTCGGTCGATGCGACTTGGGCCGCTTTTTTTGAGGGATTCGAACTGGGCTCGGCCCAAGTGAAACGCAAGGAGGAGGCCGCCGCCGCAGGAGTGTCCGCGCCGGCGTCCGATGCGGATCTGGCGTTCTTCGGTAAGGTGGTCAGTTTGATTTATAACTACCGCACGCTCGGCCACACCCAGGCCGCGATCAATCCGCTCGACGAGCCGGAGCACAATCCGCGCTTGAAGCTCGAGCAGTTCGGCCTGACCACCGCGGACCTCGATCGCGAGGTGTGGAACGCGTTTTTCCGCCACGGCGACAAAATGAAGCTGCGAGACATGGTGGCAGCGCTGGAGGCGACTTACTCGAACAAGATTGGCTTCGAGTTCATGCATATTCACAACACGACCGTCCGTCACTGGGTGCGCGAACGGATCGAGAACCACGCGCAGCGTTCCGAGGAAACTCCAGGGAAGAAGCTCAACTCGCTTTGCTGGGTGCTGGAAGCCGAGGCGTTTGAAAATTTCCTCGGCAAGCGTTTCCTCGGCGAGAAGCGTTTCTCTAACGAAGGTGGCGAGGGTGCGATAATCCTGCTCAACGCATTGCTCGAAGCCTGCCCCTCGCAGGGCGTCAAGGAGATCGAAATGGGCATGTCGCACCGCGGGCGCATGAACATCCTCGCCAATTTCGTCCGCAAATCCCTCACCACCGTCCTCTACGAATTCACTCCCTCCTACGAGCCCGACCTGGTTGCCGGCGATGGCGACGTGAAATACCACCTCGGCTACGAAAGCATCCGCGAGCTGCCGGACGGGAATGTCCGGGTCAGCCTCGCGGCAAATCCAAGCCACTTGGAAGCCGTCAATTCCCTCGTCGAAGGCAAGGCCCGCGCCCGCCAGCGCGTCCTCAGCGAAGAGGGCGGAGAAATCGACCGCCGCCAGGTGTTGCCGATCCTGCTTCACGGCGATGCCGCGTTCGCCGGCCAGGGCTCGGTCGCGGAGGTGCTCAATCTCTCCCAGCTCAAAGGCTACCGCACCGGCGGCACCATCCATCTCATCATCAACAACCAGATTGGTTTCACCACCGTTCCGGCGGATGCCCGCTCATCCGCCTACGCGACCGACGTCGCGAAAATGATCGAGGCACCGATCCTCCACGTGAACGGCGAGGAGCCGATGGAGCTCTATTGGACCGCGCTCTTCGCCCTGGAGTTCCGCCAGAAATTCGGCCGCGACATCGTCATCGACATGTATTGTTACCGTCGCCAGGGCCACAACGAGGCCGACCAGGCGGCGTTCACCCAGCCCATCGTCGCGAAGAAAATCGCCGACCGCCCGACTTTCGGGAAAATCTACAAGCAGCAACTTGTCGCCGAGGGCGTCATTTCCCAAGCCGATCTCGATTCGCTGGAACAGGCGATCTGGGACAAGCTGGAGACCGGCTATCAGAAAATGCTCGAGCTGCAGGAGGCGGGCGACCGCACGGCCTTCAGCGGCTCGACCGGCATCGTCCAGCCCGCGTATTCGCACGCGCCCGTTCCCACCGGCATCGATCGCGACACGCTCCAGCACATCGGCAAGGTGCTCACCACCGTTCCGGGAGACTTCCATTTGAACCCGACGCTTGAAAAGCGCTTCATCCCGCGGCGGGTCGAGGCGCTCGCCAACGGCGGCCCGATCGACTGGGCCTTCGCCGAGTCGCTGGCGTTCGGCTCGCTGCTGATGGAGGGAACCCCGGTGCGTCTATCCGGCCAAGATTGCCGGCGCGGGACATTCTCCCAGCGGCACGCCGTTTTCTACGACTACGAGACGCGGGAGCGATACATTCCGTTGGAGCATCTCGACCCGGCGCAATCGCGGTTCTGCGTTCACAACTCCTTCCTCTCTGAGTTCGCCGTCCTTGGCTTTGACTATGGTTACTCGCTTTCCTATCCGAGCATGCTCACGATGTGGGAGGCCCAGTTCGGGGACTTCTCGAACGGCGCGCAGGTCATCATCGACCAGTTCATTTCCTCCGCGGAATCGAAATGGCAGACGCCGAGCGACCTGGTGATGCTGCTGCCGCACGGCTACGAAGGCATGGGCCCCGAGCACTCGAGCGCCCGCCTCGAACGCTTCCTCCAGCTCTGCGCGGAGAAGAATCTCATCGTCGGCAACTTCACCACGCCTGCCCAGTATTTCCACGCGCTGCGCCGCCAGAAGCACCGGGACTTCCGCAAGCCGCTGGTCCTGATGACGCCCAAGAGCCTGCTCAGCCGCGCCGAAGCGGTCTCCCAGGAATCCGACTTCCTGGAAGGCACCTGTTTCCAGGAAATCCTTCCGGACACCAAATCTTTCGCGAATCCCGCCGATGTCAGCCGCATCATTTTCTGCACCGGCAAGGTTTACTACGACCTCATGGCCTATCGTCAGGAAAAGGGCATTGAGAACGCGGCCATCATCCGTATCGAGCAGCTCTATCCGTTTCACCGCGAAATGGTCGAGGCCATCATCAGCCAGTATTCAAGCGCCTCGCACTTCGTCTGGTGCCAGGAAGAGCCGCTCAACATGGGCGCCTGGTCCTACATTTTTCCGCGCCTTGAACGCGCCGTCGGCAGCAAGATCCGCTATGCTGGCCGGGGAACTGCTTCCAGTCCCGCTGCCGGCTCCAAGGCGATGCACTACCGCGAGCAGAAGGCGCTCGTCGCCCAGGCCTTCGAAGTCTAACTCTGATTCAATTTTCCCAACTCTCACCACGCTTCATCCATGTCACTCGACGTCAAAGTTCCTGCCGCTGGCGAATCCATCACCTCCGCCAATGTCGCCCGCTGGCACAAGAAAAACGGCGATGCCGTTAAAAAGGGCGAGATCCTCGTCACCCTCGAAACCGACAAGGTTTCCAATGAGCTCGAAGCCGCCGCGGATGGCATCCTCGAAATCCTCGTCGGCGAGGGCGAGGAAGTCTCCATCGGCACCTTGATCGCCCGCATTTCCGGTGATGAGGCCGCTGCGGTCGCCGCAGCGCCGGTTGTGGAGGCTCCCGCGGCCGCCCCCGTCGCCGCGTCCGGCGCGGTCATCGAGTTGAAAGTCCCCGCCGCCGGCGAATCCATCACCTCCGCGAACGTCGCGAAATGGCGGAAGAACGATGGCGAGCAAGTCGTCCAGGGCGAAGTCCTCGTCACTTTGGAAACCGACAAGGTCTCCAACGAGCTCGAAGCTCCCGCATCCGGCCGCTTGAAAATCATCACGCCCGAAGGCGAGGAAGTCTCGATCGGCGCCATCATCGCGACCATCGACACCGCCGCCACATCAAGCGCGGTTCCTGCTCCCG
>CAMCUY010000110.1 GCA_945879075.1 Akkermansia muciniphila | reverse complement strand
GGTGCGAAGACTTCCAATGATTATTTTAGGCAGTTGATCGCGGCGGAAATCCTTCAAAACGAAATCGTGTTTTATGCCAAAATCAACGACTGCAAAAAGCCGGATAATCGGATCGGAGCAGGGAAAGCGCTGGCGAAAGGCGAATGCGGATTTTCCTATTTGGTCGGACTCTCTGCAGACGGGAACCCGTCCCGGTCTTTGCTCGTTACTCCGTTAATTCCTGGGACAGATCGATTCGATCCAACAAAATTCCACGGAAAAGCGATTGTATTGAGAATGGATAACAGCGTGACTTCGATGCCGATCAACAGTGACGGTTACGTGATGTTGAACGGAATAAATCTGCTCGATCCCGCGAATCCGATCTGGGGCGGCGAAAAACCGGTGATCGCCTGGCCGGAGTGATAAGGGGCGTGGACGTCTCGTCCATGCGAAGGGAGGAGACCTCCCTTCCCCTTAAACCAGCTCCGCGGCGATGGGATCGACGAGGGCGCGGCCGTGGTGGATGAGGACCAGCCGGTCGCCCTCGATGCGGGCGAGGCCTTCGTCTGCCAGATTCCGGGCGCGGGCGATGGCGTCCGGGCTGAGGAGGTCGAGGGAAATGCCGTCGCGGGTGCGCAGGCCGAGGGCGATGCGTTCGAGGCGGCGGGCTTCGGCGTCGAGGGTTTCGGATTCCGCCAGGGCGTTTCCGATCGCGGTGATTTGCGCAACATACCTCGCGGTGTCCGGCACGTTTTTCGAGCGGATGGAGCCAAGGGTGGAGACCGCGGAGGGGCCGAGGCCGAGGTAGTCCTCGCCTCGCCAGTAGCCTTGGTTGTGGCTGGAGTGGTGGCCGGGTCTGGCGTAGTTGGAGGTTTCGTAGTGGTCGAAACCAGCGGCGGTTAGCAATTCGTCGGCGAGGTGGAAGAACTCGGCGTCGTGGTCCTCGCTCTCGCGCATTTCGCCGCGACGGAGGGATTCGAAGAAGGCGGTGTCTTCCTCGTAGGTGAGGTTGTAGGCGGAGATGTGGTCAGGATTCAACGAGATCGCGTGCTCCAGTGTTTTCTGCCAGTCGGCCTTGGACTGGCCGGGGATGGAGAACATCAGGTCGATGTTGACCGACGGGATGCCGGCCTCGCGGAGGATGGTGACGGACTCGCTGGCTTGGGCGACGGAGTGCTCGCGGCCGAGGATTTCCAGGACGTGCGGGGTGAACGACTGGATACCTAATGAGACGCGGGTGACGCCGAGTTCGCGGAAGAGTTTCGCCTTGGCGGCGTCGAAGGTGGCGGGGTTGGCTTCGAGGGTGACTTCGTCGAGTTTCGAAAAATCGACGGCGTGGTGGAGCGCGGTGAAGAGCCGGGTGAGGTGGCCGGGCGAGAGCATGCTGGGCGTGCCGCCGCCGAGGTAAATGGTGCGGGGATTTTCCGTGATCCGGGATTTCGCTTCAGCGGCGAGAGCATCCACGAAGCTGCCGATGGGAGTGTCGCCCGGGGTGTGCTTGTAGAACGAGCAATACGGGCAAACCCGGTGGCAGAAGGGGATGTGGAGGTAGAGAAGCAAGTGGGTAAAGTAGTCGAGGACTTCAGTCCGGTCTTCTGTTATTCGGCGGCGAACTGAAGTCCTCGACTACGATTGCACCCGGGAAACATAGCTGCCGACGGCGATGCGAATGATTCCGGCGATGTCCACCTCGGGCTTGGCGAAGGGCGGGACGAACCACGGATACGAGCCGAGCAGGTCGGTGATGACGGCGACCTCGCCGTCGCAGTTGTTATTTCCGCAGCCGATGCCGATGGTGGGAACGGCGAGCGACGCGGAGAGCTGGCGGGCGGTTTCCGGGATGATGGATTCGAAGACGATGGCGAAAACCCCGGCCTCGATGATGGCCTGCGCGCCTTCGCGGAGGGCTTCGGTTTGCTCGGGGGTTTTGCCTTTTTTGTGGTAGCCGCCTTCTTCGAGGACGCGCTGGGGAAGCATGCCGAGGTGGCCCATCACGGGGATCCCGGCGGCGGTGATGGCGCGGATTTTTTCCGCCTGGCGGACTCCGCCTTCGAGTTTCACGGCCTCCGCGCCGGCAGCGACGAGCTGGCGGGCGGTTTCCAACGCTTGCTCCGGCGTGTCGTAGGTGTGAATGGGAAGATCGCCGACGACCAGCGCGTTTGGTTTGGCGCGGGCGACGGCGGCCACGTGGTGGAGCATGTGGTCGAGCGTGACGTGGGTCGTATTGGGAAAACCGAGGACCACCATGCCGAGCGAGTCTCCAACGAGCAGGACGTCCACGCCGCTCTCGTCCAGTAAGCGCGCGGTGGGGTAGTCGTAAGTGGTCAGCACGGCGATCGGGCGTCCGCCTTTGCGGGCCCGGATGGAATCGGCTTTTTGAAGAGCGGTCACTTTGGGGAAATGAGGGTGCGACAGGCCTGGATACCAAAAAGCCCCCGCGGGGCGGAGGCTCTTATATATGGCGACCCGTAAGGGAGTCGAACCCTTCTTGCCAGGATGAAAACCTGGAGTCCTAACCGATAGACGAACGGGTCGTGTGTCGCGAAGCGGGCGGAAAAGAAACTCATCGGGCCGGGCCATGCAAGGTTTTTTAGCCAAAAATTTTCAAGCTGCCGGAATCGTGCTGAAAATGAGCGGTTTTGTCGGATGATTGGCCAACTGCCGATTGCTGGCTTGTCAAGCGGGCGAGGATTTCTAGGTTCTTCGCACCCCGTTCCCGAACTTGAGGGCGGTGCCTTGATCTCATGAATACGACCTTGCTTGCCAATACCGCCAATGAAGCCCGTGGCCTCGCCATGGATGCCGTTCACGCCTGTAATTCCGGCCACCTCGGGCTTCCGCTCGGCTGCGCCGAGGTCGGAGCGGTCTTGTTCGGCGAATCCCTGCGCTACTATCCAGACGCGCCGAAGTGGCTCAATCGCGACCGCTTCGTGCTATCGGCAGGCCACGGCTCGATGTTTATCTACAGCTGGCTGCATCTCGCCGGTTATGCGGTTTCCCGCGACGATGTGAAAAATTTTCGCCGCCTGCATTCGATCACGCCGGGGCATCCGGAGTTTCATGAGACGCCCGGCGTTGAGGCAACCACCGGCCCGCTCGGCCAAGGCGTGGGCAATGCCGTCGGTTACGCGCTCTCCGGCAAACGCGCCGCCGCCCGTTTCAACACCGCCGAGCACACGATTTTCGACCACCACGTGTTCGCGATCCATGGCGACGGCTGCCTTCAGGAAGGCGTTGCGAAGGAAGCGATCGCCTTCGCCGGTCACAACGGCCTCGATAATCTCGTCCTCATTTATGATTCTAACGACGTGACGCTCGACGCGATGGCGGATCTCACGCAAGGCGAGGACGCCGAGCAGTATTTCATCTCCCAGCGTTGGAACGCCGTCACCATCGATGGCCACGATCTCACTGCCATCGCCGCCGCCTTGGAAAAGGCCAAGGCCGACAATAACGGCCGTCCCAAGGTCATCATCGTCAAGACGGTGATTGGCAAAGGCATCCCGGAAGTCGCCGGCACCGCCAAGGGCCACGGCGAAGGCGGCGCGAAATTCATCGAGTCCGCCCGCGCGGGTCTCGGACTTCCCGCCGACGAACATTTCTACGTTTCCCCGGAGACGCAGACACATTTTGCCGAGAAAAAGGCAGCTTCCAAGGTTGAGTTCGAAGCATGGCAAGCGACCTACGACGCTTGGGCTGCGGCAAATCCAGCGCTCGCGGCGGAACTAACCGCCGGCGTGGCGCAGTCCGTGCCGGTGGATCTCAGCGAGAAAATCCCGGCATTCGCCGCGGATTACAAGGACGCGACCCGTTCCGCGGGTGCGACGGTGATCAACGCGGTGGCCAAGGCGATTCCGCAATTCCTCACCGGCAGCGCTGACCTTTTCGGCTCCACCAAGAATTACCTCAAGGACGGCGGTGACTACTCCGCGGCCAATCCGCTCGGCCGCAACATCTGGTTCGGCATCCGCGAGCATGCGATGGGTGCGATCTGCAACGGCATCGCCTACGACGGCATTTTCCGCGCGAGCGGCGCGACCTTCCTGGTCTTCGCCGACTACCTGCGCGGCGCGATCCGTCTCGCGGCTTTGTCGAATCTGCCTGTCAGCTACATCTTCACCCACGATTCCGTGGGTGTCGGTGAGGACGGCCCGACCCACCAGCCGGTGGAAACCGTTAGCGGTCTGCGCGTGATCCCGAATCTCGACGTCATCCGCCCGGGCGACGCCGAGGAAACCGCCGGTGCCTTCGTCGCCGCCATGAGCCGCACCGACGGCCCGACGGCGTTGATCCTGACCCGTCAGGCGATCCCGCTGATGATCGAACTATCCGTCGAGACCCGCCGCGACGGCGTGCTCCGCGGCGCTTACATCGCCCGCAAGGAAACCGGCGCGTTGACCACGATTCTAATCGGAACGGGTTCCGAGCTCCAGCACGCGATGGCCGCGGCCGCCGAGCTGGGCGACGGAGTCCGCGTGGTTTCCATGCCCTGCTTCGAACGCTTCGAGCGCCAGAGCCCGGAGTATCGCGAAAGCGTGCTGCCGAAAGCCTGCACCAAGCGCATTTCCATCGAGGCCGGCGTCACCGACCTGTGGTGGAAATACGTGGGCACCGAGGGCAAGGCGCTCGGCATCGACCGCTTCGGCATCAGCGCTCCGGGCGACGTGGTGATGAAGGAACTTGGCATGACCAAGGAGGACGTTGTCGCTGCCGCCAAGTGAGACGGAGCTCCTGATGATTCAAACGAACGAGGCCCGACCACTTGGTCGGGCTTCTTCTTTGGAAAAAGATCGCCGTTTGGACGCCACCCCGCGCCGTGTGAGCAGACTAACGAATGAGGGGCAAATTTCGGACGCTTGCGTTCAAGAATCTTGAAAAACGTGTTAATCTGAATATCCTGCCCCGAATGGCACTAACTTAAGGTGGGATTGGGTTCAGTGTGGAAATGCCATGACCGCCTTTTCCACGGCGGCGCTGAGACTTCCGGTTTCGGTTGCCAACTCTTCCAATCGGGTCCGCGCGGCAGGGGATAACAGGACCATGGTGCGGCGCGTCTCACGGGGTTTTCTCCCGGAACCGGGACGCTTGCCACCGCGCAGCGAAGTGGCGAGCGCGGCGAGACCGGTCCGCACTTCTGCAAGCAATGCGGGATCTGTCGCGGGAATGGCGTTTTTATCGACGGCATTCTCGATGGATTGCTCGTAGGAAGTGAGTTTCACTTTGCGTTGATCGTATTTTGCGGGCGGCTTGGCTTTCATGGGAGGAAGTGTTTGTGGTATTTGCGGGATGGGAAGGCGGTGATGATGCGCCAAGCATCACCCCGTCGTTCGCATGGGGCGGCATGCGCGTAACCTGAGATTTCAATAATCAAAGGCATCTGACCGTGCCGTGCCGGATTCGGAATGAAACCCAGAACCGGAGCGGAAAGAATCATCTCGAAGGTAAGGCCGCGATCTCTCAGGCTCGCTTTGGTCTCGT
>CAMCUY010000109.1 GCA_945879075.1 Akkermansia muciniphila | reverse complement strand
TGGCTACGTGCGGATAATCGAGAATTTTACGATCGGTGGTCACCACGGTGAGTCTTTCGAGCCGCGCGGTTGCGATGAGCACCAGATCCGCCGGATCGCGATGAATGGGAACCGTCAGACTGTAAGCTTCCGCCATCACCTGATCGTTGATCGCCCATTTCCAAGATTTCAAGAAACTCGGAAAGCCGGTCCCTGAATTCAGCGGTGTTTACCAGAATCGCCATGGCCACAAACATGGCCAAAGGCGTAAGAAACCGCTTCCGGGCTTGCCGCAGCGGGCGTCACAGGGCATTTCCCCGGCATGGCTTTTTCTGCGGTTCTTTTTGATTTCGACGGGGTCCTGGTGGACACCGAGTGGGCGATCTATCAGGCTTGGATGCGGACTTTCGAGGACCACGGCCATGACTTGCCGCTGGAAATTTACACGCGCTGCATCGGTTCGGATTTCGCCACTTGGTCTCCGAAGACGCACTTGGAGGAACTCTCGGGACAGGCCTTCGATTGGCACGATCTCGACGCGCGGCGGCAGGAGCGGATCATGGGCGACCTGAGCGGCGAAGGAACGATGGCGGGCGTGATCGGCTTGCTGGAACAACTCGCGGACGCGGGAAGCCGGCGGGCGGTGGTTTCGAGTTCATCGCATCACTGGGTGGATGGCTGGCTGGGGAAACTGGCGTTCGGGCAGCATTTCGAGACGGTCGTCTGCCGGGGCGACGCGGCGCGGATCAAGCCGGCTCCGGATTTGTATCTGGAAGCGGCAAAACGGCTGGAAATCCGGCCCGCGGAGTGCCTCGTGATCGAGGATTCGCTCAACGGCGTGAAGTCGGCGAAGGCCGCCGGGATGAGTGTCTGGGTGGTGCCGAACCGGGTGACGGAGGGGCTGGATTTCTCGGCGGCGGACCGGATTTTCCCCTCGCTGATCGAGCTGGCGGAGGCGCTTCAGTAACCGGCCGGGTGGCGCATCACATGGCCTCGGACTTGGCGGGTTTCCGGTTTCCAGAGCGGGCCGGACTCACCGCCGGGGCCGCCGGTATCGAGGCGCAGGCCGGCGACGGTCATGAAAACGTGGCCCTTGCGGGTGTAAATGGTGATCCATTTGCCTTCGCCCTTTTTGCCGTATCCAAAATAGCTTCTGGACGGGATGCTGCCTTTCATGAGACCCGCCTCGCGGAGGACGTAGGACACGGTGCCGGAGCAATCATAGCCGAAATCTTTCTGCCGCGCGTGGCCGCCGCCCCATTTGTAGGGCTGCCCTTGGAGTCGGTTGCCGGCGGCGACCGCCCGCTTCACGGCGGCCGGGGCGTTTCTCGGCGCGTAGGCGAGTCCGTCCTTCAACAGCGCGGTGCGGCCGCTTTCAAACCGGTAGGAAACCGGCCGCCTGGCTTTGACTTGGCTGGAGCAGGAAACGAGGCCGCCGGCGAAAGGCAGCCCGATTGCCAAGACGAGGAGGAAGTTTTTCACGCCGGCAAATTTGCAAAATCATCAAGAGATGTAAATTATTTTGTCCCCTGCCCGGCGAGGTAGGCAATGACTTGGCTCAGCGCGCGGGCGCGGTGGCTGAGGGTGTTTTTGACCGCGTCGCCCAATTCCGCAAAGGTCTGCTCGTGTCCCGCCGGGATGAATAGCGGGTCGTAGCCGAATCCGCCGCTGCCGCTCAGCGCGTCCACCAACCGGCCCTCGACGGTTCCGGAGAAATTCGCCTGCTCGACGCCGCCGCGGGCCAGCACCATGGTGCAGCGGAAGCGGGCGTGGCGGGCGGTCTTCCCCGCCATTTCCGCCAGCAAGCGGGCGTTGTTTTTTGCGTGGTTTCCCTCCTCGCCGCCATAACTGGACGACCAGACGCCGGGTGCGCCGGCAAGCGCGTCCACCTCGAGGCCGGAATCATCGGACAAAACCCAGCCCTCCACGCGGGCGCTGATGCCCTCGGCTTTCAGGCGGGCGTTTTCGAGAAAGGTCGTCCCGGTTTCCTCGATCTCCGGGAAATCCGGAAACGCGGTCGCGTCCAGGACTTCGAAATCGTCCCCGATCATCGCCCGGATCTCCGCGGTTTTGTGGGCGTTGCGGGTGGCGATAATCAGACGGGGCGGCATGTGCATGGCCATTCGCTAAACCGAATGAGATGATCTGACGAAAAAATTTTGAATAATCCGGCGTTCGGTGGCACTTATTAGGCACATGAAAGCAATCACATGGCTTGCCTCCGTCACTTGCGGCGCCGCCCTTACCGCCACCGCCTTCGCTTCCACTCCGGAAGGCTGGACCACTGATCTGGACAAGGCCTTCGAAAAGGCCAGAGCGGAGAAAAAATCCGTGCTCGTCGAGTTCACGGGTTCCGATTGGTGCCCGCCGTGTATCGCGATGCGCAAGAACGTCTTTTCGACCAAGGAATTCGTCACTGCCGCTTCGAAAAAATACATCCTCGTCGAGCTGGATTTTCCGAAAGGCGACCCGGCGGTGGCGGAGAAAAACCAGCCGTTTGCCGATAAATACAAAATCGAAGGCTTCCCGACGGTCATTCTATTCACGGCGGAAGGGAAAGAATTCACCCGTTTTTTCGCCTCCGAGTTTCCGAAAACCGATGATTTCCTGGCACATCTCGACAAGGCGCTCAAAAAGAAGGACCTCGACTGAAATTAGCCCGCTCCGAGCACCCATGAAATTCCTGTTCAAATCCCTCGCCATCCTATCAGCCTCCACCTCCCTGGCCCTCGCGGGCGGAGAGGGCTGGCACACCGACTGGGAGGCCGCGAAAGCCAAGTCCAAAGCCGAGAACAAGCCGATTCTCATCAACCTGACCGGCTCCGACTGGTGCGGTTGGTGCATTAAAATCGAGAAAGAGGTCTTTTCACAAAAAGCCTTCAAAGACTTCGCCGCAGCAAACCTGATTCTGATGGAAGCGGACTTTCCCAAGAAAAAGGAACAGGCCGCCGAGCTGAAAAAGCAGAATGCGGCGCTCGAAAAGCAATATCTCGCGGGCGGATTCCCCACCGTTTACCTGCTCGATTCCGAGGGCAAAAAACTCTCCGAAGACATCGGCGAGCTCAAAGGCGGAACGGACGCCTACATCGCGAAACTCAAGGAACTCCTCGCCAAAACGAAGGAGTAAGCCGAGCGACGATCACCGCGCTGAATTCTTCCAACGAGGAAATCCACACCGCGCCACCACCCAAGGGTAACGAGGAAATTTCAGCGGCCATCGCCGCAGCGGTCAGCCGTTTGTAAGACCAAGGGTTTTTCTTTTCAATCAGGCAGCCGGGTTGCACATTCCGCACCCTTTGCCGATCATGTCAGAACGTAAACCATTCCCCTTCCGCGATTTCGAGCCCAAATGGCAAGCCCGCTGGGAAACCGAGAAAACCTTCCGCACCCCCGGCCCCGGCGATGCGGATTTCGACGCCTCCAAGCCGAAATACTACGTGCTCGACATGTTCCCCTACCCGAGCGGCGCGGGCCTCCACGTCGGCCATCCGGAAGGCTACACCGCCACCGACATTATCGGCCGTTTCAAGCGGATGACCGGTCATAATGTTCTCCACCCAATGGGTTATGACTCGTTCGGCCTGCCCGCCGAGCAATACGCGATCAAGACCGGCCAGCATCCGGCCGTCACCACCGCCGCGAATATCGAGAACTTCCGCCGGCAGTTGAAGTCGCTGGGTTTCGCCTACGATTGGGACCGGGAAATCGCCACCACCGACCCGGAATACGTGCGCTGGACGCAGTGGATTTTCCTCCAGCTTTACGGTTCATATTTCTGCGAGGAGGAAAACAAGGCCAAGTCGGTCGCCGAACTTGAAGCGAAAGGCTGGACCCGCGACCAGATCGACGAGGTCCGCCTCGCCTTCGTCGCCAACACGCCCGTCTGGTGGTCGCCGGACCTCGGCACCGTGCTCGCCAACGAGGAAGTCGAAGAGTGGAAATCCAAAGGCCACACCGTCGAGCGCCGCCCGCTCCGCCAATGGATGCTGCGGATCACCAAATACTCGCAGCGCCTCATCGACGAACTCGACACGCTCGACTGGCCGGAAGGCATCAAGCTGCTCCAGAAAAACTGGATCGGCCGCAGCGAAGGCGCGGAGGTGAACTTCCAATTGGACGGCCACACGGTCACCGTTTTCACCACCCGTCCGGACACGTTGTTTGGTGCGACTTACATGGTGCTCGCGCCCGAGCATCCCTTCGTCCCGGAAATCACCAGCGCCGATCAAAAAGCCGCGGTTGAAGCCTATCAAAAAGCCTGCTCCTCCAAGTCCGACATGGACCGCGGCGACCTCAACAAGGACAAGTCCGGCGTCTTCACCGGTGCCTATGCGACCAATCCCGTCAACGGCGAGCCAATCCCCGTCTGGATCGCCGACTACGTGATGATGGGCTACGGCACCGGCGCGATCATGGCCGTGCCCGCGCACGACGAGCGGGATTGGGAGTTTGCGAAACGTTTCGATCTGCCGATCCGGCAGGTGGTGGAAAGGGGCACAGGCGTCTCGCCTGTTCTTCCAGATCCCAAGCTCTCCACCCATATCCCCATCTCCAAATCCCGTCGCAACCTCCCTCACTGGCAACAGGACGACAGTTATTATTTCCTCACCTGGTGTCTGGCCGACAGCCTCCCTGCTGCGAAGCTCAAAGAACTACTGGAGAAGAAATCCCAATGGCAGCAGGCAAACCCGGAACCCTTGGATGCCGAACGCGAGAAGGAGTTTCATGCGCTTTTCTCCGGCAAGATCGAGGAATGGCTCGATGCGGGAGAAGGCTCCTGCATCTTGAAGGACTCTGCCTTGCGCAGGATCGTCGATGACGCGCTGCATCATTTCGATGGCGAACGTTATGCCCTGATCGCCTCTGCGGTCATGCCGAACCACGTCCACGTCGTCATCCGCCTCTTCACGGGAGAAAATTTATCCGACGTGCTGCACTCGTGGAAAAGCTTCACCGCGAAGCAGATCAATCGGGCAACTGGAAACACAGGCACCGTTTGGCAGGATGAGTCGTTTGATCGGATTGTCAGATCGTCGGCTCATCTCGAAACGTTGATTTCCTATGTGGAGGAGAATCCGCTTAAAGCCAAGTTAGGGGAGGATGATGCGAGCGTTTTTGTGAGAGGAAGAACAGGCGAGACGCCTGTGCCCCCTTCATTGGAAGAAGCCTTCACCGAAACCGGAACCGCCATCAACTCCGGCTTCCTCGACGGCCTCCCCACCGCCGAAGCGAAGGCGAAAATGATCGATTGGTTAGAAAAAAAGCAAATCGGCCAGCGCCGCATCCAGTTCAAGCTCCGCGACTGGCTGTTCTCCCGCCAGCGTTACTGGGGAGAGCCGTTCCCCATCGTTTGGAAAGACGGCCACCACCACGCGATTGCCGAGAGCGAACTGCCGCTGCTCGCCCCGCCGCTCGACGACTACAAGCCCAGCGGCACTCCCGAACCGATTCTAACGAAAGCCGCCGAGTGGGTGAATCTCCCCGACGGCTCGATCCGCGAGACCAACACCATGCCGCAATGGGCCGGCTCGTGCTGGTATTATCTCCGCTACTGCGACCCG
>CAMCUY010000108.1 GCA_945879075.1 Akkermansia muciniphila | reverse complement strand
TGGCGTCCACCGGAGGCAAGACGCCGGGGCCGTCGGCGAATTCGCGGGCCTTGGGGGAAACCTTGTAACGGTTATCCATGTCCGCTTGGACGGCATCGAGCGAGCGGTCGTTTCTGACGATGGAAGGCTGGATGAAGACCATCAGCTCGGAGCGGTCATTGGTGACGCCGGTAGAAGAAAACAGTCGGCCGAGGTAGGGAATATCGCTGAGGATGGGAATGCCACTCTTGTTCTTGCCTTGCTTGTTGGAGATCAAGCCGCCGAGCACAATTGTGTTATTGTTCGGAACCGTCGCGGTAGTAAGGATTTCGCGAGTGGAAATCCGTGGCACGGTGAGATCCTCGCCACCGGCTCCACCCTCGATCGTTTGCGTGCCATTCTGCTCATCATTCAGCAGCGCGATTTGCATCGTGATTTCATTGTCGGAGTTGACCAAGGGAATGACTTCGAGTTTCAGAACAACATCCTGATATTCGATTTGAGTGCTGACGCTGCCGTTGGTACCGCCACCGCCGTAGGAGTTGCTGCCGGTGGGAATGGCGATTCGTTCACCGCTTGAGATCGTGCCCTTTTGGTTGTTGGAGGTGAAGATGCTCGGCCTGGCGAGCACAGTGAAATCGCTCTTCGATTGGAGCGCTTTCAAAAAGATACTTAGATCACCGGTCGTCCCATATAGGCGCAGCCCGGAACTCGCGATTTGCTTCAGGTCCAATTCAGGGAAATTATTGACTGTCGTTCCGGTTGCGGTTCCGGTTGACGGAGTAAAGACAGGGAGTCCGCCACCGGCACCGCCACGCAGGTCGCCACTATTGAACAGATAGCCAACACCAAATTCCTTGTTTTCGCCTAGCGTGAGCTGCCCGATGATGGTGGAAATCATGACTTGGTCGGGTTTCACGTCGATTTGGTCGAGGAGGCGCTCGATGATTTCCAAGCCGGAAGGCGGGCCTTGGACGACGATGGAGTTGGTGATGTTGTCGGCGACGAGAAGTGTGCGGCCGACGAGGACGGACTCGGGAGCCGAGCTGACGCTGGGCGCGCTCAGGCCACCGCCGCCACCTCCCCCACCCCCGCTGGATCCGCCACCACCGAAGCCGCCGCCGGATGAGGAACCGCCGAAGTTGGCTCCGGTGCTGCCGCTGCGATTGCTGCCGCTGCGACCGCCGCTGCCACTGGAGCTGGAGGCTTGACCGCCGGTCGATTGAGCGCGGCTTGCGCCGCTTTGAGCACCACCGGAGGCGCCGCCGCCGCTTCCACCGCTGTCGCCTGTGCCGCTGAAGGCACGGGTGAGGGCGTCGCCGGCGATGGGCAGGAATTCCGAGACGGTGAGGAAACGGAGTTTGCGGCGAAGGAAGTTTTTCTCGCTGGTTTCCACGTCGAACTCGCGGACGAGGCCTTCGACGAACAGCAGATCGACGGGGCGGCCCATGACGAAGATGCGGTTGGTGCGCGGGTCGGGGATGATCTGGACGGGGGTGTCCTCACCGGCACCACCGCCGGACGAATCGCCTGTTTGCGGAATACCAGCTCCCGGAGGCGCGGCTGGGGCGGCGTCGGCACGCTGGATGCCGGCGGTTTTCTGGGTGGATTGCTGGGCGGTGAGCAGGGTGGTGAGGGTGTCGGCAATCTCGGTGACGTCGGCGAACTGGACCTTGATGAAGCGGGTGCCTTGGACGGAGCCGGGCTTGTCGATTTCCTTTTTGAGGTCGATGAGCTTGCGGATGAGCGAGGTGTTTTCGGTGATGACGACGGCGGAAGCGTTGGCGACGGCGGCGATGGAGCCGTAGGCACCGAACTGGCCGATGATCTGGGTGAAGGTGTTGACGGCCTCGGCGGGCTTGATGTAGCTGAGCGTCATGACATAGGAAATGACGGCGTCGCCCTCGGGGAGCGTGTCGTTTTCGTTATACACAGCGACGCCGCGGTTGGTGGGGCGGATGCCGCTGGTGTGGGTGAGGATGTCGAGATTGGGGTTTTCCGTGTCGGGGACGAAGACGAAGCCTTCGATGGTGGCGGCTTTTTTGAGGAGCTCGGCGGCCTCGGCGAAGGTCAACGGATCTTGCGGGGTGGCTTCTTGGACGAAGGCAAACTCGGCGACGGAGGCGGCGGCGGAGACGATGACGCGGCGACCGGTGTAAGTCCGGTAAAGTCCGGAAAGGGCGTTGCCGCTGAGTTTCGGCTCGTTGATGTCGGCGATGATTTGGGTCTGGCCCAAAGGCACGCCGGGTTTCGGGGCGGGCTGGTTCGCGGCGGGCGCACCAGCCGGGGCGGGCGGCACGACGCCGGGAACAGGAACTCCGGGAGGAGCGACCGGGGCAGCTGCCTGGCCGAATGCGGAGACGAAACCGAGAAAAAGGAGGGCGATGGAGCGTGTGACGGACATGGAGAAAAGTGGGAATTTTAGATTGAAGAATTAATTGCCACGGCGGAACGGGCGTTGGCTGGATTGAGGAACGGGCTGGGGCTGACCGGCTTGTGCCGCGGCCCCGGCTTGGGGAGCGGGTGGTGGAATGACGCGTGGCCGCGGTTGGCGCAGCGGTTGGGCTTGGCCGGGTGGAACGGGTGGAACGGGTTGAGGGGGCTGGCCGGGCACTTGCGGCGGTGCGGCTTGCGGCGGGGCCTTGGCGGCGGCGACGGTGAGGAGATTCTCCTCGAAGCTGACGGTGCCGGTCATCGAGCCGGAGGACATGCGGACGACGGTGCCCAGCGGGTCGCCGGGCTTGCGGGTGACGCCGAGGATTTTGAAGCCGCTGACGGTTTCGTCGGAATCGACGGTGATGCGCTCGTCTGGCTTCTTCTTGTTGATGAGCGTCACGCGGTAGCCGTTGTTGTCGTTGATGGGGGAAACGCCGATGAGCGCGTAGTCATCGAGCGGATTATTCTCCGGGCCGGCCTCGGGCGGCGGTGGCTTGGAAGTGAACGGGGAATTGGTCCACAAGCTGGTGTAGCGGCTGAGGGGCGCTTTTTTGGGCAAATCCGCCGCGGCCACGCCGGTGAGGGCCAGGAGCAGGAGGACGGGGTTGACAACCGGAGACTTCAAAATGAGCGCGGGTTAAGTGGTGGGCGGAACGAACCACTGCTCGATGGTGGCGGTGCAGTCGATCTGGGTGTCGTCCTGCTGGTTGGGCGTGAGCCGGATTTGCGAGGCGATGCGGAGCTGGTTGGGCATGTTGAGCTTGTCGAACCAGCGGTAGAGCGCTTCCTCCTTGCCGGTGACGGTGATCTGGATTTTCGCGCGGTGGAAATGGCGACCCTCGGTGAAATCGGTGGGTAGGGGCTTTTGGGTTTTGATGGTGAGGCCGGCGGCTCTGGCCCCGCTCTCGGCGAGCTGCTGGAGCTGGGTCTGGACGTCTTGGTTGGCGGCGGGCTGCGGCTCGTGCTCGGCGAGCCAGGCCATTTGGTCGGTCACTTGCGCGCTGCTTTCGCGGAACATCTCGGCGGTGGCGAGCTTCTGCTTGGCTTGGTCACTCCGGATGTTGACGGCTTGGCGCTGAGCGGTGGCGAAGTTGAAAACGAGCAGATTGAGGATCGCAAATCCCGCGATGGCGAAGAAGATGATCAGTTTTTTTTCGCGGGGTGACATGGAGAGGACGAGAGAAATGAACGGGCTGTTGAGCGGTTAATGCCGGAGCGGGCGGATATTGTCGGTGAAATCAGGGCTGCGCGGAGGGAACTTCGGCGCTGAAGACGAACTCCCAACCGCGGGTGGATTGGTTGGGCTCGGGAGTCTGCCACTTGAAATTGGCGAGGTCGGTGTTCTTGCCGAGGTTGAGGCTGAAGGTGTTGACGGCCTGGAGTTGCGGGGCCTCGCCGATGAGCTTGATTTCCGTGGCGCTGATGTCGGCGGTTTTGAGGCGGAGGCCGCTGCTGGGCGGGATGCAGGCGGAAATGCGGCTGAGGATATCGACCGGCGAGTTCGCCAAGTCGATGACGTGGGCGAGCTCGTCCCACTTGGCGATGTGGGCGGCGTAGGCCTCGCCCTCGGGGGCGGCTTCGGCGGCTTGTTGGAGCAGGTTGTTGATTTCCGAGCTGTCCTTCCACAAGCCAAAGCCGAACCAGCCGATGATACCGAGGTAAATCAGGATAACGGCGGCGGCGGCGAGGATGATGGTCTGGCGGCGCTGGGCCTCGCGGCGGGCGGCGCGGACGTCGGCCGGGAGGAGTTTGCTGAGCGGAACCGGCAAGGCGGGCGCCGGGCGGGGCGAAATTTCGACCGGAGCTCTGAAGGCGGCGGCGAGGGCGGCGGCGTTGGGATTTTCCGAGCTCGTCCACAAAGCGACGCGGGCGGGCTCGATCTCGAGGCCTTGCATCGAAAGCTGGATGAGCGCGAGGCGGATTTCCCGGGCGAGTGCTTCGTCGGGCTCGGTGGAAGTGCCGGAAGTGGCCTGGCAATAAACGAGGTTTCCCTGATGCAAGAGGGCGAAAACCCAGCGCCCGAATTCTTTCCAGACGGCGAGCGCGTCGCCGGCAAGCGGATAGGCGCGGGCGGAAATATCGAAGCCTTTCGGGCCGCGCGGCGGCATTTCGCCTTCGCCGGGAGCGCGCAGATGGATGGAGACGAGCGCGGTGTTTTCCGCCTCGCGGGCGATGACGAACAGGTCGGTGAGCTGGCCGGCCATCGGGTCCGGGCGAAGGCCCAGCCGCTCGGCGTGAAGCGCGGCGAGGTCGGGGAAAAGCGCGTCGTCATCGCTGGAGACGCGCATCGGGATGGCGGTGATGGATTTCACCGGGAAAAGCAACAGAAGATCGCCGGCGGGGAGGTCGGTGAGATCGGCGGCGCGCTCGATGGAGGTGGCGGCGTGGAGGGTGAAGGCCGCGTCGGTGGTTTGGCCGGTCCAAATTTCCCAACCGGATTCGCCGGGGACGAGAAGCACGTTGTCGGTGGTTTTGCTCACGGGATGATTTCTTCAGTGCGTTCGAGGAGGGCCGGTTTCCCGGTGCGGTTGCGGACAATGGCGGTGATCTTGCGTTTGGCACCTTCCGCGGAACCGATGCTCTCGATGCGGGTGGTGGTGTCGTTCACGGTGAAGCGTTTAGCAATGTCGGGGCGACCATTTATATCTATTCCCAAAAGATCAAGCGCGGCGGCGGCATTTTGAAAGGGAACGTCGTCGAGGGTGTCGCGCTCGCCGTCGGTGCCGCGGACGGTTTCGGGAATCACGTCGGCCTGCTCCGCGGAAATCTCCGCGGCGGCGGCGATCAGCTCGGCGGGCGCTTCATTGAGATCGAGCGGTCCGCCGCTCCAGATAGTGAACCAGTTGCGCCAATCCGGGCGGACGGCTTCGACCAAGTCCATGCCACGGACGAGACTCACTTCATCGACGTCGTAAAACGGCCGGTTGAAGGGCTGGTTGATTCGGTCTAAGCCCTCGTAGTATTTTTTTTCCGCGCCGTTGAGTTGTTCGTCGTCGTCGGCGTCCACCCAGTCGGTGAGCGCGTCGGCAATTTCTTGGGCGTCTTCGAGTTCGAGCCCCCAGTCGATAAACATGGATGTGATCAAGGCCTTGTCGCCTTGGAGGATGACCGAGTTGATATTGAAACGGCCGCCTTCGGTGGTGATTCTGACCTCGAAGCTCTCGCCGGCTTCGCCGTTGTCATAGCGGAGGAGCGGGTCGGTGCGCTTGACGACGGGATTGGAGCCGATGGCGATGCCCATTTCCGCGACTTGGCGGGCGCGCGAGCCGTGGACCTTGGCGGAGGCGAGTTCCATGTCGAACGAGATCACCCGCAGCGTGGCCATGCAGGCCATCGAGAGGAT
>CAMCUY010000107.1 GCA_945879075.1 Akkermansia muciniphila | reverse complement strand
GAGCGCCCGCCGGCTTTGCAGTGGACGAGGATCTCGCGATCCAGCGGCAGGCTGCCCAGCTCGTCTGGCAGGGTTTTCAGAGGGATCAACCGCGCGCCCTCGATGCGGGCGACGGCGTGCTCCTCCGGCTCGCGGACGTCGATAAGCAGGCCTTCGAAATTGCCGTTGAGGATGGCGCGAAGTTCGGTGGTGGTGATGGATTCCATGTGTTCGGAAGTGAGAGCGCAGGTAGCAGACGCGGTGGTTTCCGGGTTGGAAACGCCGTGGATGTCGGGGTGGTCGCCGCAGAGCCGGCATTGCGGGTCGCGGTTGAGCTTGAGGGTCCGGAACGCGCTGTTGAGCGCGTCGTAGCAGGTGAGTTTGCCGAGCGGCACGCTGCCGATTCCGAGAATCAGCTTGAGCGTCTCCATCGCCTGCAGCGAGCCGATGATGCCGGGAAGCACGCCTAACACGCCGGCCTCCTGGCAGGACGGCACGCTGCCGGGCGGAGGCATTTTCGGTAACAGGCAGCGGTAGCACGGCCCGCCGAGGTGCGGCGCGAACACGCCGGTCTGGCCCTCGAAGCGGTGGATCGCGCCATAAACGAGCGGTTTCCCGAGCAGGAACGCGGTGTCGTTGGTGAGGAAACGGGTGGGGAAATTGTCCGAGCCATCGACGAGGATGTCGTAGGAGTCCGCGATTTCCACCGCGTTCTCCGGGCTGAATCTCACCGGGTGGAGTTCGACCCGGACGTGGGGGTTCACCTCTCGCAGGCGGGCGGCGGCGCTTTCGAGTTTCGGTTTTCCGAGCCAGGATTCGCCGTGGAGGATTTGCCGTTGGAGATTGGAGGCGTCCACCACGTCCGCATCGACCAGTCCCAGCCTGCCGACGCCGGCGGCGGCCAGATAGAGCGCGGCGGGCGAGCCGAGCGCGCCGGTGCCGATGAGCAGGACGGACGCGTTTTTCAGCCGCAACTGCCCGGCCTCGCCGACGGCGGGGATGAGCAGGTGGCGCGAGTAGCGGAGAAGCTCCGCCGGTGAAAGTCCGTCTGGCATGGCGGCGCAAGCTTGCAGCGGAATGGTCGCCGGTCAAAGCCGGAAAACCACTTTGCAGTCTGCAAATAAGCGCTCTTGCCAGGCGGCCAGCGGACGTGGATAGAGTGGGGGCGCATGGAGGCTTCCGACGGATCGAACAAATTACCCGCCGGGTTGAACGGGTGCCGGCAGGCACTTCACCCGCTGCTTGCGCTGGTGGCCGGGGTTTGCCTGTTAGTCCTGGTGGGCTGGACCGGGGAGGTGACGGCTTGGCAGCACCGGTGGACCGTTCTCATCGGAATCGTCTTCGCGCTCGAGCGCGGCTGGAGTTTCTGGAAGCCCCAAACGAAGCCCAGCGGACGGCACAAGCCGGTCTTCCGTACGGTGCTGCCGTTGGTGGTTTTTGGCGTTTCGGTGGCGTTGCTCTCGGAGGCTGGCAGGAAATCGCTGGGCGGTCATCTCTTCGTGCAAGCGGCGGTGCTGGTCTCCGGGCTGGCTCTGGTCATTTCCCATCAGACGCGGTTCACGAAGCGGGCGTTCCATCCCGGCCTGGTGCTCATCGGGTCGTTTTTGTTTCTCGTTTTGAGCGGGGCGCTGCTGCTGAAAATGCCGCTTTGCACGGTCCCCGGCCAAACCTGCTCGTGGCTGGACGCCTTTTTCACCAGCACCAGCGCGGTCTGCGTGACCGGGCTGTCGGTGCAGAACACGGCGCTGTTTTTCTCCACCACCGGGCAGGTCGTGATTTTGTTACTGATCCAGATTGGCGGGCTGGGAATCATGACGCTGACGTTTTTTGCAGCGGTGGTTTTGTTCGAAGGGCTCTCGCTGCATGACCGGCTGCTGCTGGGGAAAATGATCCAGGAAAACCGCCTCGCGCGGATCGGCGAGACCCTGAAGTTCATCGTCGCCATGACGCTCGTCTGCGAAGGTGCGGGCGCGGTGATTTTGTTTTTGAACATGGAGGCGATCCCGCAAATCCCGGCGCGGCTCTATCATGCGGTTTTCCACTCGGTTTCCGCCTTTTGCAACGCCGGTTTCTCCACCCTGCCAGACGGGCTGGCCAGCGGCGTGCTCCGCGAGAACTGGATCTGGCAGGTCGTCATCATGGCGCTCATCGTCATCGGCGGACTGGGCGCGCTGGCGAACGAGGACCTGTCATTCTGGGCGGTGGCGAAAATCAAACGCCGCATCAAAAAGGAAGGTCCGCACCGCCGCTTGCGGGTCCACACCCGGCTGGTGTTGGTGACGACGGCGGCGCTCATCCTGCTAGGTGCGGCGGCCATTCTTGCCAGCGAGTTCCATTTCTGGAAAGGTCCGGAAAACGGCGGCCAAGTGCTCACCGCGTTTTTCCACTCCGTCACCGCGCGGACTGCGGGATTCAACACGGTTTCCATGTCGCAAATCGGGCCACTGACCGCGCAGGTGCTGATGATTCTGATGGTCATCGGTGGCTCGCCCGGCGGCACGGCGGGTGGCCTCCGCACCACCGTCGCGGCGGTCGGCCTGGTCCACTTGTGGCGCCAACTGCGGATGGGGCCGCGCGGCATCGTCTTCTTCAACCGCTCGATTTCCCCAGAAACCGGCTCCCAAGCGCTCGGCCTGATTTTCCTCACCGGCATCTGGCTGGCGTGCAATTTCATCGTCCTCGAAATCCTCCAGGCCGGCAGCGGCGTTTCGGAAGCGGCCTTGCTGTTCGAGTTGATCAGCGCCTTCGCCACCGTCGGCCTTTCGCTCGACCTAACGCCCACGCTCGTCCCCGCCGCGAAGACCTTGCTGATCGTGAATATGTTCGTCGGCCGGATCGGCCTGCTGACGGTCATGGCCACCCTCATCAAGCAGGATTCCCGCCCCGCTTCCGGCAAACCCAAAGAAAAAATCATCCTCACCTGAACCCGCCCACCACATGAAATTCTGCATCATCGGCCTTGGAAGTTTCGGCACCCACCTCGCCCGCCAGCTCAGCCGCGACGGCCATGAGATCATCGCCGTGGACAACGACCCCGGCCACATCCACGCGCTCAAGGACGAGATCGAGTATCTCATCCAGGCGGACTGCACTGACATCGACGCGTTCCATGAAATCCCGATCGACGCCTGCGATGTGGTCATCGTCGCGATCGGCAAGGATTTCGAGGCTTCTCTATCAGTCACTTCGAATGTCCAACAGCTCGGCGCCAAGCGCATCATCAGTCGCATCGTCAATCCGCTGCACGGGCGGATTTTGAAACTGCTGAAAATCGACGAGCTGCTGATCCCGGAAGCGATGGCCGCCGCGTGGCTCGCGCGCTCGCTCAACACGCCCGACGTCATCGCCCGGCTGGAACTCGGCAGCGGTTATGAAATCGCGCAAATCCTCGTCCCGCAGGCGCTCGTGGGCGTGGCCCTGCAGGATTTGGAGCTCCGCAGCCGCTACGATTTGAACCTCGTCACCATCGGCAAAAGCCGCGGAACCGTCACTCTCAGCTCCACCCGCCACCCGATCGGCAAGGTTCTCGGCATCCCGCAACCGGCGCGGGCATTCGAGCTGGACGATGTGCTCGTGCTCTTCGGCCTGGCGAAAGACGTCCGCCGGATGATGGCGGATCATGGGGTGAAAGCGTGATTTTGCTCCCGCCGCATTTCATCTGCCCGCCAGACGGCCTGCGCGGGCGAGCGGGGGTTTGACAGATTTTGCCGATCCCGATATTTTATTTTCATGAACGATACGCCGCAGGACGCCTGGTTTTACTCACGCGAAGAAGAACGAATCGGGCCGGTCACCTTTGCCGAACTGCAGGTCAAAGCCACCGAAGCCGCCCGCAACCCGCGCCTCGACATGGTCTGGACGCCCGGCATGGCGGAGTGGAAACCCGCGGGCGAAATCGAAGGCTTGTTCGAACGCCGCGGGCCTCTCGAATCTCCGGAAAGCCTCGCTCCCGCAGCCGATCCCTACTCGCCGCCGCAGCAGGAATCACCCGAAAATTTCATGGCCAAGGAAGGCGGCTGGCCCGGAGCGCGATGGCGGAGATTTCTCGTCGCCACCTTGATCTTCCCGTTTGCGTGGGCCATTGGATCGCTTGAAATCCAGCAACAAATCCGCGACGATGTCCGCGCGGCGTCCGCGTCCAAAGCGTGATCCAGTATTCCAAACAAGCCGACGAGCGCCGCGACGCCGGGCCGCTGGAATGCTGGTGCCTGCACGGTGCCGTCGGCATGGCGGCGGACTGGCGCGGCTTCGCGAAAAACCTGGCCGCCGCCGCGATCGGCTCGCGGGCGGTGGACTTGTGGCGCTTTCTCGACTGCTGCCCGCTGCCACTCCCGGGCTTCGCCAAAGCCCTCAACGCCGAGGCCGGCGGCGAGGTTTTCCGGGGCAACGGCCGCGCCCTGCTAGGTTACTCGATGGGCGGCCGCCTGGCCTTGCACGCGCTGTTGGAAAAGGACCATCCGTGGCAGGCCGCTGTCATCATTTCCGCCCACCCGGGACTGCAATCCGAGCAGGAACGAGCTGCCAGACGGGCCGCCGACACCGAGTGGGCGACCCAGGCGCTGGCCGGAAACTGGCAGAAATTTCTCGATAGCTGGAACGCCCAGCCCGTCCTCGGCGACACGCCGCCGCGCGACCCGCAAGCGTCCGGCAGCCTCGTCATGCGCCGCCGCGAAATCGCCCGCAGCTTTGTCGATTGGTCGCTCGGAGCCCAGCAAGCGCTGTGGGAGCGGCTTCCTGAAATCACCGTCCCGGTGCTGTGGATCGCCGGGGAAAACGACCCGAAATTCCTCGCTCTGGCAGAGCGCGCGGCCGCGCAAATCCCCCAAGCCACGCTCGCTGTCGCGCCGGGCTCCGGCCACCGCGTGCCGTGGGAAGCCGGGGATTGGCTCGCGCAACGAGTCGCGCATTTCCTCAAGGTCGGCTGCTGAATGCTCCTTGAATGTTTTCCGGCGTATTCCCAGTATCCGCGTGATGCAGGTGCGGCCGTCGAAACTTCTGATCCTCCTCGTGCTCGTCGCGCTGGCGGGGGCGGTGTTTCTCCTGAAGCGTCAGGCGCCGGAAATCGACGCGGACTCGCCGCTGGCGATGCCCGCGAACGGCGAGCCGGACCACCGCTTCCATTTTCTATCCGCCTGGCAGACGGCGGAAATTCCGCGGGCGCTGCGGTTCGATCCGCCGCTGGGATCGAATCATGGCGGATTGGTTTACAACGCGCAGAAGTTCTGGGAAATGAACGACAAGCGCGGCGGCCATCACACCGGCGACGACCTCAACGGCATCGGCGGGATGAACACCGATCTGGGAGACTCGGTTTTTTGCACGGCGGACGGGCGGGTCGTTTACGCCGGCGAGCCATCGCCGGGGTGGGGGAAACTGGTCGTCATCGCGCACACCGCGGCGGACGGGCGGCCGTTGCATTCGATGTACGCGCACTTGCACCGCATCGATGTCGCGCCCGGCGCGCTCGTCCCGCGCGGCGGGAAATTGGGGACCGTGGGCACGGCGAACGGTTATTATCCGGCGCACCTGCATTTCGAAATGCGGACCAGCGACGGCGTGGACATCGGCGCGGGTTACGCGATGTTTCCGCTCAACCGGCTCGATCCGGCGGCGACGATCGCGGGCTTGCGGAATGCCGCCGACGACGAACTCTCGCCCGCTCCGCTGGCCCGCATGCTCGCCGCCGACGGCGCGCGATGAGCTTGCTTTGCCCGGCGGCAGCGGCTACCACGGCTGCGGATTTATGAAAACTGCACCACTCTCCGCCTATCAGGAAACCCTCGGCATGATCTATTTCGCCCGGATGCTGGACAAGATCCGGCGGCATGCGGCGGGCACGCTGCGGGAGGATTTTCGGGACAACCTCGGCTCGGGATTCGACGGCCGCTGCGCGGATTTCCTGCGGGTGAAATACGA
>CAMCUY010000106.1 GCA_945879075.1 Akkermansia muciniphila | reverse complement strand
CGGACGAGGGCCCGCCAGACGAGCGCGCCTTCCTCGGTGGCGAAGGTGACTCCGGTGAAGCCGACGTTTTCTATCGGATCGCCGACCGCGACGAGGCGGGCTTCGAAGGGCAGCGAGTCCGCCGGGGTGTCGGTCAGATAGATGACGGTGCCCTCGCGGGAAACGAGGGACCGCGCTAGGCGGAGCGCCTGGGTGGGATCGGTGAGGCCGTCGAGCGGTTGCCATTTTTCTAAAACGGCCTTGAGTTCATCCACCGAAGACCCTGCGTAGAGCCGCGGACGACCGGGTGCGGATTCGATGACGGTTAGCTCGACGGTCGACGCGGGGCCCTGGAAACGTGGAAGCTCGGCGGCGAGACGGGCGATCGCCTCGCCTTTGAAAACGCCCATCGAGGCGGAGGAATCCAGCACCACGGCGATGCGCTGGACGCTGCCGGATTTCTGGAAACGAGGTTCTGCCAGAAACCAAGCGAGCAGCAGCACGGCGAGCAACTGCATCCAGAGCGGGATCGACGGAATGATCCGCTCCAACCGCCGACCGCTGGCGGCGTCGCGGTGGGTGCGCTCCAGCAGAAAGAGCGTGGAGACCGGGAGCTCGACGGCTTTCCGCTGGAGAAAATGGATCGCCAGCACGGCGGGAATGCCGAGCAGGACGAGAAGTCCGAGAGGATTTGCGAGGGTGAACATGATTTTGCCCTAAATCTCATGTCGTTCGAGTGCTCCGGCAGGGATGGCTTCGCGGAAGAGGGCGGTGGCGAGATCCTCCTCCACCGGGATGCGGGCGAAGGCGGTTTGGTGGCGGCGGGCGTGCTGTTTCCAGAGCGCGAAGTGATCGACGTAAGCTTCCTGATAGCGGCGGAGCGTGGCCGGTTCGATGCGGTGCGGGTGATGGGAATGCCGCTCGGGATCGATGAACTCGTAATTTCCCGACCACGCCGGGCGGGCTTCGCTTTCGAGGAAGGGAGAGAAAATGACGATGCTGCCGTGGCGTTGGCCGAGGTGGCGGAGGATGGGCTCGGGATCGGCGGCGAACAAGAGATCGGATAGGAAGACACGGATCGCGTTCGCGCGCAGCGGCAGGCGGGAGAGATCGGGCGCTTTCGCGGAGTCGGCGGCGGGAAGCGCGCGGGCGGCGTCGAGCCAATGGTGGCTGCGGAGCGTGGCGGGATCGAGCGCGAGCGTGGCGTCGCCGCGGACGGCGTGGAGCGCGAGCGAGGCTCCGGCGGCCTGCGATTTTTCGGCGATCAGATAGAACAGCTCGGCGGTGCGGGTGGCTTTTTTCTCGTCGAAGAACATCGACTCCGAGGCGTCGAGGATCAGGTCCACGACGGGCCGGACTTCCTCGCGGAAGAGCTTCATGGTGTAGCTGCCGGTGCGCGCGTAGGCCTGCCAGTTGATGTGGCGCGGGTCGTCGCCCGGCGAGTAGGCGCGGTGGTCCTGGAAATCCATCGACGAGCCGGTGCCGCCGCCGGTGAACTCGCCGGCCTGGCCGCGCCAGATGCGGGAGCGCAGCGGCAGGCGCAGGCGACCGGACGCGGCCAGCGCGTTGGAATGGCACTGCTGGAGTGACGCTGGATTCATGGCGCGGGAGTTGAGTGAGCCAAGCCACTCTCAGCTTCCTTGATGATTTCCCGGTAGCCGCGGAAGGCGATGGTTGCTGTCACGAGCAGCAAGGTGAGAATGATGCCGTCAACGATCATCGCCGCGGCTAGGAGCTGGTTCTTATCGAAAGTTCTTTCGCTTTCCATCGCGATGAATACCGGAGGATTCCAGATGAAGAACCAAAGGTAGTTTTCGTGATTGTTGATGTTGGCGAAGATGGCGGGGATAATCGTCAGGATGATGGACCCCAACAGGAAGACGAGGAAATTGGTGAGACGCTTGCTTTCCTGCTTGCTGAAATTCGAAGCTAACAGCGCGGGAAGCAGGATGCCGCCGATAATGGCGAGGCTGAAGATCCAGATTTCCGCCAGGGCGTAGGAACTGATGCTCGGGCGCGCGGCGGCGAAGAACCCGCCGATGCTGATCGCGAGGAGGAGCGTGGTGTAGAACACTCCGGCGGGCCAGCCGGGGAGGAGGAAGACGGCGGCCACCCGGCCTGGCAGGCCGCGCTTCAGGAACGGTTTGTAGATCGGAGGGAGCAGGTTGGAGGGCTCGGTCAGCGCGGTGATCACGGCGGGAGCGAGGATGATTCCTAAAATAACAGGCAGGATCCTGGCGTCCACCGCCGGGTGGAATCCGATCGCCACGGCGACGCAGGTCAGGGCGAGGGCGATCAGGCGGCGGAGCGTCGAGTGGTTTTCCGCGGCGGGAGCGATGACCGAGATGCCGTGGGAAAGCGCGCACCAGCCGAAGTAGGCGATAAAGCTGACATAGGAGAAAATCCCGACGCGGGACTCCCAGTCGGACAGCGTGCAATAACTCATGAAGTTGTTGAATCCGCCGCGGAACAAGACTCCAGGGATGATTTGGAGCATGAATATGAAGCCCACGACCGGCAGGATCCGGGAGAGCTTCGCGTTGGTTGCCGACATGCCGACCATGACCGCGGTGAGCGCCATGGAGGTCAGGAAAATCAGCGAGAGGAACACCAGTTCACCCAGCAGGATCATGCCGCCGAAGAAGTAGCGCAGGATCAGATAGGGGATGATGGTGATGAGGATCAGAGCCGTCTGGCTGACGATGGCGATCCATTTCCCGAAGACGATCCGCGAGGCGCTCAGCCGGGTGAGCGCCATCATTTCGATGGTGTTGCCGGTGATTTCCGAGGAGAGCGCGGTGACGCCGCGCATCGGCTGGATGAAGAGCGCTGCGATGCCGAACATCGTGAAGATCACACCGGATGCGAATGAACCGGCGCTATCCATGCTGGACGACGCGCTCGCCGAGAGGAGGATGAAACCTAGCAGGAGCTGGAAAATCAGGAACAACATCGTGAAGCTGCGGGCGCGCATGCCCTGGCGCAGCTCCTTGACGAGCATCGGCGAGAGCTTGTCGGGGAAATCAGTGAGGTGGGTGAGGGACATGGGAAGAAGTTTTGAGTGATCAGTGATCAGTGATCAGTGAAGATTCGGAAGCGGGCAGCGGCGGCGGGATCGCGGGCTTGCCGGAGTCGAGGCGGCCGATGATGTCGATGAAAGCGTCTTCGAGGTTGCGCTGCTCGCGGTGGAACTCGGTGATGCGAAGGCCGTCCTTGATCATGCGGGCAAGCACTTCGGCGGCTTTGGTCGGGTCTTCGGTGTCGATGCGGATGCGGCCGCCTTGTTTGCGGGCTTCGAGGAATTCGACGTTCGGCTGGAGCACGCACCAGTCGGAAACGGAGTCGGGCTTGCCATCGACCTGCACGTCGTAAAGCACGCCGCCGAGCGTGTCGGAGCCGCGACGGAGGGTTTCGGAATCGCCGTGGTGGACGATGCGGCCGTTGTTGATGAAGAGCAGCGAGTCGCACATCTCGCCGAGCTCGGAGAGGATGTGGGAGGAGATGAAAATCGTTTTCCCCTCCTTGGCTAACACCCGGATGAGATGCTTGAGCTCGACGCGGGCTTTCGGATCGAGACCGGCGGCGGGCTCGTCCATGATCAGGACTTGCGGGTCGTGGAGCAGCGCGCGGCCGAGGCCGAGGCGCTGGGTCATGCCTTTGGATAGCTTGTTGGAAAACCGCTCCGCCAACGGAACGAGATCGGTGAAATCCATGACTTCCTGGATGCGCTGGCGTCGTTCCTTGCCTTTATAGCCGAGCGCGCGGGCGTAGAAATCCAGATATTCGAGCACCGTCATGTGCTCGTAGTTTCCGAAGTGGTCGGGCATCCAGCCGATGAGTTTTCTAACTTCCGCCGGGTGGTGGACCACGTTGATGCCGCAGACTTCCGCCGAGCCAAGCGTTGGATAGTCCAGGGTGGCGAGGATGCGCATGGTGGTGGTTTTCCCCGCGCCGTTGGCGCCGACGAAGCCGCAGACCGAGCCGTGGGGAACCTCGAAGGTGACGCCATTGACGGCCTGGAGATCACCGAAGTAGCGGTAGAGATTGTTGATCTTGAGAGCGGACATGGAGAAATGTCAGGGTGAGACGACGGGGCCGGTGATGACGGTGCGGGTTTCCTTCCACTTGATGCCGGGGTTGGTGTCGATGCCGGGGGCTTGGGTGGTGATGGCGATGAAGTGGCCGGGGCGGTTTTTCGCGGTTTTGAGGAACTGCTTGTTGCGGGCGGCGAATGCGTTGACCTCGGCGGCGAGCGCGGGATCGACCATGGAGGTTTCCACCGGGGTGAGGGTGAATCTCTTGCCGGCGGTGATGCCCTCGGCGCGGTGCCAATGTTTGGACCCTTCGAGATAGTAGAGCGTGTCGATGGGGAACTCGAAGGTGGAGAGGCAGGTGCCGGGCGTGTCGGTTTTTTCGATGCGGCCGCGGGTGGAGACGACGGCGGATAGAACGTGGCCGTGCTCGGAGCGGCTTTGGAACCAATCGCCGGAAGCCTGCAGTTTGCCATCGGCGGGCTGGAGGTTGAAGCTGCCTTTCGCGCCGGAGCCGTCGGTGTAGCGAGCCCAGCGACTGGCGGCGATTGTCACCGGTTGGAAGGTGGACGGGGTGTCGATGGTGAAGCGCGAGCCTGTGAGCACGCCGGTGCGGCTGAATTGTTCCTGATGGAGATAGGCGGCGTTGGCATCGGCGTCGGGGCGGACTTCCATCAGCACGCGGCGCATGCCGTTGCCGCCGAAGCCGTCCTGCACGATGATCAGGGCGATGAGGATCAGGCTGGCCCCCAGCGATATGATAGGCGTGGTGATGAAGAGTTTGTGACGTTGGCCGGATTTGGCGAAGACGAAGAGGTTCACCGGTCCGACGAGGATGCCGAAGGCGATCAGGACCATGACAAAAAGCGCGTAGCGGAAGGTTTGCGCGCCGAAGAGATCCTGCAGCGGCCAGGATTTCTCGAAATCGTTGCGCTGCGAGACTTGCTGCGGTTTGGTGGCGTTGCTGGTGACGAGTTTCACCACCGCGGGCGCGTCGAGTTTCAAGTCCGATGAAACCGGACGGATGGCGACGGTTCCGAAGCTCGGATCCGTTGGTAGTCCCAATGACGCCGCCGTCGCGGAGCCCGTCGAATAAATGACTAACTGGCCGCCGAGCCGGAGCCACGAGAGAATTGCGTTGCGGCCGCCGGGCGGGATGTTCGTCCAGTCGCCGTCGGTCATGATCACGCTGTCGTAGCCGGAAAATGCGAGCCAGTCGTCGGGGAGTTGTTTGGGATCGAACTTGGCGGCGAACTCGTTCGAGCCACGGCTGGAGCCGCCACCTTTGGCGGTAGTCGCGCTGTCGAGCGAGGATGCGTTAGGGGTGAAAAGCGCCTCGCTGAGCAGGACGGCGGGCTGATTGGCGTCAATGGTGGTGCGGATGGTGTTTTCGGCCCGGCCCATGGATCCGCCGAGCGTGGCCTCGACGTTGATGTCGGCTTGGGAGGTGCCGAGTGGACTGAGCGGCACGAGGATGTCGCGGGTGATGGTTTTTCCGCCGCTGGCAGTGAAATTGAAGGACGAGGTGGTTTGAAGGTCGTTGCTGTAGTCCGCCTTGCTGGTGAACTCGATCCAGACGTTGCTGTCGTTTTTCAGGTTGTTAGCGATTTTCACCCGCACCGGGAAGTAGCCGCCGGGCGAGGGTTTGGAGAAAAGGGCGAGCACCTCGACGTGGGTGTCGGTCACCGGATCGAAGACCTGGCGGATCATGGTTTCCTGGGCGGAAACCTGTAGGACGAGCGCGAGGGAGAGTAGGTAGCGGAGCATCTTCATTTCGAATTTAGTGCTTAGGATATCGAGCTTAAGACCCGCGGCGTTGCCGTAGCTTGGAACGGGACTTCCTCCAGCAGGGCGCGCACGATGTCGTTGGTGGTGTGGCCTTCGACGCGGGCGTTGTAGTCGAGCACGATCCGGTGGCGGAGCACGGCGGGGGCGATGGCTTTGACGTCTTCGAAGCTGGCGTTCAAGCGCTCCTGCA
>CAMCUY010000105.1 GCA_945879075.1 Akkermansia muciniphila | reverse complement strand
TGCGTTTGCTGTTCTTGCCTTGCAACAAGTGGCGAGCCCCTTGTTTCCGACGAAGAATTTTCCCTGTCCCAGTGACTTTGAAACGCTTGGCAACGGCTTTCCGTGTTTTTGCTTTTCCTCCGACTCTTGGCATGGGACGGGCAAACTAGGGATCAGCGCCCCCTTGGCAAGAGGAAAATAGGATATTTCCGACGTCCACTTTGAGCCGGATCCGAAGTCTTTTCTGGCATCGCGGAAGCGGATGTTTAACTTTGCTTCAAAGTTGCTGATCCATGTCATCCCCATCATTTGCTGATTTTTTCACCGACTCCGCCTCATGGTTGGTGGTCGCCTCGGGCCAGGCGGAAGGCCTCCTCACCCGCGCCGAGGGACCGGACGGAAGACCGGCGCTGCGGCTCGACTACGATTTCCATGGCGGCGGCGGATTCGTGGTGGCGCGCAAGGAAATCCAGCTCGCACTGCCGGAGACGTTCAAGCTCGGGTTCCTGCTCCACGGCGAGGGTCCGGCGAATCATTTCGAGTTCAAGGTCGCCGATCCGGGTGGCTCGAACGCTTGGCGCTGCCTGCGGGAAAATTTCGAATTGCCCGGCACGTGGACTGAGATCCGGATTCGCGAGCGGGACCTGCCCTTCGCCTGGGGGCCGGCCGGTGGTGGCGCGCCCTCCGCCATCGGCGCGATCGAGCTGGTCATCGCGGCCGGTCCGGGAGGCAAGGGCAGCGTGTGGTTTTCCGAAATCTCGCTGGAGGACGAGACGCTCTATCAGCCCAAGGAAATCAGCGCTTCCAGCCACCTTCCCGACTACCCGCCCGAGTCGGTGTTCAAGTCCGGTTCCAGCGGGTTCTGGCAGGCTGCGGCGAACGATCCCGCACCGCGCTGGTCGGCGGACTTCGGCCGCCTCGTGCGCTTCGGCGGCTTGGTCATCGACTGGCCTTCGCCGGAGACGCCGCGGGTTTACGACATCGAGATTTCCGGAGACGGTGCAACTTGGTCGCGGATTCACCGGGCTTCCCACGCGCTCGGATCGCGCAGCCACATCCCCGCGCCGGGGGCGGAAGCGCGCTACCTGCGGGTGAATTTCGCCAATCCGGAGTCGGCCTCGCTGGCGTCTTTGGAATTGCGGCCCGACGCGTTTTCCCGCACGCCTAACGAATTCATCCACGCGGTGGCCGCGGATTTCCCGCGCGGTTGGTTCCCGCGCTACTGGCACCGCGAGCAGTCCTATTGGACGCCGGTCGGCAGCCCGGAAGGAAAGCGCCGCGGACTGATCAACGAGGAGGGCATGGTGGAGGTGGATGAGGCGGGGTTTTCGCTGGAGCCGTTCCTGCGCATCGGCAAGCAACCCGTCAGCTGGGCGGATGCGGCAATCCGCCTGTCACTTCCCGAGGATGGCGCGCCGTTTCCGGTAGTCACCTGGCAGGCGAACGACGTCAAATTAACGATCCAACCATGGGTCGATGGCGCGGGCGACGGACTCGTCCTGCGCGTGACCTATCAGCTTGAAAACCATTCCCATCAGGAACTGCGGTTGGCGGTCGCGGTGCGGCCGTTCCAGGTGAATCCACCTTGGCAGGCTTTCCGCAATCTCGGCGGCCGCAGCCCGATCCAACGGATCACCTGCGCGGCCGGCGGCATGACCGTGGACGGCCGCCAGGTGCAAACGAATCTTCAACCGGATGCGCTCGGCGCGGCGGCCTTCGAGGAAGGTGGGGTGATGGAATTCCTCGCGCGCGGCGAAGTGCCGAGGCGCGACGCGGTGAACGACGGATCCGGTCTGGCATCCGCCGCGATGGCTTGGAACGTACCGCCGGGAATGCGGCCGTTTGTAGTCACCGTCTCGGTTCCGTTTTTCAAAGACGCGGCCGAACCCGCGGAACATGGCCTTGCACAGGCCGTCTCCCGCTGGCGCGAAGTCCTCGCGCCCGTCCAGTGGCAAGTGCCGTCCATCGCTCACAGCGCAGTCGCGTGTTTCCGCACGGCGGCGAGCCATATCCTCATCAACCGCGACGGCCCCGCGATCCAGCCCGGCCCCCGCCGCTACACCCGCTCGTGGGTCCGCGACTGCGTGATCATGGGCGCGGCGCTGGCCAAGGCGGACTGCCCGCACGCGCTGCGCGATTTCGTGCGCTGGTATGTCCAGTTCCAGCGCGAGGACGGCTTCGTGCCCTGCGTCGTTGACCGCGACGGCGTGGACTGGCTGGTGGAACATGACAGCCACGGGCAGCTCATCTGGGGAATCCGCGAGGTTTTCCGGAATGACAAGGAGCTCGCGTTCGCGCAATCCATGTGGCTGCCAGTGAGTCGCGCTGCGGAATATCTCATCCATCTGCGCTCGCTGCGGATGACTCCTGAGTTCACGTCTTCATACGGACTGCTCCCGGAATCTGCTAGCCACGAGGGCTATCTCGCGCATCCGGTCCATTCCTACTGGGACGATTTCTGGGGAATTCGCGGGCTCGAAGCCGCCGCGGATATCGCCGGCGCGCTGGGTCACGATGACGAAGCGACTCGCTGGCGGGGCGAGGCAAAAGCCTTTCTCGGCGACGTGCTGCGCTCGATCGACCATGTCATCGAAGAGCGGAATATCGACTACATCCCCGGCTCCGTCGAGTGGGCGGACTTCGATCCCACGGCCACTTCCAACGCGATCGCGCAGCTCGATTTCGCCGATGATCTCCCGCCGGGGCCGCTCCAACAGATGCTCCGGACCTATCTCGAAGGGTTTCGCAAAAAGCACCGCGGCGAGATTCCGTGGCTCAACTACACGGCCTACGAAATCCGCATCATCGGTGCCTTCGTGCGGGTCGGGCAGCGCGACGAAGCCAACGAACTGTTGTACTTTTTCCTCTCCGACCGCCGGCCGCTCGAGTGGAACCAATGGCCGGAAATCACCTGGCGCGACCCGCGCTCGCCGGGCCATCTGGGCGACGTGCCGCACACCTGGATTGCTGCGGAATACATCCTGGCGCTGGCCTCGATGGTCGCCAGCGAGCGCGAGGCTTCCGGAAAAATGATCCTCGCCTCCGGACTACCGTGGCCGTGGATTTCCGAAGAATGCGGATTTTCCGTGCGCGGACTGATGACCCGCTACGGCCCGCTCGATTTCAAAATGGCGGTCAGCGAGACTAACTGCATCACCTTCGAAATCGGCGACCGCATCTCTTTGCCGCCCGGCGGCCTAACCGTCGCGCCGCCGCTCCCGCCCGGCCAGCGCATCCGCCACGCGCTCACCTCCAGCGGGCAACCCCTCGCGATCGATGCCGACGGCGCGTCCGTCACCGTCGGAAACCTACCCGTCACCGCCAGGCTGTTTCTCGGTTCATCGGACTCCCCCACCCTTGCCTGAAACTTGGCAGCCGGCGGTTAGCAGCTCAGGTCGCGCAATTCCTGATGGGCGTCCGTCGGTGCCTCATGGCGCACTTCCCACGCGCCGTCCGCCTTGATTTCCACGATGGCGTCATATCGCAGGCGCGACTCGCCGTTCTTGGACAGGATCACCGCGCCGATCCCCTGCTCGGTGAGCATGTCGAGGATCTTGGAGATCTGGGTCTTGGGAAGCGCGCTGCCCGGACGATCGAGAAAAACGAACGCGGGCTTCGCGAGGAAAATTCGCGACACCGAGAGCAGATGTTGCTCGCCGATCGAGAGCAGGTCATCCCAGTCATGATCGGTATCGAGGCCATTTGCGTGCTTCACGACGTCTTCGAGGCCCAACTTCTCCAGCACTTCCATGATCACGGCGTCCGGAGTGACCAACTCCATCCCCGTCCGCAAAAGCGCTTCGCGCAGGGTTCCAGGCGGTAGATAGGGTCGCTCCGGTAGGAACAGAATGTCATCGAGCCCTGGACGGATGATGTGTCCACCACCGCACTCCCACACGCCGGCAGTCGCGCGGAACAAGGCCACTTTCGGTGCGTCGTCCTTGCCGATTACCAACCACCGCGAGCCGCGGGCGATCTCGATATTCAGGTTGGAAACCAGCAGGCGCGTCTTGTCCGCCGAGCGCAGGGTCACATCCCGATAGGCGACCCGGTCCGGCGATTCTTCGATCGCAATCGTGCATGGTGATGTCCGCTGCACGTTTTCGATCGCGTCACTGAGCGTGTGCAAGCGGGCGATGACCGCCGTGAACGCCGAGATCGACTGGAACTGCGTCACGATGAGGGAGAAGGCGCCGAGCAAGGTTGCGAACGCCATCGTGGACTGCGTGATCACCCCGAACTTCGTGTCGCCCCAGATGAACATCGGCGCGATGATCAACGCCGGAATGATCTGGATGAAATAATTATAACCGTTGGTGAAAAACCCGAGGTTGCGGTTGATCCGGATCAAGCGGCGGAAGTTGGCGGTCAAGGCATCGAGCCGCTTGTTCAAGCGGGCCTTGAAGCGGCCTTCCCGGTGGGCCAGCGCGATCGACTCGGAATTTTCCCGCACATGGATCAGGTCCGAACGGAAATTCGCCTCCATGTCGAGCTGGTTGTAATTCAACCGGATCAACGGCTTGCCCAGGAAAATCGTCATCGCCGTTCCGCACAGCGCGTAGATCACCGCGACGGCGAAAAGAAACGGACTGATCGTCCACAAGACGCCAGAGAAGGAAACAGCTGTTAGAGTCCCGTTAACGATCAGCAGGATGAACGAAAGCGTCGTGGTCGTGAAGGCGCGGACATCGTCGGAAATCCGCTGATCCGGATTGGCGACTCCGGTGGCCGAATCCAAACGATAATAAGTGCGGTCCTTCAAATAAGCATCCGTCAGGCGCCTCGTCAGTTGCTCGCGCCAGAGAATTCCCAGCCGCTCCTCGGTGAATCTGAAGAACACCACCACCACCGTCGAGGCGAGGAAAACCCCCACGTAAAACAGCGCCTGCTGCTTGAAAACTCCCATGTTCCGGCTCTCGATTGCCGACATGAAATCCCGGCCCACGTAGCTGTTGAGAACGTTCAAGCCGTTGATCGCCACCATCATCAGCAGCAAAGTCACGGCGAACATCACCGCCTTCGGTCCCTGTTCCGAGTGCACCAGCATCCGCATAGCGCTGCAAAGGCGCTTCCACGTCAGGCGGATGATTTGGACTTTATCGTGAGGCATTCGTGATGAAATAGGCTGAATTAATTAAGCGTTCCGATCATACGGAGATGTTAACAACTTACTGGCGCGGGGATGACAAAAATTTCCATTCATGGCAAAGACAATCAACGAAATCCGGTAAAAAGCCAGCCCCGCCCCCGCATTCTAGCAGGCGTTTCCAGCGCGCTTCCCGCCTGACTAGGCATCTTGTGACTCCCGCTCCTCCTGATTCAAGGGGAAGCAGGCGTGAATTTCCACTGCCTTGGGGGTTGCGTTTCGCGGGCGACTGGCTATTGAAGCGGCGCGATGAAATCATTCTCGATCCTGCTTATGACCGTTTCTTTGTTGGCCGTTTCCTGCGAGCGCCATGAATTCGAGGGCCCGCAGGGCACCAAGCAGCTCAATGAAAATCATGCCGCCGCTCACGACGAGCATGCAGCGCCTGCCGAGCACGCGGAAAAGCCCGCGCATTGAGGCGGATCAACGGCGCGTGTAGCTGAGAAAGCACTCGCCGGTCGCAGGCCGCGGGTCGAAGCGGCTGATTTCAAAACCGACGGATTTCGGTAGAAATTCTGCGGGAATCCCGGTCGCCGTGCTTGCCGCAAAGCCGCCGAACAGCGTGTGCCCGGCCAGCGTGAGGTGGAATTCATCGATCGCATCGAGTTCTGCCAGTGCCCGCACCAGCTCGCCGCCGCCCTCGCAGTGGAGATGGCGGACGTGGTGATCGGTCGCCAGCGTTTCGAGAAATCCGGCGAGCGTTTGGTGGTGGACCGTGAGTTTCAAATCCACATCACCCGCGAAATCGCCGGTGACGAGCAGGTGGATCCCGCCGCCGGGTTTGCTGAAAACCGGGTGCGCCGGATCGAGCTTGCCCGACCGCGAAACGATGCAGCGCAGCGGTTGCTCCGCGTTTCCGGGCACCGTGAGCGTCATCCGGTCGGCCTCCAGCGTGCCGCGCCCGACCAAAAGCGCGTCGGCGTTGGCCCGCAATTCCAGCAGCCGGGCGTGATCGTCGCGCGAGGTCCAGCCAGACGGCCGGGGCGGCGATGAAGAAATTTTCCCGTCCGCCGA
>CAMCUY010000104.1 GCA_945879075.1 Akkermansia muciniphila | reverse complement strand
TGCCTCCGATCCTAAAGACGTTTGCGCAGGATATATCCTCGTCCTTGGACACCCCGAGGTCCTTCGGGAAATCCGGATGCAACAACTCGCCGAGAAACGCCCATTCCTTGAGGTCGCTGGATTTCGCCAAGGTCGGTTCTTTCCCACCTCCAAGAGCGTAGTAGGTGCCGTCCATCAACCAGCAATCGGGATCCCAGTGGCGCATTTTCGCCGGTTCGCCACCAGCCGTCCGCGGCTCGACCGCAATGGTTTCCGACCATTCGTTCAGGTCATCGTCCAGGGCAAAGGCGATCTGGTTCCTACCGGAGCCTTGACCGTGATAGATGATCGCCGGCTTGCCCTCCTTGGTCAGGAAAGCAGTGCCGCTGAACATGCCGTGTCCCGTCTTGAGCGGAGTGAGCACGGTTGGGTGCCATTGCCAATGGACCATGTCCTTGCTCGACACGTGAGCAAAGGAGTGTCCTTTGTCCTGGTAAATATAGTGTAGGTGATAACGTCCTTTGTAGAATATGGCACAGTTCGGATCCGCAGGGTATGCCTTATCGGGTCCTGGATGCGCAAGGTGGTACGTCAGCCAGGTCTCCGGCGGGTTCTCCGGCATCACAGGTATATCCTGTGCAGTGCACACCGCGGTGATCAGAATAATGATGAGTCCTGCTATAAATGATTTCATAATGTATTTTCTGCAAAACGTTAGAGCGGATGCAGCGGCGGTGGCGATCCCGAACTCAAAGAAGGAAGTTGCCCGCCGTTGGATGGAGCGACTTGTTCTGCCCCCTGGACGGACGTCAACAACGCCGGGGAGGTCGGCGCGCCGCCGCACTGGCAGTCGAATCTTTACACTACCGAGATAAGACCTCCACTGAGAGAAACTTTTCATTCTTGATACCGTCAACGAGAGACACCCTTACCAGTGGAGTCCCGCTCAAAATTGCTTGCTTGTCTTTGGCGCTCATCGGATTGCCTGAATAGACATTCTTGAAGTAGCTGTCGATAAGCACTCTGTTCTTGGCAGATGAGAAAAAATCATCGGTTTGATCATCAGCGTCTCGCTTCTTAAACTTGTGGTAGTTCGCCCTGTCTTGGCGCAAAATTGACGCCACATCTGAGAGCTTAGCTCCGTCGCTAGTGGTATGATCTTGAGCGGAAAGTCTTGCTTCATAGAAAGCGGAGTAATCTTGGCCGCTACTATTAATGATGCTAAGACTCATCAGAGCCGTGGCGATCAAGGCGATTTGTTTTGTTTTCATATTTTATTGCATAACGTAAAGCGCGTGCACCCGTTACCAGCGGGAGCGCACGTCGATCACGGGGTGGAGGTTGGAGTTACGGGAAAACATCGAAACAGGGCGACTGGTAGGGGTTGTCACGGCGCGTCTTGTTCGCTGTCTCTTTTTGGAATTGCGCCAGAGAAGAATGCCAAGCCGATGATGAATCCGGGAATGAAACGGTAGATATCATCGAAAACCTGATCGATGGGATGACGAACCTCGAAGCCGGTCATAAAATAGATGGGTAACGCTAAAAATGTGGTGACAAGGTAGAGCCATGCACCCCACCGCCTCAACTTGAGAAGTCCGATGATCGACGCAATCAAAGCGCCAAACATAGCCAGTGCCGCCACCATAAAAGCGATCATTCCCGGGCCAATGGACTCAATATCAGTAAACGCAATCTTCTGATTATCTTCAAGGGTGATGACATCGCTCGGAAGAAAACTATCCGCCCAGAAACTAACTGCGACGCCGACAGGTATGAGCGCAATCTCAGCAATGACGGCAATTCGTAGTATTTTGGAGGGATTCATTCTTCAGCGAACAGTGTTAATAAGTAACGTGCGGCATTTGTCCGGTAACAACCGCGTGCGGTTCAACCGGGGCAAATACGGCACAGGAGCATACTTCTCTAGGAATTGTGTTCTCAGAGCAGCTATAGCCGCCATGGAGGAACTGCCAAGCAAGAAACTCTGGGTGGTGGAGAAGTTTGCGAATTAGGAAAGATCCAGCGGACTCGGGCCGCCCGCACCGGTTCTTTTGGTCACATGCAGATAGATCATGGTTGTTTCGACGCTGGCATACCCCATGAGGCATTGGACGGTGCGGATATCGGTGCCGGATTCGAGTAGATGCGTCGCGAACGAATGGCGCATCGTGTGGCAGGTGGCGCGTTTTGGAACCCTGGCCTTGCGGACTGCGTCTTTAAATTGGCGCTGCATGGAGGATTCGTGCAGGTGGTGGCGGGCGATCCTTCCGGAGCGCGGATGGGGGCAGAGGGTGGCGGATGCGAAAATGTATTGAAAGCACCACTCGCGGCAGGCGTTTGGCCATTTGCGCAGCAGGGATTCCGGCATATGGACGTCCCCCGCGCCAACGGCAAGGTCCTGAAGATATTTCTCACGAAGGCGGAAGAGATGTTGATTGAACCGCGGCTCCAAGGCTACGGGCAGGGCGTATTGTCGTTCCAGACGGCTTGGCGCACCGCCAGATTCTTTGCGGAAATGGCGACTAAACGGAAGTTTGAGTATGCCGTAAGTATATGACCGTCTATTTGTTTGGGAAGGTGAACGCCCCTCGAAGTGAAGGAACCGGTTTTCGGGGTAAAACTGTGGGATACTGGGACGCGGGTGCCGGTGGTTCTATCGAAGCAAGAGACGCAGCAGTTGTTTGAGAAGCTACAGGAACAGGAGCGCAGGGAGGATCGCTATGAGTTGGCGGCACAGCTGCAATACGGCGCAGGTATGCGGCTATCTGAGATGGTCCGAAGTCCGCGCTTTAGTGTGCTCAGGCCGGAATGCGAGGATCCGCCGCCACGGCTCAGCCCTGGATCCGGTGCGGGAAAAAGCGACTGAGGTTGCCGGTGATCGGGGAGCGGTCGCCGCGCGCGGAGAGGCCGCGACACTCGTCGCCGATCATCCACAGGCCCCAGACGAAGTGCTGTTGCCTGGCGGAAAACAGATTCGCGTGTTTCTGATAGGCGATCGGCTCGCCGTGGTGGCCGGCGGCTCCGGTGGCGAGCGGATTCCCCCGGTCCATCAGGCAAACACCCGCACCCTCGCGGCCGAAGAACGGTTTTTCCAGCCAGTGCGAGACGCCTTGGGAACAGAGCGCTTCCCGCGAGAGATAGGCCGGCAACAGCAGCGGGTGGCCGGGATTGAGCTCCCATAAAATCGGCAGCAGGCCTTTGTTTGAAAGCATCATCTTCCATGCGGGCTCGATGAACCGCGACCGCTGCTGGCCGATCTCGGCGAAGAACGGCTCCTCGACCATCCACTCCCACGGATAGAGTTTGAAGAGCTTCTCGACGGGTTGCTCGTCGGGACCGGTGAAATAGCCGCCTTCGGCAAATCCGATCTCCGACATGTCCATCAGCCCGACGGATTTCCCCGCCTGCTCGGCGGTCTCCGCGAGATAGGCGATGGTCTGGCGGTCTTCGAGGTTCTCCCACGCGCAGGCGAAATGCACTGTCGCTTCCGGGATCGATTTCCAGCGCGCGACGAGCGCCTCGTGGATCGAATTGAGCTGGTCGCTCTGCGGGAAAGCCGCTTCCAGCCACTGCCACTGGATGACCGCGGCTTCTAGCAGTGAGGTCGGCGTGTCGGCGTTGTATTCGAGGAGTTTCGGCTGTCCCGCGCCATCCCAAGCGAGGTCGAAGCGGCCGTAGAGCGAGAAATCCGAAGCCATCCACGAGGTCTGGACCAAGCCTGCAACCGCGTCGGGAATGGCGAGGCGGTCCCACCAGCCGCGCTTGACGATTTGCTCGCAGGCTTCCAGGCAAAGCGCGTGCAGCTCGCTGGCGGCGTCCTCCAGGGTTTCCGCCGCTTTCAAGGTGAGCACGAGGTGCTCGTCCTCGGTCCAATACGACTCGCCGCCCGCGCCGTGCCAGATCAGGCCGGACTCTTCGACGCGCTCTTTCCAATTCGCGCGCGGGGCGTTTGTCTCAAGACGGATGCTGGATTTCATCGGATAGAAATCAGCTCCCGAAGGACGAGCGGCCGCTGCTGCGCGACGAGGACGAGCCGAAGCCGCCGCGCACCGACTGGCCGGCCTTGACGGGAACTCCGGTGGCGCGGCTCTGCGCGACCATCCGCTGATAGCCGGGATTGGCGGCGGCGTAGCGGCTCACCGCGCCGCGCTGGTCGTCCACGCCACGCTGCCAGTTTCCGACCTGCCCGCCGGCCTGGCGGAATCCGTTGCCGGGCGAGAACATGCCGCGGTTTCCGGCTAGCAGCCAATACATCATCAACGCGTTGCCCATGCCGAAGCCGCCGCTGTGGTGTTGTCCGCCCGACGGATTGGACGCGGTTTTCTGCTCCTCCTCCAAGGCCTTCTCGACTCGCTTCAAGGCCTCCGGAGTCGGCCGACTGGCGGTCACGTATTCCGGGACGTTCTCGTCCTGCCAGGCACCGTTGATGAAATAGCGGCCGTCTTTGGCAAAGCCGTAGGGATGCTCGTAAAAATTCTGCGTGCTCGCATGATAGTAGCCGACGCGCGGGATGTGGAAATTGTGCGAGACCTCGCCGTTGACGAGCTTGGATTTCTCGGTGTCCAGCTTCTCGATTTGCGACTGCTTTTGGGCAACTTCCGCATCCTCCTCGGTCATGACGTGGGTCACCCCGCGGTCGCAACTGCTGAGAGTGCCCGCAAGGATGCAGGCGGTGGACCAGCGGAGAATGCCGCCGGGACGAAGAAGAGTGAGAAAACTGCGTTTTTTCATGGAAGAGGCCGCAGCCTAAACCGCACTCCCGGGGGCGTCAACTTGATCGCCGTTCCAAAACCCGGCTTTGTTTCAAGCCAGCGTACCGACGCAAATGACACCTCAGCCACCGCCGCTGAATCGCTGCCGAGCCCGCATCTGGCGAACAACATCTTCCAGCTCGGCATCACCCGCAAAGTCGCGCAGACCGTGGCCGTTGCATGAAATCGCCCGCGCCCGCAGGACGATTTTGATTCCCTCCGGGGAGCCGCCGCGTGATGCTCGCGGCGATGGTGGAACGTGAATTTCTCGGATGGGACCGGCCGTTTTTGACGCAGGCGGTGGCGTGGCTGTTGGAGCGGCGCGACGAACTGCCGGGCATGCTGGTGGTGGTGCCCACGGCGCAAAGCGGACGCCGCTTGCGCGAGGCCTTGGCCGAGGCGGCGGGCGCGCTGCTCGCGCCCAAGGTCGTGACGCCGGGGTCGTTTTTACAATCCCGCGATGATGATGCCGCGGCCGACTGGGTCGAGCGCGTCGCGTGGGTGGAGGTGTTGGAAAACGTGGCGGACTGGCAGGAATACGAGGCGCTGTTTCCCGAGCCGCCGGGCGAGGGCACGAACTGGGCGGGCGGACTGGCCCAGGAAATGATCCGGCTGCGGCACTCGTTGCAGGAAAACGGCCTACTGCTATCCACCGCCGCGCGGAAGCTATCAGAGACGGTGGAGGCGGAGCGCTGGGAGGCGCTCGGCAGGCTGGAGAATGGGGTGGAGCGGAAGCTGCAGTCGTGGGGCATGAAAAGCCGCAGCCGCGTGCTGTCAGAGGGCTTGCCGATGCCCGCCGGGGTGTCCCGGATCGTGCTGGCCGGGGTGGCGGAAATGCCGCCGCTGGTCGAGCGGGCCTGGCTTGCCTGGGAGGGTACGGTGACGGTTCTCATCGGCGCGCCGGAGCATGAAGCGGAGCAATTTTCAAAAACCGGCAGACCCCTATCAGCCTGGACGCAACGGGCGCTGCCCTGGCCGGATGGCTCGGTGCAAGTGGTGGCGGACCCGCGGCAGCAGGCGGCGGAGGCGCTGCGAGCGGTCGCGGAAACGAAGACTCCATCCGACGAGGTCGCGCTGGGATCGGCGGATAGCGAGGTCGGCGACGAGCTGGCCCGCGCCTTCACCCGCGAGGGCTGGCCGGCGTTTCATCCGGCGGCGGCGGTGGTGACCAGCGGGCTTGCACGCTGGTTCAAGATCTGGTGCCAGTGGCTGGCGGACCCATCCCTAGCGACGCTGGCGGACCTTCTCTCACTCCCGGAAACGGGAATTTTAGTGGCCGGCAAGCGGGCGCAAAAGGCGAAGCGCCTGGCCGAGCTGCGCGACCGCTGGATGGTCGTGCGGACGGAGGACTTGCAACGACGGATCGCCGCGGAAAATTTCCGCAGCGAGTGGGACAAGGACTCGGCGGAGGAACTATGCAAGGC
>CAMCUY010000103.1 GCA_945879075.1 Akkermansia muciniphila | reverse complement strand
GCCTGTTTCCACGACTCCAACCCGGGAAACGCCGGCAGCAGCGAGGGGTGGATGTTGAGAATCCGCTCCGGAAAAACATCGAGCAGCGGGCGCTTCACCAAGCGCAGGAATCCCGCCAGACAGACGAGTTCCACGCCCGCGTCCTTCAGCCGCAGCGCCGTTTCCGCCTGCGCTTCCTCGGGGAATTTCGTCTTGAATCCCCGGCAGTCGATCACCCCCGTCTCGATCCCGCGCTGGCGGGCGCGCTCCAAGATGAATGCGTCCGGATTGTCCGAAAGCACGATGGCGATGCGCGCGTCGAGCGTCCCCGCATCGATCGCGTCGAGGATCGCCTGCATATTTGAACCAGAACCAGAACCGAGAACGCCGAGCACCATGCGCTTGGTTTAAGCGACACAATTTTCCTGCCAAGCGCCAAATCCCCGCCCCCCGACTTGGCACTTGGAAACCGCCGTTCCAACGGATAATCAACACCCATGCACGACGCCCGTATCGACGCCCTCGCCCGCCAACTGGTCCGCTACTCCACCTCGCTGAAAAAAGGCGAAAAGGTCCTTATCGACCTCCACGACGTGCCCGACTCCATCGGCCTCGCGCTCATCCGCGAGGTCCGGGCCAAGGGCGCGCTGCCGTTCGTGAAGCTCCATCAGGGCCGCATCACCCGCGAAATGATGAAAGGCGCGGAAGACTCCCAATACCAGATTCTCGCCAAACACCTGCTCGCCGAGATGAAGGACATGGACGCCTATATCGCCATCCGCGGCGGCCACAACATCGCCGAAAATTCCGACGTCCCCGCCGACCGCATGCGCCTGGCCATGAAACACATGCGCCCGGTCCTCGACCACCGCGTCAAGAAGACCAAATGGTGCGTCCTGCGCTGGCCCTCGTCGTCGATGGCCCAGCAGGCCGGCATGAGCAGCGAGGCGTTCGAGAAATTCTACTTCGACGTCTGCCTGCTCGACTACAAGGCGCTGCTGCCCTCGATGAGCGCCCTCAAGAAGCTGATGGACAAGAGCGAGAGCGTTCACATCAAGGGGCCCGGCACCGACCTCCGGTTTTCGATCAAGGGCATCAAATCCATCGTCTGCGGCGGAAACTACAACATCCCCGACGGCGAGGTCTTCACCGCCCCGGTCCGCGATTCCGTGGAAGGCCATATTTCCTACAACGCGCCGACCATCTATCAAGGGATTCCCTTCGACTCCATCCGGCTGGAGTTTTCCAAGGGGAAAATCATCAAAGCCGAAGCCGGCACCCGCACCAAGGAGCTCAACAAAATCCTCGATACCGACGAAGGCGCGCGCTACATCGGCGAGTTCGCCCTCGGCTTCCACCCGGGCATCCGCGAGCCGATGCGCGACATCCTCTTCGACGAGAAAATCTGCGGCTCGTTCCACTTCACCCCCGGCCAGGCCTACGAGGACGCCGACAACGGCAACCGCTCGCAAGTCCACTGGGACATGGTCAGCATCCAGCGCAAGGACTGGGGCGGCGGCGAGATCTGGTTCGACGGAAAGCTGATTCGGAAGGACGGTATCTTCCTTCCAAATGCCTTGGAAAAACTCAATGGATAGAAGAATAGGTCGCATAAGTCCTATACGACCTATAAGACCTATTTCTTATGAACGAAGAGCCCGGCTTCATTCCTCCTCACGGAAACTACGAGGCGCTCATCTGCTTCCAAAAATCTGAGGTCGTCTATGACATCACCTACCGCTTCTGCCACAAGTTCCTCGCCAAGAACGACCGCACCATCGATCAGATGATCCAGGCGGCCCGCTCCGGGAAGCAGAACATCCTGGAAGGCAGCAAGGCTTCCGGGACTTCCAAGGAGATGGAGATCAAGCTCACCAACGTTGCGAGAGCCAGCCTCGAGGAACTGCTGCGCGACTATCAGGACTACCTCCGCGTCAGGGATCTTTGTCGTTGGGAAAAAGACTCCATGGAAGCCCTCTACGTGCGAAAGCTCGGAAACGGTGATGTTGTAAATTACGAAACCTACCGTGAAATCTGCGAAACCCGGCCGGCGGAGGTTGTCGCCAATATCGCGTTGTGCCTGACTCATCAATCCAACTACCTCCTCGACCAACTCATCCGACGCTTGGAGAAAGATTTTCTGAAAGAAGGTGGCCTCAGGGAGCGCATGACCCGTGCCCGCTTGGACAGCCGCAAACGGCAGCAAGAATAGGTCGTATAAACCCTATGCGACCTATTCCCCATCATCCCAATCCTTGCCAGTCGGGCTGGAATGCCTAGCCTCGCCATCGTGAACGAACCGTTTCCTATTTCCCCGCCGCGCGCATGGGCGGAGATCGATCTTGGCGCGCTGGTCAAAAACCTGGCCGTCGCCCGCGAGGCCTTCGGCGGCGGATTGATGGCGGTGGTGAAAGCCGGCGCTTACGGCCACGGTTTGGAGGAAATCGCCAAGGCGCTGGCTGCCGAGGAGATCGCGTTTTTCGGCGTCGCTAATGTCGGCGAGGCCCGCCGCATCCGCGATGCGGGCGTGACGACCCGCATCTATCTGCTCGGGGCGACCTGGTCGGAGGAGCGCGAGGAAATCGTCGCCCACGACTGGACGCCGTGCGTTTCCTCGATCGCCGAGGCGGAGCATTTCAACCGCATCGCCGCCAACCACGGCAAGCGCCTCAAGGTCCATCTCGCGGTGGACACCGGCATGGGCCGCGGCGGTTTCGTGGCGGAGCATCTGCCGGAAAAGCTCGCGCTGTTGGAGCGCATGGAAAACCTGGAGATCGAGGGGATCGGCTCGCACTTGCCCTCGGCGGATGAGGACGCGGAGTTCACTTTGCGGCAGTTCGAGCGCTTCCACACAATCATCCGCGAGCTCGGCGGCGCGGAGCGATTCAGGTGGATACATCTCTCCAACAGCGCTGGCTTGTTGGGATTCGACCAAGGCTTGTGCAACCTTTCCCGCCCCGGACTGATGCTTTACGGCATCTCGCCGCTGCCAGGATTTCAGGAGCGGCTGGCCACCGTGATGACCTTGAAATCACGGGTCACGCTCGTTCGCAGCCTGCCGGCCGGACACGGGATTTCCTACGGCCGGCAGTTCGTGACCACCAAGCCCACGCGGGTCGCCACCGTCGGCATCGGCTACGGCGACGGCTACCCGCGCCAAGTCTCGGGAAATGGTGCTGACGTGTGGATCCGCGGCCGCCGCCTGCCGATTCTTGGGCGCGTCACCATGGACCAGCTGATGGTCGATGTCACCGCGGCCGAGAGCGTGATGGAGGGCGACGAGGTCGAAATCTTCGGGCCTAACATTCCTGTGGCAGAGATCGCTCTCAAAGCCGGCACCATCACCTGGGAGATTTTCACCGGCATCACGCCGCGGGTGCTGCGGTGTTATCAGGAGCAACAACAACCCCGCCCAACCCTGCCTCAACAGACGCGCGAATGAATCCGCGCCGGAGCGAGGCAAGGCCGACAGATCAGACCGCTGACAAACGATCCGTTTTAATGCTTCGTGATCGGATTACGAACACGATAACCTTCCTCGTGCGCTATGTATCCTCCAGCCGCACCGGCGGCGAGAGGCAGGCAGGAAGAGAGCGATGAGATGCCAGCGACAACGAGTAGCAGAGTGAATAATTTAGTTTTCATAGGATTGATGATTTCAGGACCCTTGCAAACTAACCCTGCTCAAAATGAGAAACAACCGATATTTCAAACCATCTCGACGGGACTTTTTTCACGCGTGTCCGCCCCTATCGCCGCTTGTTGGATTGTCACTTTTCCGCTATCCCGTCTCCCGTGACTTCGATCGATTCGTCAAATCCCAAACCGTTGGAACAACCGGCTGATGGTGGAAATACCAGCAGCACCCGCGAAAAGCTCGCCAACTACACCGGCCAGGTGCCGTGGAGTTATCTGGCGCCCCACTCGCTCAAGGGCAGCCTGTATTTCGTCGATCCCGGACTGAAACTCGAAGACGTGGGTGCGGCGATTTCCGCCAACCGGACAGGCCAGGTGGAAGCGTGGTTGGCAGCCGGCGATCTGGTGAAAATCGAAGCCCTCCACGCCGCGCAATGGGAGCATGGCGATACGGAATTCGAGGCGCTAGTGGTTTCGCCCTTCGTGCTTTGCCGGCCGGTCTGAGCGGCCGCGGTGAGGCGGTGCGGGTGATCTTTTTCTAGATTTCCCGGAGCTGGTGTGCCATATTAGACAACCGCATTTTCCCCCATCCATGCGCGCGGGGGGTGTTTTGCGGAACCTCAACCATTAGGAGACACGCAAATGAACGACCCCGTCACATCCAACATCAACGCATCGATCCAGAAGACCAACGAGTGGCTGGTCAGCGTCGAGCATGAATTGCACGACGACAACCGGCAGGCGGCTTACCACGCCTTGCGATCGGTCATGCATGTCCTGCGCGACCGGCTCCCGGCCGACGAAGCGGCTCATCTCGCGGCGGGCTTGCCAGCCCTTCTGCGCGGCATTTACTACGAGGGCTGGTCCCCGGCCAACAAGCCGGAGAAACTCAACAAACAGCAGTTTCTCGACCGCATCCAGTCCAGCTACTCCGGCCCCGGCGCGCTCAATCCGCTGCGCTGCGCGACCGCCGTGTTCGCAGTCCTCCAACAGCGGATCGGCGCCGGAGAAATCGGCGACGTGCGCAGCATCCTGCCGCGCGAAATCGAGGAGCTTTGGCCGAAAGCCTCATGAAATTTTCGCCTCTCGCCGGACGCTCCCAGGCGACCGGTGAGGCTCGTCCCTGTTTCCCGGGGCGCGGCCGCCCTTCCGGCGGCCGCGTGCGCTGCTCGCCATTGGTGAGACCCGGCACCACGAAGACAAACCAGCCCGCGGGGGCTTGCCCCGCACGAAATAACAGAAAGGAAACCACTACCATGCCAATCGCAGTAGAAGCCTGTATGGAACACATCGGCGAGACCAAGGCGCTCGCCAACCATGACCGCGACATGATCCACGAACTCAGCAAGCGGATCGACGCGGTGTGGCACCTCGACCAATACATCGCCAACGCGGAGAAGGACAAGGAACTCAAGCAGTTCTGGTCCGAACTCAAGGCCGAGGAGCAGGACAATGTGAAGCGGCTGAAAAAAATCATGGCCCGTCACATCGAGAAGAACTGTTTCTAAGGAAACGACGAGAGTCGATGGGGCGGGCACCCAGGCGCGCCCGCCCCATCGGCTCATCGCGCCCCGCCCGGCGTCAGCGGAACTGGTTCTGCTCCGGCTGGTAGATGTATTCCGCCGCCGTCATTTTCATGATGAGCAGCTCGGTGTCGAGATTGTGGGTCTTCACCAGATCGTCGAGGGAATCGCAGTGGTTTCTCAGCTCGGTGTTGAGCAATCCCACCAGAAGATGGGGGTCCATGTTGAGGGATTTCGAGAGGTCCATGAAGAAACCGTGGCCATGCAGGACCTTGCAGGCAAGGTGGATCAGGGGCTGTCTGAATTCAATGACACCCTCGGAATCCGGCTGAGACAGCCGGGGGTGCTTTACAGGATTTCCTTCACGAAGGATTCCTTGTCGAAAATCGAGAACGCCTCGGGCTCCTCGCCGGTGCCGAGGAAGCGCGGGGAGATGCCGAGCTGGTCGTGGATGGTCACGGCGATGCCGCCTTTTCCCGAGCCGTCGAGCTTGGTGACGATGAGGCCGTCGAGCGGACTGGCCTTGTGGAACTCCTTCGCCTGTTGGAGCGCGTTGGAACCGGTGGTGGCGTCCACGACTAACAAAGTCAGGTGCGGCGCGGTCTCGTCCTGCTTGGCGAGCGTGCGGCGAATTTTGCCGAGCTCTTCCATCAGGTTGTGGCGGGTGTGGATGCGCCCGGCGGTGTCGCAGATGAGGAACTGCGTTTGGTCAGCGATGGCTTTCTGATGGGCGTGGAAACAGACGGACGACGGGTCGGCGTTCGGGTTGCCCGTCACGACCGGAAGTTTCAGCCGCTCGCCCCAGCGCTGGAGCTGCTCGACGGCGGCGGCGCGGAAGGTGTCGGCGGCGGCGAGGATCACGGAATGACCGCGCTGGTGAAGCCAAAGGCCGAGCTTGGCGGAGGAGGTGGTTTTGCCGGTGCCGTTCACGCCGACGACGAGGATCACGAACGGCTTGCCGTCGGCCCGCGGCGCGGGTGGCGGGAGATTTTCCGGCAGGCGTTTGGCGATCTGGCGGCGGGTGGTTTCCACGACGTCTTCGGCGGAAACCTCGCGGCCGAGGTCGCGGAGCTCGTCGATGATCGAGGTGCTCATGCGGACTCCGAGATCGGAGCTGATGAGGTCGGCTTCGAGGTCGTCCCAATCGATTTCCGCGCGATTGGTGATCTTGTTGA
>CAMCUY010000102.1 GCA_945879075.1 Akkermansia muciniphila | reverse complement strand
GAGCGGGGGACCCAGGTGGGCGAGAGGCGCAGGAGTCCGCCGGTGTCCTCGAGGTGGCCGTCGATGAGGGCTTTGAGGTTCGTGGAAGTGGTGGACAGGTCGGCGGTGGTGAGTGGATTGGTCATGAGGATTTGGATTGGGTGGATACGTCCGGAAGAATTTGATCTATCACGGGATGCATGTGGACTCCTGATTTTAGTGGCAAGCCTTGATTTGCCCGGAACAATAATGGATGTTTCGCGGGAAATCAGAACAGGAATTTCCAGCTCACCGGGACCGTCACACTGGCACCTGATTCGCCGAGCAGCGTCACGGCATCGTCACCAGCGGGAAGGATTCGGGAAACCGCGCCGAAATTCACTGCGGCCACGGCTTGGATGGTTTTGAGGGAGACGACTTGATCGGATTTGAAATGGCGGGTCGTCGGAATTCCTTCCGGCGCGAGTAAATCCTGCCGCGAGAGATCCACACCATTTGAGAAATAAGAGCAGACTTCTTCAACACCGAGTCGTCCGACATGGCGGCTGTTCCACGGGGCGGCGGTCCGTCCGCCGTTGGAGAGCCAGAACATCGTCGCCGGGAAATCCGCCGGATTCTTCAGCGAAAACCAGACATAGCCATCGAGCACGACCGCGGACCAGGCGAAAGGTTGCTCCGGCGTGGCAGCTTCGTTGACCATCATCACGAGATCGTCGTTGCCGTGCCGCGCGGGGTATTTCGTGAGGTCCGTGATGCCGCCGCCGGCGAGTTGGACTTCTCGCAAATCGGTGAACCGCGAACCCTCGGCCAGCGCCTGGGATTCTCCAGCAGCAGGATTTGAAAACGCTCCGGGAAAAACCGACGCCCAGCGGAACGGGCTCACCGTGACGCGTCCGGCGTGCTCGGGCAGTCCTGACAGATCGAGAACCGGGTGATTTCCGTAATTGAAATCCCCGTCGAGATTGGAAACCCGGTGCTCACAATATACGGCATGCTGACCCGCGCGGGTGGAGAGGATTTTCTCGAAATGTCCACCGGCGTCCATGACGAGGTGGAGCGAGCGCCGGTCCACCGCGAGCAGGCTCCAATCGCGGTTAGCGGACTCGCCGTGCGGCGGTCCATCGACTTGTCCGCCGAAGGGGACGCACAGGAAATCCCCGCGCAGCACTGAGAGCAGCGGCGGGATTTCCGGAAACTCCGCAGGCTCCCACGGCGCGAGCGCGTAGGGCGATACGTCGCGGCCCGGCAGGTGGAACACCACCGGCGCGAGGTGGCCTCCACGGGCGGTGATGTCCAGATCGAGTTCCGGAGTTGCTAGATGAAACGACGCTTCGCCGTGGACGAGGTGCATGGCCGGATCAGGCTTTGAGAAATCCGCGGGCGGCCAGGTTGTTGAGGCGGCGGGCGACGTCCCGCAGTCCGTCCGCCATCAGTTCGGTGTAGGTCCTGCCGTCGCAGGTATCGACGCCGTGGCCGGGTTCGAGCTGGCGTAACAATTCCAGCGCCTCATCCGAGTGGTCGAAGACTTCGACGAACACGTGTCGTAGTTCGCCGGTCTTGGCAGCCGCCGCGAGCAGCGCGCCGATCCAGCCGTCGTCGGTGGACAGGCAGCCGCGGGTGGTTTTCGCCGACGCGTGAAAAGCGCCTAACTCACCCGCAGCCGCGATGCGGGCGATGAGCGCTTCGTTTTCAGGGATGGACAGGCCGGAGTCGCCGCAATGCGCGGCATCGACCAGCAGCTTGAAGAATTTTTTCCCGAGCGCCTCGTTGGCCGCCTTCACGAACGACCAGCCGCGGTCGAGGTTGGTGAAGGTCTTGAACTCGCCGGGCCGCAGAAACTCGATGCCCCAGTTTTCCACACAAGATCCCGCGATCCCGGCTTCCTCGTAAACCCGCAGGTGGAGCTTTACGTTCTGGGCGACCGCCGCGTCGAATTCCGCGCCCTCGCGGGGCTGATCCGAGCTCATCCATTCCTCGATGGAGGTCGAGGAAACGTAGCGGACTCCGTGGCTGATGGCGACCTTGACCGATGGCACCAACTGCGCGACCACCGCGTCCTCGTCCGCCGGATTCATCGGGTTGGCGCCGCCGACCATGATGATGAAGTGGACTTCCAAATCCAGCGCCTTGAGGCCTTTGACCATCTCCGCGACATCCGCTGGATCGGCGGAGGCGAAGTAGGAGATCTGCACGATGCTCATCTTGACCGGGGAAATCTCGCAGAGCTCCCTCATCCCGGAGACGATCCGCAGCACGCCATCGGCGTCGCGGGGGAATTTGCCGTTCTCGTCGGGCAGCAGGGCACCGACGAACTTGAGATGAGTCGGCACGACGCCGAGTTGGACACCAGGTTTGAGGGCGATTTTCGCGGGCATGAGCGGAGTTGGATGGGCGGAGTCCGCCGTGGGAAGTTTGAAATTCAAGGGATTCACGGGGGCGTCTTGCTCATGGCGACAGCCTGATGAAGAGATCCTTGTAATGAACCACGCTCTTCGGGTCGTGCCCTTGAATCGCGATGGTGCCCTCTCCCAGTTTGCGACCGGGCATGTTGGCGAGCTTCTTCGCCGGATCCCAGTCCTCCGGCTGCGTCCAATCGGTGGTCACCTTGCCGTTGATTGAAATCACGATGTGCTTGCCCTCGACCTTGATCGCATAGTCAAACCATTCGCCATCTTTGTTAGTTGCGTTATCCATCACGTCGGCGACGGCGTAGAGTCCGCCGGTCTTCTTGCGGTCGGTGTGGGTCGCGTTGACCTGGCACTCGTAACCCGCGCTCGGCCAGCCTTTTTCCTGAAACCGGGTGTGGAAATAAATGCCACCGTTGGAACCTTGCGTCGTTTTGACCTTTGCCTTGAACTCGAAGTTCTTGAAATTCGCATCGCCGTCCGCGCCCACATAGAACAGATGCGCGCGTCCTCCGCTGACGATGAGTTCGCCGTTCTTTGCACTGAACACGCCGGCGGGTTGATTCTCGGTGGCGGCGTTGGACTTCCAGCCGCTCAGGTCCTTGCCGTTGAAAATTGATGTCCACCCATCAGCGGCGCTGGCGGCCGCGGTGCATAAGACGGTTGCCAATACGGAGAGTAATTTGAATTTCATGACGACCTAAAAGCTGGGGTGGGCCTTTGCGGCTGTCAAGGCGGCGCGGTTTCAATATTCCTCTTCCTCGTCCCCCGGCACCGGCGGGATGATGTCCTCGCGCATCAGCAGGCGGCCGAGGTCGAGGTCTTCCAGCAAGTCGCCCGGAGTGTCGCGGACGATGGCGGCGTACGGCGTGATCCGGTCGAGCTCGGCGATCGCGCAGTGGACCATCGAGGAAATGATGTCGCTGTCGAATTTCTCGCGCTCGAAGAGATTGGTGATGCGGAAGATCAGGAACTCGCGGTCCAAGTCGTATTCGAAGCCGCCGAGTGTTAGCTGCTTGTTGGCGCGGGCGAGGAGTTCGAGGACTTTGGGCAAATGCTCTTCATCGAGATGGAGCGGCGACTCGGAAACGACGACCAGCGCGTTCAACTGTGGATACGCCTGCGCGATGAGGTCGATCCGCGTGTGGTGGGCGTCGAAGCTGGCGCGGAGGACGTCGCGGCCTTCGACGAGCTCGCAATGCCAGCCGTTTTGGCCGAAGGTTTCTTCCACCGTGAGGATTTGTCGGGAATGGGAGCGCATGGGAGTTTTCAGCCGTTGGGGCTGGCGGGAGATAGCCGCCCGAGCACGGCCTTGGCAAGCAAGCTCCGCCGGTCCGCGCGAATCGGCGTGAGCGAGAGGTGGATACCCGAGGTTTTTTCGGGGTCGTGGTGCAGGGTCAGCCGCGTGGATTTTTCGTCCACCTCCGCGTGGTTGATTTCCTGCCAGGTGACCAGCCGCATTCCGGCGGCGGGCCGGAAGAACGGGAAGATCTCGATCCCCAGAGGTGTTAGAATCAGGTAGGCGTGCCGCGTCAGCCACACCGCCACACGGGCCATGACGAGCGCGAGAACCAACGGCACCGCCGCCCACGCCGGGTGTGGCAGATCGGGATTGATGTCGCGGTAAATCGACGTGGCCAGCATCGTAATCCCGACCGTTGCGGACACGGCTGCGACCATCCAGAACAAGCCGGCCTGCCCGGAGCGGGTGAATCGCAGTTCTTTCTCGGGAGATTGGATCGTGGCTGCCATGGTCAGTCCGTCATCGCCATCACGGCCGTTCCGCCTCGGCGAGCTCCGTTTCAAAACTGATGAGGTCGAAGCCGCGCTGCTCAGGGACCGAAGTGCTCTCGCAGGAGCCGATCAGGGCGACGATCCGCTGCCGCCCGAAAAGCGATGCGCCTCCCTTGCAGCGATGCAGGTCGTCCCGCAGGTGTTTGAAATTTCCCGCTTCCAACAGCGCCAAATCGCCGTGGGCCATTTTCTGAAAGTTCGCCGGGTTCATGGGAGTTGGAACGTTGTTCACTGCGGGCACTCTGTGTCAAAGTCAGGTCAGTTCTAGAAGCCAATAATCGCGTAATGTTCAAAGGCTCAATCTGAATCCCGGAGCTCCGCTTCCAGCTGTTTCACTACGTCGTCCCTGCCGGTCGCTTTCGCCAGATCAAGCCGCAGCCGGAGGGCTTGGAGTTGTTTGAGTTCGTCGTGGTCCATCGCGCTGATCCACTGGCTGGTCGCCGGGTAGTCGCCGATCGCAAAGGCACCTTGCGCCTGCGCCAGAAGCGACGGCTCCTCGCCGTCCAACGGCTTGTCCCGGTAAACCGCGAATTTCGCGTGCTCGGGCAAATCCTCCGGCACCTGGGGTCCGGCCACTTGCTCCAGATACACGAAATCATCGCCGTCCTTCCGCTGTCGCCAGTGGTTCAGGGAAATCACCGTTACCAAGCCGAGAATTGTAAAGGACGCCTCCATGAAAAACGGCGTGGTCAGAATCCCCATCATCGTGCCCACCCACTCGCCGAGCAGGCCAGGCAGCAGTCGCCAACCCATCAAAAGTCCCGTCACCACGACGGTCAGCACCACCAGAATGCTCACTCCGATGGCGACTTGTTTCACCCGTTCGTCCTTCGTCCGCTCCATTTCTGGTGTTAATCTAGTCATGGTGATCGGAAAACCCAATCCTCTAAATTCGTAAAATATTTCATTAATGTTAATTATTCGAGAATTAACCATATTGGGGCCGAGGTGTTCGAGATTTTTAAAATCACAGCCCTGTTGTTCGGGATGTTCCTCGCATCTCCGGCCTACGGCGTGTGGACCATCCGCGGCGCGGAAACGCCGGATTCCAAGCCGGAAGACCGGACGGTTTTATTCACCCCGGCGGCTCCACGGCCAGAAGCTGTCGTCCGCGTGCCGGTGGAAGTGATCACCAAGGGCAGCGCGCCGCAGTGGGTCTATGTCGAAGCCGGCAGCCAGGCGGTTCCCGAGCCGGGAATGTTTTCCCTGCTCGCCTTGACCACGCTTCTCATCGTCTTGCTCCGCCAGCGCGGATAGGTCAGGCGAAACTCCCTCGGATTGCTCTTGGCTCCCGGCCCGCCGCTGCCTAAACCCCGCCTATGCGGCTTTTTGACACGCTCACCCGGACCGAACGCGAGCTCCGCCCCATCGACGGCTCGAGCTTCCGATTTTACTGCTGCGGCCCCACCGTTTACGGCCCCGCGCACATCGGGAATTTCCGTACTTTCGTGCTCCAGGACGTGTTGCGCCGCACCTTGGAGACCGGCGGAATCCGCACGCTCCATGTCCGCAACATCACCGATGTGGACGACAAAACCATCCGCGATTCCCAAAAAGCCGGCAAGTCGCTCAAGGAATTCACCGCCAGCTGGACGGCGAAATTCCACACCGACTGCGAGAAGCTCGGCCTGCTCGCGCCTCACATCGAGCCGAGCGCCGTCGAGCACATCCCGCAGCAGATCGCGATGATCGAGACGCTGGTAAAAAAGGGCCACGCCTATGCTTCGGACGACGGTTCGGTGTATTTCAAAATCTCCTCCTTTCCCGGCTACGGCCGCCTGTCCCGCCTCGACCAGCGCGAGCTCGACATCGGCAAAACCCAGAACGCCCGATCCAGCTCGGACGAATACGAAAAAGACAACCTCTCTGACTTCGTCCTCTGGAAAGGCCGCAAGCCCGAGGATGGCGACAATTTCTGGCCCTCGCCATGGGGCGAAGGCCGCCCTGGCTGGCATCTCGAATGTTCGGCGATGATCCAGGAATACCTCGGCGAGTCGTTCGACCTCCACTCCGGCGGCGTCGATCTGGTTTTCCCGCACCACGAAAACGAAATCGCCCAGAGCGAGTGCGCCTGTGGCGGCCACTTCGCCGCGCACTGGTTCCACATCACGCACCTCCTCGTCGATGGCGGGAAGATGTCCAAGTCGCTCGGCAATCTTTACACGCTCGAAGACCTCGCCGCCCGCGGATTCTCGGCGATGGAAGTCCGCTACGTCCTGATCGGCGCGCACTAT
>CAMCUY010000101.1 GCA_945879075.1 Akkermansia muciniphila | reverse complement strand
TTCGCTCCATCAGATTCCTTATGGCGAGGTCTGGCCGCGCGAGGCGATCCGCGAGCGGAAACAGATGATCGAGGACGCCGGTCTCCGCTGGACCGCCGTGGAGTCGGTGCCCGTCCACGAGGACATTAAGACGGGCGGCGGCGACCTGGCGCGGTTGCTTGAAAATTATAACAACACGCTGCGAAATCTCGCTACCGAGGGGATTTTCACCGTCATCTACAACTTCATGCCGGTGCTCGACTGGGTGCGCACCGACATGCGCTGGGTCCTACCGGACGGATCGGAAAGCATGCACTACGATCCCGCGCGCTTCGCCGCGTTCGAGATCCACGCGCTGAAACGCCCCGGCGCGGAAGCGGACTACTCGCCGCAACAACTGGAGCAAGCGGCGGCGTGGTGGAGCAGCCTGGACGACGGCGCGCATGACGCGTTCGTCCGCACGATCATCGACGTGTTTCCCGGCGTGAAATGGGCGCTCTCGCTCGACGACATCCGCGCCATGTTAGCGAAATACGACGGCATGGGAGCGGACGGGTTGCGGCGGAACCTCGCGAGCTTTCTCCAAGAGATCATCCCGGTGGCGGAGGAGGTCGGCGTGCGGATGGCGATCCATCCGGACGATCCGCCGTTCTCCGTGCTCGGGCTGCCGCAGATCGTTTCCACGGCCGGCGACATCGAGGCGATCTTCCAAATGGCGGATAACCCGGCGAACGGCTTGTGCTTCTGCACCGGCTCGTTCAGCGCGCGGGCGGACAACGACCTGCCGGAGATGGTTAAGGAATTCGCGCCGCACATCCACGCCACCCACCTGCGCAGCACGCAGCGTCTGCCGGACGGCTCGTTTTACGAGGCCAACCACCTGGAGGGCTCGGTGGACATGCCCGCCGTGGTGCGAAATTTGCTCGATGAACAAGACCCCGCCGTGCGGAAGGGCGTGGCGATTGGCAGCTTGCTCAACAAATTCTAACACCCCGCCAGCGCCCCCGCCACCTCGCGGATCGCCTAGTCCGTGGCGAACGCCCCGGCGGTGAGCGCAATTTTCTCTCCGCCCCGGATCTCCGCCGCCTCCAGCTCTGCCGGCGTCGCCACCACAAGAGCCGGCTTCCCCCGCCGCAGCGCGGTTTCCACCAAGGCCTCGCTGGAAGATTCACCCGCATCGCCGACGATGACAACCCGGTCGCAAACCACCAGCAGTTTCCTGCAATCGTCAGGTTTCCAGAACTGGTGGTGCCACCGAATTCGATGGGACAGGAGCAGTCCGCAAGACACGAGACGATCAGGTTGCCGTCATTGGCCACCCTCACTGACACGAATCGGACCGGTGTGGTTGTTGGACGTGTTTTGGAGTCTGACTTCGCCGTTGCTCTTGTCCGATGCAGCGATCCACAGCGTGCCGATGCCACTGATTTGGTCGCTTGGTGTTGGCGGAAGCGCGGCTTCCAAGAGCCTCTGCAAATTTTTGGAAAGATCCTGCCCGGATCTGCCGTAAGGTTCGTTTGATGCAAACAAGACTCGGGAGTTTTGATCGGTTGGGCCTCGTGGTTTCGGCGTGGGCGGCATCGCTGGGCGTGGGACTCGCGCTACAGGTGGAGTTTTTCACCGATGCGGTCGAATACCGGCTTGGGGAAAGCGTGATGATTCCCGTGCGAGCGACAAACGCGGCCGGGGAAGCGGCGTCTGCGGACCTCCAATCCGACAAGCCGGGAGTGATCGAAGTGCTGCGCCAGCCGGAATTCCTGCAAGGCCAAACCACCGGATTTGCCCGCATCCGCACACTTGCGCCCGGCGAGGTGAGTCTGCGCGCCGGCGGCTCGCGCCTGCGCGTCAAGGTCCTCAACGAGCGTCCCTTGTCGCTGCTGCAAAAAATGCGGCCGCGTTTCACCAGTCCCTCGGAAGGCAGTTGTGTCTGGGGCACCGTAGCCGTCGGCGTGGACATCTGGGTGGGCGTGCCGGGCGTCGATCGCACGGCGAAACCTGAAGCGTTTCTCCATCTGCCCGACGGCAGGAAACTCGCCGCCGTCGAGGCGTTTCCTCCGCTCGACGGACCGTTCTGGCGGCTGGTTTACCAGCTCGACACCACGTCCCTTCCCCCCGGCGACTGCCTCCTCAAAGTCACGTGCAAGCCACTGGTCGAAGGGGGTGGCAAGATGCAGCCATTGGCGAGTGATGAGCATCCGCTAACAATCCTCGCGGCTCCGGGCAAGGACGAGATGATCATCAGCGGTGAGTGCGAGGACACCCTGGACACGCCGCGCACCGAACGCATGGGCCTTGAAGCTCCCGGCGTCGTGTTGGAATCTAGCGCTTCCGGCCATCGGGCCGTGGGTTTGCGGCGCGGACGTCCCGCGTGGGTGATCCAGCCGGACATCCAACAACCCGGCCGTTACCAATTGATGGTGCGCGCCCGGGGAACGCTCGTCGGCGCGGCCTATCCCTCGCTTGGCGTCGTCCTCGGTGAAAACGCGAGCGACTCCGGATCGGCGCGCCTCGTTTCCTCCTCGTGGCATCAAGTGCCCGTCGGTGTGCCGGTCAAACTCGGCAAGGGACCGCAATGGATCGGCGTCGTGCTGGCTAATGAGTTCAGCTATCGCAACCAAACCCAGCGCGTCGCCGACATCGACCGCTTCGAACTGCGCCGCGTGCCCGATGCCGCCGCCGGTCCGGGTGGCGGCATGATGATGGAAGCGGGCATGATGATGCGGGAAGGCTCTGCCAAAACAGCCGACGACAAAAACAAAGCCCCATTCGCGCGCGGTCTCAGGGTTGCATTCACCACTCTTCATGATGGCGAGACGGTGAATGGCCGCGCCGAGATCCGCGCCATCCTTCACAGTCCGGCTTTGAAAAACGAGAAGGACTATCAGACGATCCGCACCGATCTCTGGCTCAACGACGAGCGCCTCGCCTCCGCCCAAGGTCGCGATCCGGTTTTCCACATCCATCCGCACGATTTGAAAAAAGGCGCGAATCGTCTGGAACTGCATGCCTCATCTCCCTGCGGAAATAACGCCACGTCACTGAGCCAGACGCTTTTCGCCGACTCGGCGGCGCACCCGCTGAAGAAACTGGAAACGGGAGATGATGCCAAGAAGTTCATCGACGGCGCGCCTCCCGTGGCGGAAGTGCTCTACCCGAAACCCGGCGCGGTCATTTCCTCCGCCGGCGACGCAATCGTGTTGAAAGCCTTCGATGACCTCAGGCTGAGCCACTTCGAGGTCTTCATCGACGGCAATAAAACCCCGCTTGTATTTCCGGTCACGCGCGATGCGGGACCGATGCTTCTCCACCTTCCCGCGTCGATCCTTGCAAAAGGCCCGCGCAAGATCGAGGTCGCCGCTTTCGACACCTCCGGCAAGCAGACCCGCTCGAAAACCATCCCTGTCACCATCCGTGCGAATGCCGGCCCCGCCCTAACGCTTTCATGGCCGCGCGCCGTGCGGCTTTCCACCACGCTCGGTTACGGCATGGATGAGGCGACGCTCGTCCGCATCCTAACCGCCGGCGAGAAAACCTGGCTCGACGAGCAGACCGGCACGCCGTGGGGCGGCCCGCATGACCAGCTCGTCGAGGCGCTCGCGATGACATGGTTTTCCGAAAGCGGCGACTATCAGGTCCGCGGCCGCGTGATCGCCGACCTGCTCGCCACGCGGCATCCGGTGCGCGCGAGGTTCGCGTTGTTCGCGCAAAACCATTTCTCGACGTGGATGGCCAAGACCGGAGCCATCGCCAAGTGGGAGGAACACCGGACCTTCCGCAACACCGGCATCGCGCGTTTCCAGGATCTCCTTCTCACATCCGCCACCAGCCCGGCGATGATGGTCTATCTCGACCAGCAGAACAGCCTCGGCCGGCAGTTGAACGAGAACTACGCCCGCGAGGTCATGGAACTTCATACCGTCGGCGTGCATGCCGGCTATCAGCAGGACGACGTCACAAGCCTGGCCCACCTTCTAACCGGATGGGGCGCGCAGCGCGAGGCGACGACGGACGGCGGCAGCATCGACTACAATTACCGCTTCTCGCCCTACCTCAACGAAGGCGCGCCGCTTGTGGTGTTCGGGTTGTCGGTTCCCGCCGCGCGGTCGCCTGAGACGGCGGACGACCGCATCCGCATGGTCGTCGAGATGCTTGCCTGCCGACCGCAGACGGCGCGCTTCATCTCCGAGAAAATCGTTTCCCATTACCTCGGCATGCCGGTGGACGAGCCTACCGTTGAAAAGCTAGCAGCGGAATTCCTCCGCAGTGGCGGCGACACGCGCCGGATGATCGCCGCCTTGGTGGCATCGCCCCGTTTCATGGCGGCGGAGCTTGATGGAAAACTCATGACGCCCGTCGAGTTCGGCGTCGCCCACCAGCGCTCGGCCGCCGCGATTCATCCGTGGTCCGTCATCGGCCTAGGCGACCGCAGCGGGCGCAATCTTTTCGACCGCGCGAGCCCCGATGGATTTCCGGAAACCAACGAGGAATACGCCGATTCGAACTATCAGCTTCAGAAGTGGAGTTACTGCAAGGAGTTGGAACAAGGGTTGTCCACATCCCTGCCAGAAGGCTGGTTCGACGCGAAGGCGCTTAAAGATCCCCACCATGCCGACGCGGTGATCGATCACGCGTTTGCCGCCCGCAGGGGCCGCGCGCCTTCTGCCGCAACCCGCGAGGCCCTGCGCACGATTCTCCAGCAGGACGTCGCGGATCCGAAACACCGCCGTTATCTCTTCGCCTCGTTCCTGCACATGATGCCGGAATTCCAAACCCGTTGAAACTAACAAAAAAGCCATGGACACCACCCGCCGCCAATTCATGCGCACCACCGGCACCGCCGCCATATTCGGCGCGCTTACGCCGCCCCATCTCTTCGCCGGAAGCCAGCCGGAATTGCGGCCCGTCCGCAAGGGCAAGACACTTGTCGCCGTGTTCCTGCGCGGCGGCATCGACGGCTTGAACCTCGTCGTCCCGCACGGCGATCCGGACTACTACAAACACCGCAAGGCCATCGCGATTCCCCGTCCGGCGGGCGATCCTAACACCTGCCGCGATCTCGACGGGTTCTTCGGCCTTCATCCGGCGGCAGCATCGCTCATGCCCTTGTTCAAGGATCACGGTGCCGTGGCGCTGCAGGCCGTTGGCTATGCGCAAAACACGCGCTCGCACTTCGAGGAACAGGACACCTGGGAGACCGGCGTGGTCGGTAATTCCCTCTCCTCCGACGGCTGGCTCAACCGCCACCTCGCCAGCTCCACCGGACATGGCAGCATCCGCGCCGTCGCCATCGGCGGCAACCTCCCGCGCATCCTCCGCGGCCGCGCTCCGGCCTACGCGATTCGCGGCATCGCCGACCTCGGCATGCCGCAAATGCGGGGCGATGCAGCTGCCATCCGCGCGGCGCTCGAAACCGCCTACTGCACCAAGCCCGCCGCCGGACCAAGCGCCGCGCTCGCCGATTTGCTCTCCCAAACCGCCGCCGCCACGCTGGAAGGGACGCGCCAGCTCGAAGCCATCGCCAAACAAGAATACAAGCCAGCCAACGACGCGAACTATGGCAAAACCGGAATCGCCCTCCAGTTCCGCGAGGCCGCGCGCCTGATCAAGTCTAACATCGGCACCGAGCTCATCCAGCTCGATTATGGCGGCTGGGACACCCACAACAACCAAGGTGGCGCGAACGGCGGCTATGCCAACCGCCTGCGCGAGATGTGCGACGCGATGGCCGCCTTTACCAAGGATCTCGGCGAAGCCATGCAGGACGTGCTGGTTCTCACACTCAGTGATTTCGGCAGGACGGTCGCGGAAAACGGCACTAACGGCACCGACCACGGCTGGGCCAACTGCATGATTGCCCTCGGCGGCGGCCTCGCCAAATCCGACAAGCCCGTGCTCGGCGAGTGGCCCGGCCTCGCTCCTGAAAAACTCCATCAGAACCGCGATCTCCGCCACACCACCGATTTCCGCGACGTGCTCGCCGAGGCGGTTTCCTCCCACCTCGGAAACACCAACACCGGCCATGTGATCCCCAAGCACGAGTGCAAACCCGTCGGGCTGGTTTGAGGAGAAGAAGCGGACTGAAGTCCTGGACTACGTTTGCGCGGGCGCGGCTTGGTCTTCAGAGCCGAGGGGGGCGCAGTCTATTTTACTTCCTTCTTCAATCCACACACATTATCCGGGTTGCCGCGATAGATCTTGTGGTGCACCGCTTCCTTCTCCGGGAGCGGGCTTTTTCGCGACTGGAGTCCTTAATGCTTATTGGTTTCGGTAGAGGTGGCACGAGGCAGCATGTTTCCGGGTCCATTTGGGGCTATTCCGCCCCACTCTCTAGCAACTCGTATTTGGCCGTAACTATTTATTTTCAAGGTTTTAGCGCTTGTTTTAAGGGTGTGGTCCCGAGTGGAACCGAACACTACCTACGGCTTCGGAGGCCCTCGTTCTATCCATTGGACC
>CAMCUY010000100.1 GCA_945879075.1 Akkermansia muciniphila | reverse complement strand
CGTCGTCATGGAAAATCGTCTCACGCCGGTTGCCACGCGCCATCACGTGGTAAAAGGCGCCGGGAAATTCGATGCGCAGGCTCCGTGGCATGCCAAGAGGGTAGGGAAGAGGGCAATTTTGTCAAGATTTGCACACTGACCCCTTTTCTCCGGCTACGGTATGAAGTGGCGAAGTTGTGGCGTAGGTGGCTACAGCGGCGCAACCGAAGCAGCAGCCCGAACTGGGAACGGTTCCAGGGCATGTTGCGTGTCTTCCCCTTATTTCCTGCTCGCATCCTACACTCCAAAATGCAATGAAACCACAACCCCGAGGAGTCGGATGCGTTCATTGCGCTCGTCCGGATCAGTGGGGGGGCGTCGTCCGGCCTTCGGGCCGGGCGGCCCTATCCCGGAAGCCGTCGAATCTTTTTTCCGAAACCGCTCTTGTCCGTGGGCTTGTCCGTGCCATACGCTCGCCCAGCCCGCGCCAAACGTGACCCGATCCCTTACTCCCACTTACATTCTCGGCGTTCTGCCGTCTCGTTGGGGCTCGACGCGCTTTCCCGGCAAACCGCTTCATCTCATCGCCGGAAAACCTTTGATCCAGCATGTTTGGGAGCGCTGCCGGCAATGTTCAGGGCTGGATGAAATCATCGTCGCCACCGACGATGAGCGCATCCGCGACGCGGTCATCGCCTTCGGCGGCAAGGTCGCCATGACCTCGCCGGACCATCCCACCGGCACCGACCGCATCGCCGAAGCTGCGCAGGCTGTGCCGCAAGCGACCCACATCGTGAACATCCAGGGCGACGAGCCGCTGATTGATCCCGCGCTCATTGACGAGCTCGCCGCCGCGATGGCCGCGGACGCCACGCTCGACATGGCCACCGCCGCCAACCCGCTCGATCCCGCGGACCCCGCCGTGCAGGATCCGAACGTGGTCAAAGTCGCCATCGCGCTCGATGGCCGCGCGCTTTATTTCTCCCGCTCGCCGCTGCCGTTTTTCCGCAATCCCGTCGAGGGGCTCCCCGTCCTCCGCCACAAGGGGATTTACGCCTACAAGCGGAGTTTCCTCGAACGCTTCGTCACCTGGCCACCCTCGCCCTTGGAAAAAGCCGAGTCGCTCGAGCAGCTCCGCGCCCTTGAAAACGGCGCGTCCATTAAAGTTCTCATCACCTCCGACACCTCACCCGGCGTCGATACCCCGGAACAAGCCCGCGAAATCGAACGGCTCCTCACCACTGCTCATCCATCACTTCCATGAAATATATTTTTGTCACCGGCGGCGTCGTCTCCTCACTCGGCAAGGGGCTTGCCGCGGCATCCATCGGCACCCTGCTCGAGCACCGCGGTCTGACCACGCTGATGCAGAAATTCGACCCCTATCTCAACGTCGATCCGGGCACGATGTCGCCCTTCCAGCACGGCGAAGTTTACGTGCTCGACGACGGCGCGGAAACCGACCTCGATCTCGGCCACTACGAGCGCTTCACCTCCGGCGTGCTCTCGCGGATGAACAACCTGACTTCCGGCCAGGTTTTCGACTCGGTCATCAAGAAGGAGCGCCGCGGCGAATACCTCGGCAAGACCGTCCAGTTCATTCCGCACGTTACGGATGAAATCAAGCTGCGGATGCACCATGTTACGGAGAACAATCCGCACACCGACGTGCTCATCACCGAGATCGGCGGCACCGTGGGCGACATGGAAGGCCTGTTATTCATCGAGGCGCTGCGCCAGTTCGCGCTCGAAGTCGGCAAGGAAAACGTCTGCTTCATCCACGTCACGCTGCTGCCCTACATCAAGGCGGCTGGCGAGGTGAAGACCAAGCCCACCCAGCAGTCCGTCGCGAAACTCCGCGAGCTCGGCATCCAGCCGGACATTATCATCTGCCGCACCGAGGCGGACCTCGACGAGGACAACCGCAAGAAGATCGCGATGTTCTGCAACGTCGAGCGCAAGAACGTCGTCGCCTTTCGCGATGTGGCGCACACGATTTACGAATGCCCGCTCGACCTGCGCCGCGACAAGATCGACCGGCTGGTGGTGGACAAGTTAGGCCTCGGCCACACGCCGTCGCCCGCGCTGGAGGACTGGGAGCGCTTCGTCCAGCGCGTCATTCATCCGAGGCACAAGGTCACCATCGCCGTCGCGGGAAAATACATCGAGCTGCAGGACGCTTATAAATCCATTTACGAATCGCTCATTCACGCCGGCGCGCATCACGACACCAAGGTGCAGATCGTCCGCGTGGAGGCGGAGGCCGTCGAGGACCACGGCGCGAAATCGGTCATCGGCGATGTCGATGGCATCCTCGTCCCCGGCGGTTTCGGCGACCGCGGCACCGAGGGGAAAATCCTCGCCGCTAAATATGCCCGCGAAAACAACATCCCGTATTTCGGCATCTGCCTCGGGATGCAGATCGCCACCATCGAGTACGCGCGCAACGTCTGCGGGCTGAAGAATGCGAACTCCACCGAGTTCGACAAGGCGACCAAGCACCCGGTCATCTGTTTGCAGGAAGAGCAGAAGGGCGTCGAAGACATGGGCGCCACCATGCGCCTCGGCTCCAGCGAATCCATCCTCTTCACCGGCACCAAGGCCGCCGACCTCTATGGAAACGTGGACCGCATCCACGAGCGCCATCGGCATCGGTATGAGTTCAACTCCGACTATCAGGACCGTCTGCAGGACGCCGGCCTGGTGATTTCCTCCGTCTCCGCAGAAGAAGGCCTCGTCGAAATCGTCGAGCTGCCGAACCATCCGTTCTATATCGGCGCGCAATTCCACCCCGAGTTCCAGTCCAAGCCGAACCACCCGCACCCGCTCTTCTCGGGCTTCGTCGCCGCCGCGCTCGAGCACTCGCAGAAGCAATGAGCGGGCTACCGCACGCCCTGTGGCGGCGATCACCGGTCGCCGGGAATTCCTTCTTTTTCGGCAAACGGTCCAAGCCCGTCGGGTGAGGGCATCATCAACGGAACTTCACGCCCAGTCCCTTGGTCAGCGCTTCGAGCACTTTCTGATGGGCTGCGTCGATTTCCTCGGTCTTGAGCGTGCGGGTCGGCTCGCGGTATTGGAAACGGTAGGCGACGGACTTGCTGTCGGCGGCGATCTTCTGGCCGGTGGGGTCGGTGAAGACGTCGAAGCACTCGGCGGAAACTAACAAGGGCTCGGCGAGTTTGGCGATGACGGCTTCGATCTGGGCGTTGGGCGTGGTAAGCGGGAGTTCCATCGCCGCGTCGCGGGAGGAGCCGGGGAACTGCGGGAGGTCCTCGACGTGGCTGATGCCGTTGAGCAGCTTACGGAGTTTTCCGAGGTCGAGCTCGGCGACGAAGACGGGGGTGCTGAAATCGAGTTCACGCTCGCGGGCAGGCGTGAGACGGGCGAAAACGCCGATGTTTTGGTCATCCACCTTGATGTCGCTGGCGAGCACGAAGCCGGGGCGGTCCTTCGGGGTGAAGGTGATTTTCCGGTCGCCTAGCAGGGCGGAGAGCATGCCTTTGAGATCGTAGAGATCGGCGGTGCGGTCGGCTTGGGACCAGCCGGTGGGTTGGGCGGAGCCGGAAAGTAACAGGGCGAGGTTTTCGCTTTCCTGGTCCTTGGCCTTGCCGCCGCCGGCGTTGCGGAAGACGCGGCCCATTTCGAAGAAGCGCAGGGATTTCGCCTGTTGGCGGACGTTTCTAGCAGCGGAGGCGATCAGGCCGGGGACGATGCTCGGGCGCATGACGGCGTGGTCCTCGCTGAGCGGGAGCTTCACGCGGATGACGTCGCCATCCTGCATGGGGCGCAGCGGGAGGACGTCGGAAACCTGGGCGTCTGAGATGAGTTTGATGGTCTGGCATTCGTGCAGTCCAAGCGCGGCGAGGCGGCGGCGGAGGACCATGTCGGCATCGTAAGCGGCATCGACCGGGCTAGCGGGGACGAAGGCTCCTTGGAAGCGCGACGGGACGTTGGCCAGACCGTGGACGCGGGCGATTTCCTCGACGAGATCGATGTGGCGTTGGAGGTCGGCGCGGAAGGAGGGGACGTCCCAGGTACCGTCGGCGAGTTTGGTGAGGCCGAGACGGGTGAGGATTTCCTCGGCGTCTGCGAGGGCGATGGAACCGCCCATGAGTTGGTGGAGTTTCCTGGCGTCGAGGGCGACGGGTTTGGTTAGGAAGGGTGCTTCGCCGGCGACTTGGGTGGTGGCCTCGGCGGTGCCGCCTGCGATTTCGAGGATGAGTTTCACAGCGAAGGCGGAGGCGGTGAGGACGCTCGCCGGATCGACGCCGCGCTCGAAGCGGTAGGAGGAATCCGAGGAAAGCGCGGTGCGGCGCGAGGTGCGGCGGATGCCTTGAGGGGTGAAATAGGCGGACTCCAACAGGATCTCGGTGGTGGTTTCCGTGACGCCGCTTTCAGCTCCGCCCATCACGCCGGCCAAGGCGAGGGCGGCTCCGGATTCGTCGGAGATGACGAGGTCGTCCGGGGTGAGGATGTGAGTGGACTCATCGAGCGCGAGAAAGGTTTCGCCGTCGTTGGCGCTGCGGACGATGATGTTGCCGGTGAGTTTCGCGGCATCGAAGGCGTGAAGCGGCTGGCCGAGTTCGTGGAGCACGAAGTTGGTGACATCGACGATGTTATTGATGGGGCGCAGGGCGATGGATTCGAGGCGCTGTTTGAGCCAGGCGGGGGATTCCTTGACGGTGACCCCGGAGATTTTAACGGCGGTGTAGAGTGGGCAGGCGGCGGGGGCGTCGATGGAAATTGAAGAAACAGGCGAGACGCCTGTGCCCCTTTCTGGGAGATCCAGCGGGAGGAGCGGCGTTTTCAGCAAGGTCGCGAGTTCGCGGGCCATGCCGCGGTGGCTGAGGAGGTCGGGTCGGTTCGGGGTGACTTCGAGTTCTAGCAGCGTGTCGGAGTCGAAGAGTTGTTTGACGGGTTTGCCGATTTCCGAATCCGGCGGCAGGATGAGCAGGCCGTTCTCGCCATCCGGCAGTCCGATTTCAGAGGCGGCGGCGAGCATGCCTTTGGATTCAACCTTGCGCATGATGGTCTCGCCAATGGTGAAACCGCCGGGGAGTTCCACGCCGGGGAGGCAGCACGGGACTTTGTCACCGACTTTATAATTTTGCGCACCGCAGACGATCTGGCGGAGCTTGCCCTCGCCGGCATCCACCTGGGTGACCTTGAGCTTGTCCGCGTTCGGGTGCTGGACGGCTTCCATGATCTGGGCGACAACGATTTTCTCCGAGGCGATGCCTTTGGAAACAATGCCTTCGACTTCGACGCCGGCGAAGGTGAAGAGGTCGTCGATTTCCTTGATCGATTTGCCGGAGAGGTCGAGGTGGGTGGCGAGCCAGTTGAGAGAAATGTTCATGGAGAGAAGAGGAAGATTTTTTAACCGCAGATGGACGCAGATAAACGCAGATGGGAGAGGGGATGAAGATTTTGAGGCACCGCGAATCTGGCGAATCCGGCGAGTAAGAATTTCTGAATCTTATCTGCGTCCATCTGCGTTCATCTGCGGTTCAATTTCATTCCTCAAGCGAACTGCTTGAGAAAGCGGGCGTCGTTTTCGATGAGGAGGCGGATGTCCTTGATGCCCCAGCGGATCATGGCGAGGCGGTCGAGGCCCATGCCGAAGGCGAAGCCGGTGACTTTCTCGGGATCGAAGGCGTTGTCCTTGCGGGACTTGTTGATGGATTCGAAGACCGCAGGATCGACCATGCCGCAGCCGGCGACTTCGATCCAGCGCGGGGCCTGGCCTTTCACTGTTAGCTTTACGTCGATCTCGAAGCTCGGCTCGGTGAAGGGGAAAAAGTGCGGGCGGAAACGCACTTCCGTGCTCGGGCCGAAGAGTTCGTGGAGGAAATATTCGAGCGTGCCTTTGAGGTCGGGCAGGGAAACATCCTCGCCGATGTAGAGGCCTTCGAGTTGGTTGAAGACCGAGAGATGGGTGGCATCGATCTCGTCGCGGCGGTAGGCGGAGCCGGGGGCGATGATGCGGATCGGCGGAGTCTGGGTTTCCATCGTGCGGATTTGAACGCTGGAGGTGTGGGTGCGGAGGAGTTTTCCGGAGTCGAAATAGAAGGTGTCCTTTTCGTTGCGGGCAGGGTGGTCGGCGGGGGTGTTGAGGGCGTCGAAGCAATGGAACTCGTCTTCGATTTCCGGGCCGTCGGCGAGGGTGAAGCCCATCCGGCGGAGGATGCCGATGGCTTGGTCGCGGATCAGCGTGAGCGGATGCAGCGAGCCGACATGGACTTGGCGGGCGGGCAGGGTGACGTCGATGCCGGCGAGCGCGGCGCGGTCGGCGATTTCGCGGAGCGCGAGTTGTTTTTCCTCCAGCGCGGCGGTGATGGCGGTGCGGGCGGCGTTGAGGAGTTGGCCGACGGCGGCTTTGTCCTCTTTCGGCACGTCCTTGATGCCGGCGGCGACGAGGGTAAGCGTGCCTTTTTTGCCGAGCACGGCCACGCGGGCGTCGTCGAGCGCGCGCTCGTCCGCGGCGGCGG
>CAMCUY010000099.1 GCA_945879075.1 Akkermansia muciniphila | reverse complement strand
AAGACGCCTCGCGTCCGCGCAAGAAAGCCAGCGGAGGCCAAGTGCTTGCCCTGTTGAGAGGTGCCATCCTGCGGCTTCACGACGCGGAAGCCTTCGAGAGCCTCAACGCCGGCTTCCACCACCACAGCGCCAAACCCCACGCCGCCTTGCGCCTCCTCAAAACTTCCCCTCCAAAAATCAGCTAACCAGACAACCGCCCTGACGGTGCGCTGGATATAGGCCGTGGGTCGATTGGTGGTAATCTCCAGTTGATGCAACGCAGTCGATCTTGATCGCTTAGGATTCCGCACTAGAGTCGGTCGCGAAGTGCTTTAAAAAGGGCCGCGGACTCAGAGAAATGAAAAATCAGTTTACAGGCACTTTGATCATCGGCGCTGGGCTGGCCGGACTTGCATGCGCCCGCAGACTGCATGACGAAGGCAAAGGTTTTTCGATATGCGAGGCGGCGGACCGCATCGGTGGTCGGGTCGCAACGGATGTTTGCGATGGCTACCGTCTCGACCGCGGATTCCAGGTGCTGCTCACCGCCTATCCGGAGGCACGGCGATTGCTCGATTACGAAGCGCTCGACTTGCGCCACTTCTATCCCGGAGCGTTGGTGCGCTACGGCGGAAAATGGCACCGGGTGGCCGATCCGTTCCGCCATCCTATCGACGGGCTGCGCGGCGCTTTCAATCCCATCGGTTCGTTCGCCGACAAGCTGCGGGTGGGCTGGTCACGGCTCGGCGGTTTCGATTTTTCCCGCCACGATGACGGCCTAACAACGCTTCAGGCGCTGCGGGCGGAAGGATTTTCCCAATCGATGATCGAGCGGTTTTTCCGGCCCTTTCTGGGCGGCGTGTTCTTGGAGAACGAGCTCGATACCACAGTTCGGAAACTGGAGTTCGTAATGCGGAATTTCGCGGCTGGGGGCACCGCGATTCCCGCGCTTGGGATGGCGGAGATTCCCCGGCAACTTGCGGCAGCGCTTCCTGCCACCTCGATCCGGCTCAACTCCCGGGTGAAAGCCATCTACGGCAATCGAGTGCATCTGGACAATGGCGAAATCCTAAGCCCCAAGGCCGTGGTCATCGCCACCGAGGCGGGCGGGGTGGAGCGTTTGCTCGGGCGCAACGACCCGCCTGCGGATTCGAACCTCGCAACCTGTCTCTATTTCACCGCGCCAAGCGCACCGGTGAATGAACCAATCCTACTGCTCAATGGCGAGAGCACTGGACCGGTGAACAATCTGACAGTTCTCAGCGCGGTATCGCCTGGATATTCACCGCCCGGACAGCATTTGATCTCCATCAGCGTGGCGGATCCCGGAGCCGCTGCCGCGCCTGACTTGGAAGTGCGGGTGCGGCGGCAGTTGGTTGATTGGTTTGGCGCTGGCACGCAGGCATGGGAGTTGTTGCGCATCGACCGCATTCCGCACGCTGTGCCATCCCAGCGGGTCGCGCCGGATAAACCCGCCCGACTTCGGAAGGGCCTCTACCAATGCGGCGACCATTGCGGCATTGCATCGATTGATACCGCGCTCGCCAGCGGCACGGCAGCCGCTGAGGCGGTTCTGGAGGACTTGCCATGAACTCCGAAACGCTCAGGTGGCTGCTCGCAGCGCATGCCATTGTCACTCTTTTCATGACCGGCCTGATCTGGTTTGTACAGGTGGTGCACTATCCGCTCTTTGACCGGGTGGGGAAAGCGGATTTCGCCAGTTACGAACAAGAGCACACGCGAAGGACCGGGTGGTTGGTCGGCGGGCCGATGTTGCTCGAACTGGGGTTGGCCGCCGCGCTTGCATGGTCGCCCGGCGGGACAGCGGCCTGGTGCGGGCTTGGTTTGTTAGCAATCATCTGGCTGAGCACGGCCGTAGGGCAGGTGCCGATGCATCGCCGACTCGAAAGGGGATTTGACCAGGCTGCCCACCTTCGACTGAAGCGAGGCAACTGGGTACGGACTATTGCATGGTCGCTGCGGGGCGTGCTCGCGGCGCAGATGCTCGCCACCCAATGACTGCCACGGCTTGCGCGGCGTTGTTTTCCAACCACGCTCGCGGGCAACACGTCATGCACAGCCACCACCTACTTTATTCACGGCGCGAGGATCCGGAGCGCTGCCGATAAGCGGCTGGATGCAGAAGCGAATCCCGACAGCTTCTGTTCATCTCACGGATTATACAACCGTCCGATGGAGGAGTTCGTGCTGACGAGAGGCGTCGAGTTGGCTTACTGGCCGGAATGAATTGGGCACTGCTGCGGCATATTTCATCCTTGAGGATGACAGGTGACAATTTATCGTATGCGTGATGCTGCGTTTACCCTATACTCGTCACCAGTGCACGCGCCCTTGATCTATTTCTCCGCGATTTCCTTCCTCGGTTTTGGTTTGGCGTGCTTTTTTTGGCCTCCAATGCAGATGGAGTATGTTCGCTACGGCGTTTCCCGCTTCCGGCCCCTGGTCGGCAGCCTTCAGATCGCGGGCGGCGTTGGCCTTTTGGCGGGATTTACGGTGCCCTTCGTCGGACAACTTGCCGCCGTCGGGCTCGCCCTTTTGATGTTTCTTGGTGTCGTTCTCCGCAGACGTATCAAAGACGGCATTGCACAGACAGTTCCGGCGATTTTCTACCTCGCCCTCAACGCCTACCTAGCGGTCGCAGGATTCCGCTAGTATGCAGTCTCCTTCCGAATCGCAGTGACATGCTGGGAATGCGAACCCGGATGAAGCGATTGACTGGCGGGATCAAAGCAAGGCAATCACGACAGCCATCATAAACATGGCAAGCGCAGGGACTGCCGCCATGAACGGGTCCCTCACTTTCAGGTGCATTCCCAATGCGCCAAGCATCAGCAGTATCAGAACGAGCGCGGTAGGCTGGCTCAAAGCCGGTATCCAGATGCCAACCAGCAGTGCGCCCGCCACCCCGATCTTGAGTGTGCCAATCACCCACATGAACCAGACCGGCAGACTATAGGCCTCGAATTCGCGGCGCATGCTCGCCGCGCCTTTTCCACGATAAGGGGTCTTCTTGCTGATACGCAGGACCCACACATTCAAGAGGCCCAGCGCCGCGATGATTTGCATGATGATTTGAAAAGTATCCATGAAGACTGATGCGCCGTTTCAGTGGCACTGTTGGAATCTTACCTTGGATAAGCGCAGTGACAATGAATTCTTCAACGAGGGGGGATTCTTTATCCGCTGCCCCACCTCAAGGTCCGTGGCGGGGCTTGGATAACGCTGGCGGCAGCCCTCCAGCTACTCTTCTTTGCTTTTGTGGCTCATAATCCCAGATCGTGTTTTCATCCGGGTGTCATTCTTTCTGGCGGCATGCGGTGGTCGTTGTGAGAATCGAAGTACCGATTGACAACATTTGAACTATTCGAAGTCTTGGCGGATCTCGGCTTCAATGACTCCGGCTGCCTCGGCGACGGTGATTTTCCGGCCAGCTTCGGTTTCCAGACAACTCATGGAAACGCCGTCGATGCCACATGGGGTAATGGCGAAAAACGGCGGGAGGCTTTCCTTGGTGATGTTGATGGCGAAGCCATGCATGGATATCCATTTCCTAACACCAACTCCGATGGACGCGAGTTTGCGGTTCTCGACCCACACGCCGGTTAGCCTCTCGCGGCGGCCGGCATGGACGCCGAATCGCTGGCAGGCGCGGATGAGGGCGTCTTCGATTTTCCGAAGGTGATCGTGGAGGTCCTTGCCTCGAGGGGTGAGATCGAGAATGGGGTAGCCGACTAACTGGCCGGGTCCGTGATAGGTCGCCTGGCCGCCGCGGTTGGTTTCGTGAATGGGGTAGGGGAGCGACGATGGGTTGCGGAGGGATGATTGGTCGCGCAGGCGGCCGATGGTGTAAACGGGCTGGTGCTCTAGCAGAAGTATCGTGTCGCCGCCGGTGCCGTCGAGGATGGCGGCGACGTGTTGTTCCTGAAGGCGGAGTCCGGCTTCGTAGTCGATGGGAGCGGGGAGATGGAGGAATACCAGCATGATCAGACGAGGCGGCGTTCGAGGAGTTTGGCTTTGAACGGGTCGGAAGCCTGAAGGTGGGCCATGCCAATGGCGAGTGCGTCGGCGGCGTCGGACGGCGGGGTTTCGGCGAGTCCGAGCAGGGCGCGGACCATGAAGGCGACCTGCTTTTTATCGGCGTTCCCATTGCCGACGACGGCCATTTTCACCTTCTTCGGTGAGTATTCGAAAACGCGCAGCCCGTGGTCTGCAGCAGCGATGAGCGCGGCGGCGCGGGCGGCTCCCATGGAAATGGCGGTCTGGTGGGACTGGACGTAAATGATGCCCTCGACGGCGACTTCATCCGGCTGGAACTTCTGGATGATGTTCACCAAATGCGTGCGGATGGCGGAGAGCGCGGCGGATTGGACGATGGTCTTCGGGATGGAAATTACGTCAAAGGCGAGCACGGTGGGCTTGCGCGGATCGCCTTCGAGCACGGCGTAACCGGTGTTCCTAACGGCTGGGTCGATGGAGAGGACACGCATGAAGGGAAACTATGAAAGACCTTTCAGTTTTCGGTCGATCCACTTGGGATCGCGGCGGAGATTCAAAATGGCTCTGACCGCAACCTCGCCACCGGTGACTTGATAATATGCCGCATAAGGAAACAGCTTGGAAAGCAGACGATGAAAGTGCCCGAAGTGAACCGAATGGATTGCGGCATAAAGCTGGAGTGAATCAATATCGGAGAAGAGCGTGTCGAGAAAGCAACTACCCAGCCCGTGCTCTTTGGCTTCGTAAAATCGAAAACCTTCTCTCAGATCAGCGAGAGCGGATGGCTGGATGCTGATTGTCACAGCAACTCGTCCCGCAATTGCTTTTTCGCGACCTCCAAGTCGATGAGCTGTTCCTCGCCCGAGGAAATCAAGCGGTCCCTTTCAGCAAGGATATCACCGTGGCATGCCGGTGAGGTGATTTCCGGATCTTCGGTGGTGAGATTCTGCCAGAGATCCTCCATCAGGCGGAGTTTGTCCGCCGTGGTCATTTTCCCGAGATCCAATGCAACAGCCATGAAGGACCAATAGAGGAATTCAAAGGGAGAATCAACGCCGCTTTTTCCCGCCGACCTTCTTGCGGCGGATGGACTTGCCGGGCGAGTCGTCGAGCAGGGCAGTGTAGATGTAGTCGAAATCCTCCAGCTTGCGGCGCGGGATGGTCTGGTCGATGAATATCTCCACGGACTTGGCATAGTCGAGCTCGTCGGCGGTGAGGATGGTGAAGGCGTCGCCCTCGGCCTCGGCACGGCCGGTACGGCCGATGCGGTGGACGTAGTCCTCGGCGTTTTCCGGGACGCGGTAGTTGATGACGTGGGAGACGCCGGAGATGTCGATGCCGCGGGCGGCGACGTCGGTGGCGACGAGGATTTCGTAGTCACCGGCCTTGAAGCCGGCGAGGGCTTTCATGCGGTCCACCTGGTTGATGTCCGAGTGCATGGCGGCGACTTTCGGCTGGCCGGTGGATTTGATCAGCGAGGTGAGCTGGTCCGCTTCCTTACGGGTGCGGGTGAAAATCATCACCGAGTGGTAGTCGGTCTGCTTGAGGAGTTCGAGCATCAGTTCGTCGCGCTGGTCCATGGCGACCGGATAGAACGCGTGGGTGACGCTGGTGGGGATGGAGGTGCGGGCGATCTCGATGCTGATGGGATCGGTGAGGCACCATTGGGCGAAGGTCTGGATCGCCGGCGGCATGGTGGCGGAGAAGAACAGCGTTTGGCGGCCTTCCCACGGGCAGAGATTGACGATTTTCCGGACTTGCGGGAGGAATCCCATGTCGAGCATGCGGTCCACTTCGTCGAGGATGAGAACCTTGATTTCACCGAAGCGCATGCTGGTGCGGTAGAAGTGATCGACGAGGCGGCCGGGGGTGGCGACGACGATGTCGGCGCCGGCGGCGAGTTGCTCGGACTGGGTACCGAGTCCGACGCCGCCGTAGAGAAGGGCGACTTTCATGCCGGTGTGCTTGCCGTATTTCTCGAATTGCTCGGCGACTTGGTGGGCGAGTTCGCGGGTTGGCTCAAGCACGAGGATCTGGGGTTTGCCCATTTTGGTGATCTTCGAAAGGCTCGGTAGGGCGAACGCGGCGGTCTTGCCGGTGCCTGTCTGGGAGGCGCCGATGACGTCCTTTCCTTCGAGAATGATCGGAATCGCCTGTGCCTGGATCGGCGTAGGCGTGGTATAACCGGATTCCTCAATGGCTTCCAGAACGGCTGCGGAGAGCCCAAGTGTGTCAAATCCCATACGGGCGGGGTAGGTAAAGGGCCGAGCCGTTTCGGTCAAGGGGCGATTGTCCATGGAATGGAGTTGGGGATTTTGCGCGATCGAAGGCGAAATCGAAATTGGGTAAGATAGCTCTGTTGCTCCGGGAGGAATTTGGAGAGCTTGGACTTGGCTATGAGTCATGGCGCATCATCCACAATTGTTCCTCCGTCCTCGCCGAGTTTTGGCGAGACGCTCCGTTTCTGGTGGAAACTCGGCTGGATCAGTTTCGGCGGGCCGGCGGGACAGATCGCGATCATGCACAGGGAGATCGTGGA
>CAMCUY010000098.1 GCA_945879075.1 Akkermansia muciniphila | reverse complement strand
TGATTTATTTCACCATCGTCGGCGCGGTCCTGCGCCTGCATTGAGCGGAGCGGAAATAGCAGGTCATTTCAAGTCGCCCAGCCGCTGGCGGCACCACGCGAGAGCCTCGCTGTATACCTCGCTCTTCGGGCGGGACGCCAGCAGGCTTTCCCACATGCCGAACGCGTCGGAGAAAGCGTAAACTTCGTCATCCTTGCGGTTGGCGAGTTGCAACGCGTGACCGAGATCGCCCAGCAGCTTCATCGCCTCGGTGGAAACCAGTTCCGCGCCCGCGATGTCGCCGGAAAAACTCGGCCAGAGCGCGAAATGAGCCGGGCCTCCTTTGACGGGCTGGAACTTCAGCTCTCAGCCGTTTGATCCGGAATCATCCGGAAATCCGAAATTCAGCAAGATTCTGCTTGGCAAGCCGTGGCGTATCTTGCAATTTCCGCGCCCGCCCGCTTCCCGGGCACTCCAAAGAGCTTTAATACCATGGCCGTATCCATCCGACTCAACCGCAAGGGCACCAAAGACCGCCCATATTATAAAATCGTTGCCGTTGACAGCCGCAAGCGTCGCGACGGCCGTTTCATCGAGCAACTCGGCACCTACGATCCACTTCTTGAAGGCGTGAATTATACCATCGACCTCGCGATCGCCGACAAATGGCTCGCCGTCGGTGCCAAGCCATCCGAAACCGTGAACAGCATGATCCGCAAGGCTCGTACTGCCGCCGCAGCCGTTCAGGCTTGATCCGTTCCCGATTTTCCTGATTCTCCAAAAACCGTGTCCCTGCCAAGGAACACGGTTTTTTGTTGGGTTGTTATCTTCCGTCAAAGTTCGATGTTGAGTGTTCGATGTTCGATGTTCACGCCCCCATTCCCTTCGAGCAGTTCATGGCGAAAGCCCTGCACGATCCCGAAACCGGCTACTATGCGAGACGGATTTCCGGCGTCGGCCGGACCGGTGATTTCACCACCGCGCCGATGCTCTCGGATGCTCCGGCGCGGGCCATCGCCGAGTGGGCGGCACGAGCGATGCGTGATTTAGGCTGCCGGAACTTGATCGAAATCGGCCCCGGCGAAGGACGCCTCGCCGCCGGAGTCCTCAAAAACCTGCCGTGGTATCTGCGTTGGAAAACCCGGCTACATCTGGTGGAAACCTCGGTCCCCCTCGCCGATCGCCAACGAAAGCTGCTCGGAAATCGCGCCATGTGGCATCGCAGCATGAGCGACGCCCTCGCCGCCTGCGGAGGAAACGCCGTCATTTTCTCCAACGAACTGGTCGACGCCTTCCCGGTTCGCAGATTTCAAAAAACCGCCGATGGCTGGCAGGAACTCGCCGTCCGTTTCGACGAGCAGAGCCGCGCGCATGAATCGCTGCTCCCCCTCGCCCCGTTGCCGGACTCATCCGGATTTCTCGAAAGCCATCCCCTCGGCCAATGCATCGAAGTCCACGATTCCTACCGCCGCTACCTCGCGGAGTGGCTGCCGCTATGGAAGTCCGGGCGCATGCTCACCATCGACTACGGTGCCGCGGCGGAAACCCTCTATCACCGCCGCCGCCGTGGAACCGTCCGCGCCTATCTGCTCCAACAGCGCCTCGAAGGCCCGGCGATCTATCAACACCCCGGCCGCCAGGATCTCACTGCCGATGTCAATTTCACCGACCTCCAGAACTGGAGCCGACCGTGGATCAGCACGCAGCAAGTCATGAGCTTCAGCGCATTTCTCCAAGATGCGCGGGATGAATACGGACCTGCGTTTCTCGCCCTGGATCAAACGCGGTGATAATGAGTTCTCCCTCTCCGGTTCATCGCAACTGAGGACTCCTGCGAACATCTCGAAGAGGCGCATCATCGATAGGGCGCAATCCTCGGGGCGGGTCAAACTGGCGTTATCGATGCGGATGCTCTCGAAGAACCCTCCCGGCCATCTAGGTTCTGGCTCCATCAAGATGTGGAGATGCCGAGAGAATCCCCGACTCCTGTCGAAATCCTTGCCCCCCGCCCGCTCCTCCATTACATCCCCCGCGTGCTCACGATTCACAAGCTTACCAAGACCCTCGGCGGCCGCTGCCTGCTCCGCGAGGCTGAAATGTCCATCAACTGGGGCGAACGCGTCGCCCTCGTCGGCCCCAACGGTGCCGGCAAGTCCACTCTTTTCCGCATGATCCTCGACGAGGACAGTCCCGACGAGGGCACCATCGAGCGCGACGAATACGCCATCACCGGCTATCTCCCGCAGGAGGCCGGCGAGCCGACCGACGAGACGATCCTCGAGATCGCTATGGGCATCACCCCGGAAATGATAGGCCTGCTCCGCATCATCCGCGAGGGCGAGAAATCCGGCGACCTTTCCAGCCCCGAGTTCGGCAAAGCCCAAGACCAGTTCACCGCCCTCAACGGCTACCAACTTGAACCCAAGGCCAAGAAAATCCTCCACGGACTCGGCTTCAAGACCGACGACTTCAACAAGCCCGCCCGCGAGTACTCCGGCGGCTGGGTCATGCGCGCCCACCTCGCCCAGCTCCTGACCATGGAGCCCGACCTGCTCATGCTCGACGAGCCGACGAACCACCTCGACCTGCTCTCCCTCCTCTGGCTCCAGCGCTACCTGTTAAATTACTCCGGCGCCATTTTGATGATTTCCCACGACCGCGACTTCATGGACTCCATCATCGAGACCGTCATCGAAATCGACCCCGACGCCGCGAAGCTCAATTCCTACACCGGCAACTACAGTTCCTACCTCGAACAACGCGAAGCCCGCTTCGACCAGCTCACACAAGCCTATCGCAACCAGCAGAAGGAAATCGAGCACGTCCAGGAGTTCATCGACCGCTTCCGCCAGGTCGGATCGAAAGCCTCGCAGGTCCAGTCCCGCATCAAGTCGCTCGAAAAACTCGAACGCATCGAGAAGCCGCGCACCCCGCGCAAAGCCTTCAAATTCAACTTTCCCCAACCCCCGCGCTCGAACCAGAAAGTCATCGAGCTGCAGAAAGTCAGCCAAGCCTACGGCGAGAAGCAGATTTACAAAGACCTCGACCTCACCATCGAGCGCGGCGACCGCATCGTCCTCGTCGGCCCGAACGGCGCCGGCAAATCCACCCTCATCAAGATCCTCGCAGGCCAGATTCCCATCAACGGCGGCAAGCGCGAACCCGGCTACGCCACCAAGATCGGTTACTACTCGCAGCACCGCTCCGAGGCCCTTAACGAAAACAACACCGTGCTCGAGGAAGTCATGGGAGCCTGCACCACCCTCCGCGAAGAGGAAGCCCGCTCCATCCTCGGCTACTTCCTGTTCCGCCGCACCGACGTCGAAAAACGCTGCGGCGTCCTCTCAGGCGGCGAGAAATCCCGGCTCAATCTCGTCAAGTTCCTCGTCGATCCGCCGAACCTCCTCCTCATGGACGAGCCCACCACCCACTTGGACATCCTCTCCATCGACTCACTCGTTCAGGCGCTGAAAAACTACGAAGGCACGCTCGTCTTCATTTCCCACGACGTCCACTTCATCCGCACCCTCGCGGAAACCACGCTGCACATCAACAACGGCACCGTCACCCGCTACACTGGCGGTTACGACTACTTCATCGAGAAAAGCGGCCTGAATGACGACCGCAGCGCCGTGACCGCGTAAGCGTCCCCCGCCAAGGGGATTCTTCTCCCCTCACCCCGCTACCGCATAAACCGACGCGCCCTGATCCGGACACTTCTCCAACACATGCTGGAACAGCGCCCCCACCGAACAGGCCGCCCGGAGCGCGCTTGAAGCCTTCCGCGCCACCCACGATGCCAAGCACCTCGCCATCGGCCGCAGCTGGGAGGCCAACTGGGACCAGCTCACCCCCTTCTTCCACTTTCCCACGGAGATCCGCAAAATCATCTACATCACCAAAGCCATCGAATCACTCAACAGCTCGTTTCGCAAGATCAGCCGCCTGCGGAATCTTTTCCCCACCATCGACTCGCTTTTCAAGCTCTTCTAACTGAGCCTCAAAAAAATCAGCGCCAAATGGACCCTCGCCGTCCCCAACTGGCCCAGCGCCCTGAGCCACTTCACCATCGAGTTCTCCGACCGCATGCCTGAAAAAAACTAACAATCTATTAGCTAAATCCCACTTGCACAAAATTCCTTACACTCTCTCTGGCGGATGAGGATTTGCCGGGCTGACTGGTTGGTGTCTGAAACAGCACCTTGCCCGCCTTCCCCCGCGCTTCTTCCTCAACCCGATAGGACCCTTCCTGCAATCTCGCGATCTCCAATTCCACCTCCTCCCTCTTCGTCAAAAACGATCCGTCCGATCACCGACTCGTCTAACCTTCTATTTTACCCCCCCTGTTTCGTGACCCTCATGGTGATATTCTAGCGAATTACGCTTCCAAGGGTTTCGTCTTCAAGTCTCGGGTGCAAGTTTTGTTTCCGCACGACAATCGTACGACTTCAGTCCCCGCAGAAAAAATTTCAAGATCCTGGAGAATAAGTTCACTCTCTCGCGGCATAAGACTTCGCCCCCGAAGATCGGCGGATGTTCGCCGGTAGCGGCGAGTTAGTCCGCCTGTTCATGGATGGTCCGGGCGTCGCGCGATCATCGCGGGGGAACTCTGCCTTGCACGCCACCCCGGGTCCATGTTTTCCTTGCTCTTCGCCTCGCATTCGCCACCCACTTTCCCCGATGTTCTACCTCACCACCGCCATCGACTACACCAACGGATCACCGCACATCGGCCACGCCTATGAAAAGGTGCTCGCCGACGTGATCGCCCGTTACCGCCGGCTCCGCGGCGACGAGGTGTTTTTCCTGACCGGAGTGGACCAGCACGGACAGAAAGTCCAACAGACCGCGGAAAAAGAAGGGATTTCCCCCGAGGAGTTCGTCAAGCGCACGACCCGGAAATTCTCCTCTCTCTGGGAGAAACTCGACGTGAAATACGACGGCTGGGCCGAGACCATCGACGAGCGCCACAAGGCCTGCGTCCGCGGCATCCTCAGCGAACTCAAGGAACAGGGCCAACTCTACAAGAAAGCCCACGCCGGATTCTACTCGGTCCGCCAGGAGCAGTTCCTCCAGGAGCGCGACCGCGACGAGGCCGGAAATTTCGGCCCCGAGTGGGGCGAGGTCGTCGAGATCGAGGAGGAAAACTGGTATTTCAAACTCAGCGACCACACCGACTGGCTCAAGGAGTTCATCGAGAACAACCCGGAAATCATCATCCCCGCCTTCCGCAAGGCCGAGCTGCTCAACGCGCTGGAGAAAAACTCCGGCATCGACCTGTGCATCTCCCGCCCGAAGGAACGCCTGCAATGGGGCATCGAGTTTCCCTTCGACGAGAATTTCGTCACTTACGTCTGGTTCGACGCGCTCATCAACTACATCTCGTTCGCCGGCTATCAGGCCGCGTCCGATGCCGGACTGCCTGATTTCGCCAAGCTCTGGCCCGCCGACAGCCGCCCGGTCCACATCATCGGCAAGGACATCCTGATCCCCGCCCACGGCATTTACTGGCTCTGCATGCTCCACGCCATGGGCTTCGCGGACGCGCAGATGCCGCGCCTCCTCGTCCACGGCTGGTGGAACATCCGCGGCGAAAAAATGGCCAAGTCCACCGGCAACGTCGTCGATCCTAACGAGCTTGCCGACAAGTTCGGCGTCGAGGCCGTCCGCTACTATCTCGTCCGCGACATCGTCACCGGCAAGGATTCGGACTTCGACATGAACCGGCTGATCATGCTCTTCAACACCGAGCTCGCCAACGAACTCGGAAACCTCTGCAACCGCGCGCTCAACATGAGCCAGCGTTTCACCGGCGGCGCGCTCCAGCTCGGCGGCCCGCTCACCGAGGACGATACCGCGCTGCAAAGCTCACTGACGGAATCCATCGCCGCCTATCAAACCGCGATGGATGAGTTCGACGTTTCCAAGGGCCTCGAGGCGCTCAGCCGCCACATCGTCCACTGCAACCAATACGCCGAGCGCATGAAGCCGTGGGAGCTCAACAAGAACCCGGAAAACAAGGAGCGCCTCGCCACCGTCCTCTATCATCTGGCGGAAAGCGTCGCCCACGCCACGGTCCTGCTGTCCCCCATCCTGCCGGACGCCGCCGCGAAGCTCGCCGCGCAACTCAATCTACCCGCCCTCACTGCATTCAAGCTAACGGACCTCCACTGGGGCCTGCTGCCGGACGGCCACGTCATCGAAAAACCAAGCCCCGTCTTCCCGCGCATCGTCGCCGAGGTCGAGGCTTGAGCGCTTCTTCAGGACGTCGAACGGTCCCGGAGGGCGTCATAGACATACCAGTCCTCCAGCTTCTTGCGCGCCCACGGATTTTTCCGCAGAAACGTCAGGCTGGATTTGATCGTCGGGTCGAACATGAAGCAACGGATCGGGATTTGATCCGCCATCCGTTCCCAGCCGTGGCGGTCCACCACCGCCCGCAGCACTGTTTCCAAGGTGACGCCGTGCAGCGGATCGTTCGGGTGGCAAGGAGGGAGTGGCATGGTGTCGCTCATAAATACTTGTCCGTCACGGCGCCTTCGCTGGCGGTGGAGACGAGC
>CAMCUY010000097.1 GCA_945879075.1 Akkermansia muciniphila | reverse complement strand
GCCGAGGGATTGGCGGTGTTTGCTTTCGTAGTTGGCGAGGAATTCGTCCCAGCCGTGGCGGACGAGCTGCCAGAGCGGCGAGGCGCGGGGGCGGCGGGGCTGGTAAGCGGAAGGCACAAAGAGTGTTCGTAAGAACAATTTTCGTGCGGGGCAAGATCGGGGGTGATGGATCGCTTTGGTTGGAGGTCCGGAGAGCAGAAAGGTCAGAACCGCATTGCCTGCATCTCTGCCGGGAACCAGGGCTCACCAAAGGGTTGGGACTGTGCCCGAGTCGGTGACCGAACGATTTCGGGTGAGTAACGGGAAGGCGTGGCTTTTGGCGGTTAGGGAAATCTTTAGAACGGGAACTTGCCGCCGCCGAGGCCTTTCATCATGTCCTTCATGCCGCCCGCGCCGCCCATTTGCTTCATCATGGCGTTCATCTTGTTGGGCGACTTCATCATCTTGCGCATCTCGCCGAACTGTTTGATGAGCTGGTTCACTTCCATGATCGAGGTGCCGGAGCCGCCGGCGATCCGCTGGCGGCGCGAGCCTTTGATGATCTCCGGGCGGCGGCGCTCGACGAGCGTCATCGAGAGAACGATGGCTTCGGTGCGTTTGATTTTTTTGGAGTCGAAGGCACCGGCGGGCAGTTGCTTTTTGATTTTGCTGAAGCCGGGCATCAGGCCGAGCAGACCTTCGAGCGGACCGAGGCTCTGAATCATCTTCATCTGGTCGAGGAAGTCGGTGAAGTCGAATTTTCCCTCCTGCATCCGCTTCATCGAGCGCATGGCGTCGGCTTCGTTCACCTTGTCGGCGACTTGCTCGACCATGCCGACGATGTCGCCCATGCCGAGAATCCGGTCGGCCATGCGGCTGGGGTGGAATTCGAAAAGCTGGTCCAGCTTCTCGCCCTCGCCGGCGTATTTGATCGGCTTGCCGGTGACGGCGCGCATCGAGAGGGCTGCGCCGCCGCGGGCGTCGCCGTCGAGCTTGGTCAGGATGATGCCGGTGATCCCGACGGCTTCATCGAAGTGCTGGGCGACGGAGACGGCTTGTTGGCCGGTGGCGGAGTCGGCGACTAACAAGGTTTCCTTCGGATTGACGAAGGCGTGGAGGCGCTTGAGCTCGGCGATGAGGCGCTCGTCGATTTCCTGGCGGCCGGCGGTGTCGAAAATGAGCACGGTGCCTTGCTGCTTCTCGGCCCAGGCGAGGGCGTCCTTGGCGACTTTGACGACGTCCGTCTCGGTGGCTTTCGGGGTGTAGCAGGGGACGTCGATCTGTTTCGCGAGCATGGCGAGCTGGTCGATGGCGGCGGGGCGATAGAGGTCGCAGGCAATGAGCAGCGGACGGCGGCCTTCCTTTTTCAGGCGGTTCGCGAGCTTGGCGGAGGTGGTGGTTTTGCCGGCGCCGTTGAGACCGCAAATCAGGATGCGGGCGGGCGGGTTGAGGTCGAGCGGGGCTTGGTCGCCGCCGAGCAGCGCTTCGAGCTCGTCGTGGAAAATCTTGACGATTTGCTCGCCGGGCTTGATCGACTTGAGCACGTCCTCGCCGAGGGCTTTTTCCTTCACTTTGGCGATGAAGTCCTTGGCGACGCCGAATTCGACGTCGGCTTCAAGCAGCGCGATGCGGATTTCGCGGAGCGCGTCGGCGATGTTTTTTTCCGAAATGCGGCCAACGCCACGGAGGTTGCGGAAGGTCTTGTCGAGGCTGTCGGAGAGGCTGGAGAACATGGGCGTAAATGCTGAAAGGAAGAGTTTATTCCCCTTCGGGAAGATAGGCGGATTCGCGGTCGATTTGGAAAGACCAGCGGAGCGGGGTTTCCGGGGCTTTGCCTGCGGTATCTTTCCACGTGATGGCGACTTGGCAACTCGTTTGGCGAAGGCGGCGGTTGATCTGCCAGGAGAATTTCTTCGTCTCGGCGTCGAAATTCGCAGGGACCTCGCCGAAGCCGGAGACTTTCATCGTGAGCGTCGCGGGGTCGAGGTTCTCGACGGTGGATAGGTGGGCGGAAACTTCCGGGAGGCGGGAATTGACGATGGCGCCGGCTTCCGGACTCACCGGGAAAGGCGTGGTCTGGGCGATTCCGGCGAGCGCGCCGCCCGGTTCCGCCGCGGCGCTTCCGCCCTCGCGGAAGGTGGTGGCGGTTTCGAAAATCTTGTCGTAGTTGCCGAGGATGATGTAGCGCGGCAGCAGCGTGTCGGGCAGCGAACGTTTGATCTTGCCCGGCAGCACCGTGAACATCTGGGTGTAGCCGAATTCCTGGCAAAGCACGGGCATTTCCTCGGTGTGAAATCCGCCGGGGTAGGCGTAGGTGGTGATTTTCACGGGGAACTTGGACTCGAGGAAGCGCTTCGACTCGCCGATTTCCTTGCGGAGATAGGCGTCGAATTCATGCTCTCCCTTTTTCCTGAAGTTCTTCACCGTGAGCGGATAGGGATGGCTAACCGAATGGCTGCCGACGCTCGCCCCGCTGGCGATCATTTCCTCGATCATCGGGGTGGTGAGGGCCTTGCCGCCGCCATCGACGTAGTTTTTGTAGAGGAAGATGGTGAACGGGAAGCCGAGCTCCTTGAGGACCGGATAGGCATCAGTGTAAACGGATTTCCAGCCGTCGTCGAAGGTGATGAGGATGGCTTGTTTGGGGATTTCCTTCTCGCCCTTTTTCCAAGCGGTGAATTCATCGAGCGTGATCACCTTGAGCCCGAGTTGGCGGATGGTCTCCATCTGCTTGCGGAATTTCGACGTGTGGATGCGCATCGCGGTTTCCGGCAGGTTCTCGGCGAGGTCGTGATAGCCGAGGATGGACACGCGGACGCCGTCATCGGGAATCGCGGGGTCTTCCGCTGGCGGTGCGACCTGGGCCAGCGGGATTTCGGGCACGGGAACTTCTTGTGCCCACGAGCAGACGCTGGTGACAAGGGCGAGGAGCAGGGCGGATTTCGTCATGAAAGAGGTGGGATGCTATTCCTGAAATCCGCCGCGTGGAAGCCGCAAGACAACCGGTGGGAAGGATGATTTTCAGACATCCAGTTTCACCAGCAAATCGTCGCTGTCCACCCGGTCGCCTTTTTTCACGAGGATTTCGGAAACCGTTCCATCCTCGCTGGCGCTGACGGTGGTGAGCATTTTCATGGCTTCGAGGACGACGAGTTTGTCGCCGGCTTTGACTTCCTGACCGGGAGAAACGGCGACTTCAGTGACCATGCCGGGCATCGGCGCGCAGGCGTGGGCCGGGTTGTCGGGCTCGCCTTTCGGGCGGGACGCGGTGCTAACGGATTTCAACGAGTTGTCGGTGACGACCGATTCGCGCGGCATGCCGTTGAGCTCGTAGAAGAGCGCGCGCCGTCCCGCGGAGTCGGCCTCGCCGATGGAGATGAGCTTGATGATGAGGGTCTTGCCGGTGTCGATTTCGATCTCCATTTCCTCGCCGATCTGCAGGCCGTAGAAAAACGCGGGCGTCGGCAGGCCGCTGAGGTCGTCGTATTTAGCGCGGAACGCGGTGAAATCAGCGAACACCTGCGGATACATCAGGTGCGAGTAGAGGTCGTCCTCGCTGGCGGGGCGGCCGAGTTTGGCGGAGAGCTCGATGCGGGTGGCGTCGAGATCGATTGGATCGGCGAGTTCGCCGGGGCGCAAGGTGGTGGCCTTGCGGGTTCCTAACACGACCTTCTGCACCTCGACCGGCCAGCCGCCGTCGGGCTGGCCGAGACCGCCTGATAGCATGTCGATGACGCTCTCCGGGAAATCCATCGAGCCGGGCTTGAGCTTCGGCACGTCCGCCGCCTTGATGCCGCGGGTGACGAGGAACATGCACATGTCGCCGACGACCTTGGAGGACGGCGTGACCTTGACGATGTCACCGAAGAGTTGGTTGACGTCAGCGTAGGTGCGGGCGATTTCGCGCCAGCGGTGGCCGAGTCCCATGGCGTTCGCCTGCTCGCGGAGGTTGGTGTATTGGCCGCCTGGCATCTCGTGTTCGTAAACTTCCGCAGTGCCGGAGCGCGGCGCGGAGTCGAACGGTTGATAGAATGTGAGGACGTGTTCCCAGTAGTCGGAAAACTCGTTGAGCGACTCGAAGTCCAGCCCCGGATCGCGCTCGGTGTTGGCGAGGGCGGCGGCGATGGAGTTGAGGTTCGGCTGCGAGGTCGAGCCGGACATCGACGAGATCGCGAGGTCCACGATGTCCACGCCGGCCTTGGAGGCGGCGAGGACGGAGGCGGAGTTGATACCCGAGGTGTCATGGGTGTGGAAGTGGACGGGAATGCCGATTTCCTCCTTCAACGCGGTGACCAGCTTGTAGGCGGCGTGCGGTTTGCAGAGGCCGGCCATGTCCTTGATGCAGAGCATGTGCGCGCCCATCCGCTCGACTTCCTTGGCTTTCCCGACGTAATACTTGAGCGAATATTTGTCGCGCCGCGAGTCGGTGATGTCGCCGGTGTAGCAGATCGCCGCTTCGCAAACCGCCTTGCCGTGGTCGCGGACGGCTTCCATGGCCACCTTCATGTTAGGAAGGTAGTTGAGCGAGTCGAAGATCCGGAAGATGTCCATGCCGGAGTCCGCCGCGTGCTTGACGAAGCCGGCGACGACGTTATCCGGATAGTTCGAGTAACCGACGGCGTTTGAGCCGCGGAAGAGCATCTGGAAACAGATGTTCGGCACCTTTTCGCGCAAGCGGCGGAGGCGGTCCCACGGGCACTCGCTGAGGAAGCGCATCGCGGTGTCGAAGGTCGCGCCGCCCCACATTTCAAGCGAGAAAAGCTCGGGCGTGCGGTGGGCGATCGCCTCGGCCACGCGCAGCATGTCGAAGCTGCGCATGCGGGTGGCGATGAGCGACTGGTGGGCGTCGCGCAGGGTGGTGTCGGTGATCAACAGGCGCTTTTCGTCGAGAATCCACTGCGCGAATTTCTCCGGGCCGAGGTCCAACAGAACGTCGCGGCTGCCTTTGGGAACCTTGGCATGGTGCTCGATGATGAGCGAGTTAGGGACGACGGCCTTGTGCAGCACGGTGCCGGGTTTCCAGCCTTTGGTGGTCGGGTTGCCGTTGAGCGTGATATCGGATAGATAGGAAAGCGTGCGGGTCGCGCGGTCGCGGCGGCGCTTGAACTGGAACAGCTCGGGCTTGGTGTCGATCAGCTTAGTGTGCGCCTGGCCGGCGCGGAAGGTCTCGTCGGCGATGACGTTTTCGAGGAACGGGATGTTGGTCTTCACCCCGCGGATGCGGAACTCGCGGAGCGCGCGGTCCATCCGCTGGCAGGCCATCGGGAAATCCCGGCCCATCGCGGTGAGTTTGACTAACATCGAGTCGTAGTAAGGCGTGACGACCGATCCGGCGTCGCCCGAGGCGGCGTCCAGACGGATGCCGAAGCCGGCGGCGGAGCGGTAGTTGAGGATGCGGCCGTAGTCGGGTGCGAAGCCTTTTTCAGGATCTTCGGTGGTGATCCGGCACTGGATGGCGAAGCCGATGCACGGCATTTCCTCCTGCGGGGGAATGGCGATTTCCTCGCTGAAAAGCGTGTGCCCTGCGGCGACGAGGATTTGCGAGCGGACCAGATCGATGCCGGTGACGCACTCCGTCACCGTGTGCTCCACCTGGATGCGCGGGTTCATCTCGATGAAGAACCAGTCGTTCTGGTCCATGTCGTAGAGGAACTCGACGGTGCCGGCGTTGTCGTAGCCGATGCCCTTGGCGAGGGTAACGGCGGCGTCGCAGAGCTCCTTGCGGACCTTCGGGTCGAGGTGCATCGCGGGCGCGACCTCGACGACTTTCTGATAGCGCCGCTGCACCGAGCAGTCGCGCTCATATAGGTGGACGACGTTGCCGTGCTGGTCACCGAGGATCTGCACCTCGATGTGCTTGGCGCGGGAAATGTAGCGCTCAAGGAAAACGGCGGAGTTGCCGAACGCGTTGAGCGCCTCGTTCTGCGCCTCGGCCAGCAATCCCGCGAGCTGCGAGGGTTTTTCCACCACGCGCATGCCGCGGCCGCCACCGCCGAACGCGGCCTTGATGATGAGCGGAAAGCCGATGTCGTGCGCCACGGTCAGCGCCTGGTCCGGATCGCTGATCGGCTCCTCGGTGCCGGGCAGGGTGGGGACGTTGAAGCTGTGCGCGAGCGCGCGGGCGGCGGTCTTGTCGCCCATGTTTTCCAACAGATCCGGCGACGGACCGATGAAAATAATTCCCTCGCGCGCACAAGCACGGGCGAACGCGGCGTTCTCCGAGAGGAACCCGTAACCCGGGTGAATCATCGTCACGCCCTTCTGTTTCGCCAAGGTCACGATGCCCTCGACGTCCAGATACGCGCCGACCGGACCCTTCGACGAATCCAGTTGATAGGCCTCGTCCGCCTTGAAGCGGTGGATCGAAAAGCGGTCCTCTTCGGCGAAGATCGAGACGGTCGTGAGACCGAGTTCGTTGGCTGCGCGGAAAATCCGAATGGCGATTTCACCGCGGTTGGCGGCCATCAATTTTCCGGGGCGTCGTTGGGTGTCAAGCATGTCTGTAAGCTTTCTAGGTGTTCGCGGGCCGTTCGTGAAGCGGAAATCCGTGAGATTTCGCAAGGGGGAGGATGGCGCTTCAGGACTTCTTCACATCCACCCACTGCTTGGTCTTGGCGGATTCGAGCACTGCGTCACAGACATATTGGGTGCCGAGCGCGTGTCGGAAGTCGGGGTAGCGTTTTTCGGCGCTTGGATCGTCGAGCGATTTGAAGAACTCGGCGAGTTCGTGGGTGAAGGAGTGTTCGTAACCGAGGCAAAGACCCGGAACCCACCAGTTGCCGGAATACGGATGGTCGCCGTCGGTCGCGTGGATGTTGGTCCAGCCGCGGCGGTCGCCGGGGACGCCATGGTCGAAGTAGGAGAGGTAGTTGAGATCATGGAGATC
>CAMCUY010000096.1 GCA_945879075.1 Akkermansia muciniphila | reverse complement strand
ATGCCGAGGAAAACCCCGGTGCAGACGAGCACCAGCTTCGAGGGCATCGGGTAGTTTTTCACGTAGGCGACGGCCGCGACGACGTTGTCGATCGAGAACGCGAGGTCCATGACTTCCACGGCGGCGACGGTGGCCCAGAACGGTCCTAGCAGTCCAATCGTGCAGCGATAGAGGAAGTTGCCTTCCGTTTCCACGGCTTCGACGCCTTCCTCGATGACGGACTCGTGTCTCGAAAAATGGCTCCACGCGAGCCACAGCAGGTAGAGTCCGCCGAGCGGCTCCAGCCACCAGATGGTGATGAGCCAAGCGGCAAGCGCGAGGCAGAGTCCGCGGAACGCATAGGCGCCGATGATGCCGTATTTCAGCGCCTTGCCGCGCTGGTGTTCGGGCAGGCGCATCACCATCGTGGCAAGCACGGCGGCATTGTCCACGGACAGCACCCCCTCGATGATGACGAGAATGAGCACCACCATGAGGCCGGCGGCGGGGTCGGGTCCGAGAATGTTGTAAGTCCAATCCATGAGCTTGCGCGCGCAAACTGGGGGAGGCCCCTGCCGCTGGCAACGGGTATTTGCCTCCGGGAGGGGAATTCCGTGTTGATTTCATGGCGATTGATCGCCGCTCTTGCGCCCGTCCCACCGAACGTTTAAGACTTCCGAAACAAATTTTCCCCATGGCTGCTGACTACACCGAAGACGACATCAAATCCCTCGACTGGCGCGAACACATCCGCATGCGCCCCGGCATGTACATCGGCAAGCTCGGCGACGGCTCCTCGCCGGACGACGGCCTCTACATCCTGCTCAAGGAAGCGGTGGATAACTCCATCGACGAGCACATCATGGGTCACGGCAAGGAAGTCCGCGTGGACATCGACGAGCAGGGCCGGGTGGAGGTGCGCGACTTCGGGCGGGGGATTCCGCTAGGGAAACTTTTCGACTGCGCCGCCCAGATCAACACCGGCGCGAAGTATGACAGCGAGGCGTTCAAGAAATCCGTCGGCCTCAACGGCGTCGGCATCAAGGCGGTCAACGCGCTCTCCGACTTTTTCGAAATCCAGTCGTGGCGGGACAGCCAGACGAAGGCGCTGGAGTTCTCCAAGGGCCAGCTCACCGTGGACATGAAAAACCCGCGCCGCGACGAGGCTCCTAACGGCACGCGCCTCGCCTTCGAGCTCGACCGCACGATTTTCCCCGCCAAGGCGAAATACAAGGAGCAGTTCGTCGAGAAGATGTGCCGCTACTATTCCTACCTGAACCCGGCGCTCACCATCAATTTCAACGGCAAGAAGTTCCGCTCGAAAGACGGCCTGCTGGATCTGCTGCGCGAGGAAATGGAAAACGAGGCGCTCTATCCGCCGATCCATCTCGTCGGCAAGGACATCGAGATCGCCTTCACCCACACGCCGGAAAGCGGCGAGGAATACTATACTTTCGTCAACGGCCAGAACACCTCGCAAGGCGGCACCCACCTCGCCGCGTTCCGCGAGGCGCTGGTCCAGGTCATCCGCGGTTTCTACAAGAAACAATACGAGCCGTCCGACATCCGCGCCGGCATCGAGGCCGCCGTCTGCGTTCGGATCATCGAGCCGGTGTTCGAGTCGCAGACCAAGACCAAGCTCGGTTCCGCCACCATCGAGCCCGGCGGTGAATCGTTGCGCACGTTCATCGGGAATTTCCTCAAGACAAACCTCGACAACTACCTCCACAAGCACCCGCAGGTCGCCGAGGCGATCCACAAGCGCATCCTCTCCGCCGAGCGCGAGCGCAAGGATTTGAAAGGCATCCAGAAGTTAGCCCGCGAGCGCTCCAAGCAGGCGAAGGTCCATAACAAAAAACTCCGCGACTGCCGCGTCCGCTACGACAGCAAGCACAAGCGCCGCGAGGAATCCACGCTCTTCATCACCGAGGGCGACTCCGCCTCCGGCTCCATCACCAAGAGCCGCGACGTGGAGACGCAGGCGGTCTTCTCCCTCCGCGGCAAACCGCTCAACACCTACAGCCTGCCGCGCAAGATCGTTTACGAAAACGAGGAGTTCGCCCTGCTCCAGGCCGCGCTCAACATCGAGGACGGCATCGAATACCTCCGCTATAACAAAGTCGTCATCGCCACCGACGCCGACGTGGACGGCATGCACATCCGGCTGCTGCTGCTCACCTTCTTCCTCCAGTTCTTCCCGGAAATGATCCGCGACGGACATCTCTACATCCTGCAAACCCCGCTCTTTCGCGTCCGCAACAAGAAGGAAACGATCTACTGTTACGATGACAACGAGCGCCAGAAAGCCCTCGCTAAACTCGGCAAGGCCGCCGAGATCACCCGCTTCAAGGGCCTCGGTGAAATCTCGCCCGACGAGTTCAGCTTCATGATCGGCCCGGACATGCGCCTCGACCACGTCGAGTATGAAGAAGGCAATGGCGTCAAGGAACTGCTCGCCTTCTACATGGGCAAGAACACCCCCGACCGCCAGGATTTCATCATCGAGAACCTCCGCGAGGACGTGGATAAACAGATTGAAGCGGTCGCGTGATTTGAATTTATCGCGCACGGCGTCAGCGGTGTGTGACGTTTCCGTCAATATTGATATCTCGTCACTCATGCCCGGCGAGGTGATCATCCATGTCCTTGGCAATGGAGCTTTTCCTCATCGACGCGATCGGCCCGTTTTTTCGGGGCCACAACCGGATGCGGGTCAACTGGTCCAAGATCCCTTTCATGCACTTGCTCGATGCAGGTCCCGGCGACTGGATTTTGATAGAGAACGAATTGCGGAATTTAGCGCGCCAAGTGTCCGCGCAAGGATACAATGCCGTTACCTTGGATGATCTGGCGCACCTCGCGCCTCATCCGCTGCACGAACCCGAGGTGGCGGAGCGGATCCACTTCTTACGCGGGAAATTCGCGGGGTTTTTCGATATGTTGCACGGCGAGTTCGGGCTCAGAGTCTATCTGACGACCGACGTGCTGCCCATGACGCCCGCCGTCGCCGCCGCAATTGCCGACAATCCGGTGGAGCTGGAAACCTATTATGTGGGACTTGTCCGGGGGATTCTTGATGATTTCCCCCAACTCGCCGGATTGATCCTGCGCATCGGCGAGAGCGATGGCAACGACGTGCAGGATCCGATCCGGACGCGGCTCCACCTGCGCAATGCCGGCGAGGCGAACCGCCTGCTGCGCGCGCTGTTGCCCGAGTTCGAACGACACGGCAAGGACTTGATTTTTCGGACTTGGACGGTGGGGGCTCACCGCATCGGCGATCTGATTTGGCATCGCGGCACGCTGGAAAAGACGCTGGAGGGTCTCGACTCCCCGAATCTAATTGTTTCAATGAAACACGGAGAGAGCGATTTCTTCCGCTATCTTCCGCTCAACCGCGCGTTCTTCCGGGTGAAGCAGCGCAAGCTGTTGGAACTACAGGCCCGCAGGGAATACGAGGGTTCGGGCGAGTATCCGTCGTTCATCGGTTGGGACTGCGAACGATTCGCGCAAGAACTCTCACAGGCGGAAAACCTGGTGGGGATTTCGGTGTGGTGTCAGACCGGAGGCTGGCATCGCTTCCGGCGGCGTGCCTATTTGGAATCCGGTGGCCGGGACATCTGGATCCGGCTCAACACGGAAGCCGCCATCACCGTCTTTCGACACGGCAAACCCGCCGATTCCGCGGTGGAAAGCCTGCTCGGGACGGAGCGCGCGTTCGCGGCCCTTGAGCTTCTCGATCACGCCGACACCGTGATCCGCGAGCTTCTCTACATCCGTGACTTCGCACTGCAGAAGCTGTTTTTCCGGCGTGTCCGCATTCCGCCGCTGCTGCATGTTTACTGGGACTCGCTTTTCATCAATCACGGCGTGCGCAAGGTGATGCGTATTTTTGTTAGCGATCCGGAAGCTGCCTTGTCGGGTGGCGAGGCGGCCGCGGCCTTGTTCCCGCGGATGATTTCCCTGGCGCGCGAAGCCGGACTTCCAACGGATGACATCGAGCACATGGACGACTTCTTCCATCTCGTCCTGCTGGCACGCCGTTACTATTTCCTGCCGTTTGACGAATCCGTGGCCGAGCGGATCCACGCCGGGAAAGCCGCCTACAAGTTGCGTTGGCCCAAGGAGAAGCGTCAGCGCTACCGGATCAAGGTGTCCTTCGAACCATTTCCCATGACACGCCGGACGCTTGCGATGGCGGCGACGCTTCTGCTGCGGCGCAAGCGCGGTTACCGCTGGGTGGACCGGGTTTTCACCCTCTATCTATCCGGAATTGTCTTTCGCGCCCTGCGCCCGCGTGATCCTGCGGCGATGCCCAAGTTCCTCCGTAAATCCGCGATGGGGGTGGACGTGCTTTTCAAGTAGAAGTCCGGTCAGATCATGCACGCGGTTTGCAGCGAGGACTGCTCCTCCTCCGATTCCGGCTGTTCGTCGCGCTTCAGGCTCTCAATGAAACCGACATACCGCACCAGTTCCATCCGTCCGTCGTGATGCTCGATGATGGCCGTGAGGCTTTCCACCCAGTCGCCCGAGTTGAGATAGTGGATCGCGCCCACTTGTTTGTCCTCTGGCGTGTGGATGTGACCGCAGATGATGCCGTCGCATTTGCGATGGCGGGCCAGTTCCTGAAGCAGTTCCTCGTAGCGGTCCACAAAGCTAACGGCTGATTTTACCTTGGCCTTCACCCGCTTGCTGAGGGAGAAATACTCCTTGCCGCGCCATGCCCGGTAGTGGTTGTAAAAGCGGTTCACGCGCAACAGAAAGTCGTAGCCCACCGCCCCGAGTGAGGCGAGCCACTTGTGGTTGGTGGAGACGCTGTCAAAGCCGTCGCCATGCACGACGAGATAGCGCTTCTCCGCCGCCGTGACATGAATGTGTTCCTTGGTCAGACGAATCCTGCCGAAGGCCATCGGCAGGAAACGTTCGAGGATCTCGTCATGATTCCCGCGCAGATAGATCACCTCGGTGTTGTCCTGCTCGGTCATCTTGATCACTTTACGGATCACACGGCTGTGGCGCGATGTCCAGCGTCCGCCGCGTTTCAGCGCCCAGCCGTCGATGATGTCGCCGTTGAGCACCAGCTTGCGGCATTTGATGTGTTTGAGGAACTCCACAACTTCATCCGCCTTGCTATCAGGTGTGCCCAAGTGGATGTCCGAGAGGAACACCGTGCGACAGGAAAACTTGGGGCGCTTGGATTTCTTTTTCACGGCCACTGGGATTTCCTCAGCGGTTCCCGAAATCTCGGCGAGCCTGCGTGCGAATTCCTCCACCACTTGGTCCCATCCGAGGGATTCAGCAGTTTCCCGGGCGGCTTCCCGCAGCTTGTCGTCGGTCCGTAGTGAAAGCGCGTTCACCGCGAGACGGATGAATTCCGCGGAGTCGCCCTTGACGGCCTTGAGTCCGTTTTCGCCCGCCCGCACGTGCAGAGCGGAGCCTGCGTAGTCATAGCTCACCGTGGCGAGGCCGCTGGCCATCGCTTCCAACAGCACGTTGCCGAAGGTTTCAGTTTCGCTAGGAAAGACCAGCACGTCCGCGGAGGCGTAGTGTTTGGCGAGTTCCTCGCCGGTTTGCACACCGGAAAAACAAACCCACGGGAATTTCACGGCGAGTTTTTCACGCAAGGGACCGTCGCCGACCACCACGCACCTCACGTCCGGGAAGACCTGGCGCATTTGCTCGAAGGTCTTCATCGCCAGCTCGAAGTTCTTCTCTGCCGCGACCCGGCCGACCATCACCGCGACCGGTGTGGCCGCCCGTGCGCCCCAGTGGGCGCGGAGGGATTCACAGCGTTTCCCGGGGGCGAACAAATCCGTATCCACGCCACGTCCTAGCAGATGGACGTTTTCAAAGCCCTCGTTGCCGAGCTGTTCCACCATGTCCCGCGAGGGCGTCAGCGTGCAATCCGCGCGCTGATGGAAATTTTTCAGATAGGCCATCGCCATCGGGTGGAATCCGCCCATGCCGTATTGCGCCATGTACTGGTGGAAGTTCGTGTGGAATCCGGAGGCTACCGGGATGCCCAGCGCATTGGCGGCTTTGAGCGCGGATTTTCCTAACGGGCTTTCCGTGGCGACGTAGATCGCGTCCGGGCGTCTCTTCAACCAGCGCGCTTTGAGCTCGAAAGGTTTCGGCAGGCCCACGCGCACTTCCTTGTATCCGGGAAGCGGAACGGCGGCGACGCAGGTTTCTCCCGCTTTGGCCGAGGCTCCGGTGTGAATCACATGCACCCGGTGTCCCTGCTGGCGCAGGCCGTCAGTCAGGCGTCCCAAGGTCATCGCGACTCCGTTCACATCGGGAGAGAAGGTATCCGTCACAATATCGATTTTCATGATGGTTTGGATGGAATGATTGTAAGCGATCCCAGCCAACAGGATCTCCGTCCAACCGGCGCAACTGTTTTTTGGGTCAATTTCGTCACAATTTGCGGAACCATGATTTCAAAAATAAAACCCCGCCCGGACGAGCCGGGCGGGGTTTCGGTGGTTAGTGAGGCGCAGTCAGGCGATCACTGGGGGAGAATGATTCGATAAAACTCCTTGTTTTCGACTTTCGGGAAGCTCGCTTCGAGATCCGCATCGGCGGGTTCCCAGCCACCGAGGGTGGTGGATTTCTGAAGCGGCAGGGTGAGCGTGACGTTCGCGCCACTCGCCTGGATGAGCAGGTTCCCGGTGCCGCGCAGGTCCTGGATGGAACCGGCGGTGTAGAGGCTGAAGGCGGAGGGGTTCGAGGTCACGTCGGCCTGTCCCGCCGTGCGCGTCGCCCCCACGGCCGAAGCCAGTTCCGGCTGGGTGAGCATCAAGCTCGGGCTGCGGCCGATGGCGAGCATGCCGGGCGAGAACGCGTTGAGCGTGAGGACTTCACCCGCGGTGTAAGGCAGGACCGTGTCGCTGCGGACGGCCGTGCGCTGGATGCGGAGGTCCAGTGCCGCTGCCGTATCGGCGGTGTTGTAGGCGCTGCCCGCCGTCGGGTGCTTCGAGCTGAAGTAGGCGGCGAGCGTCGCTTGTTCACCCACGGCGTTGGCCGGGAGTTGCGGGGCGGCGGTGAAGTCAGCGCCTTCGTCGAGCGCGGGTCCGAGCGTGTTGTCCGCTAGAAT
>CAMCUY010000095.1 GCA_945879075.1 Akkermansia muciniphila | reverse complement strand
CTGATGGACGCGGCGCTGCCCTACGACTGGCTGGCGAACGGCCGCTTCGCAGGGATCGTGCTGATGAACGCGCTGCACCTCTATCCGATCCTCTACATGAACATCGCCGCCGCGCTGGCGCACCTCGATCCGGCGATGGAGCAGGCTGCGGAAAACCTCGGCTGCCCACCGTGGAAGCGCTTCTTCCGGATCACTCTGCCGCTCGCGATGCCCGGGGTGTTCGCGGGCGCTTCGATCGTTTTCATCTGGGCCTTCACCGAGCTCGGGGTGCCATTGGTTTTCGACTACGCGCGGGTCGCACCGGTGCAGATTTTCGACGGGCTCAAGGGACTTGATAGAAACCCGGTTCCCTACGCGCTCACCGCCGTGATGCTCATCGTCGCGGCCGGGGTTTTCACGGTGTCGAAGTCGGTCATGGGCCGCTCGCCGCTCGGCACCGCGCCGCGGCCGAAGGGGCGCTCGTCGTCGTTGTGCGTCGGAGGCTGGAAATCCGCGGCCTGCTGCTTGTTCTTTCTCGGCGTGTTCGTCATCGCGGCGATTCCGCACCTCGGCGTGGTGCTGCTTTCCGTCGCGGGCCGCTGGTATGGCACGGTGATTCCCGACGAGCTGACGCTGCGCCATTACTTCGAGGCGCTCGGCAACGGGCTGGTCGTGCCGTCCATCCAGAACAGCCTGCTTTACGCCGGCTGCGCGACGCTGGTGGCGTTAGTGATCGGGCTATCGGTCGCGTGGGTGGTCGTGCGCTCCGATTTGAAATCCCGCGGATTTCTCGACGCGGTGGTGATGCTGCCGCTCGCCGTGCCGGGGCTGGTGATGGCCTTCGGCTACCTCGCGCTTTCGCAGGAGGGAAAGGCGTTTCATTTCCTCGTCGGGGCAGGTGGCAGCCCGTTTCTTTTGATCGTCGTGGCTTATGCCTTCCGCAGGCTGCCTTATGTGGTTAGGTCCGCCGTTGCCGGTCTCCAACAGAGCAATCCGATGCTTGAAGAAGCCGCGAAATCGTTAGGCGCCACGCCGCTGCGGACGCTCCGGCGGATTTCCATTCCGCTCATCGGCGCGAACCTCGCGGCGGGCGGGATCCTCGCCTTCGCCTTCGCCATGCTGGAGGTCAGCGACAGTCTGATCCTCGCCCAGCAGGCGCAGCATTACCCGATCACCAAGGCGATTTACACCCTTCTCAGCACGCTCGGAAACGGCACCGAACTGGCCGCCGCGCTGGGCGTGTGGGCGATGGTTTTCCTCTCCGTGGCGATCATGGGCGCCGCCGTGCTCGGCGGGAAACGCGGCGGTTTGTTCAAGGTCTGAGAGGTGGTGTTTTGAAATGTAGTCGAGGACTTCAGTCCGGTCTTGCGTGGAAGAGAAGAAGGACTGAAGTCCAGGAGGCTGCGTTTTAGCAAAATTTCCGGCTGAGCGACTCGGATGTGGGATCGCCAAATCGCCATGGAAACTCCGTTGCCCGTGAAGTTCCGACCCGTCCTCCCGTGCGCAACTCACTGGATTTGACTCGAAAAACGCGGGTTTGATCCGATTCATCGAACTATGTTTTTTCCAAAGGCCGCCGTTTTGCCGGAGTCATAATTATTTACCAGAAATTCCTTTTAGATCTGAAATCCATGGTGTAGTCATGTGGTTGGTTAATCCCTAAAAGCCATTATTTGAAATGTATGAATGCTACCCAATACCCAAGCGCGGGCGTGCGGCCCGTGACCCCTAAATCCCCCAAATCCGAATCACAAAAATCTAAAAACTCAGTGGCCGTTTCTTCTGGATCGAGCAAGAACTGGATGAGCGGTTGTGATGAGAAATGGATCAATCATTACACCGAGGAATGGCAGGCTTTCATTGAAGAGCGTTCTTCGCAAAAGTCCTGTGTTCCCGGCAATTTCAGTGGGCGCGACGCTCTTCCCTGCGTTTGGAATATGCCTGCGGTGTAAGTGCTTGAGTTCGGGTATGGGGTGGGCTGTTGTGGCCGCCTATGAGCGAAACCGCCTGCCCGATGTGTGAGATGACCGATGTTTTGACCCACTCCGACCACTTGGAGTGCGTCACTTGCGGTCATGATTGGAAAATCAAAGCGCAGTCGGAAGAAGCCTCCGCCGCCGACCGGATCGTCAAGGACGCCTATGGCAATGTGCTCGCGGATGGCGATGTGGTGGCGATGATCAAGGACCTGAAATTGAAGGGCTCGTCGCAGGTTCTCAAGGTGGGAACCAAGTCGAAACCGATCCGTCTGGTGGACGGTGATCATGAAATCACCTGCAAGATGGACGGCATCACCATCGGCCTGAAGGCGTGTTTCGTGAAGAAAGTGGTGGCCTGATCAGTGGTCTAGCAGTTTTTTTTCCGCAGGCGGAGCGCGTTGCTGATGACTGAAACGGAGCTCAGGCTCATGGCGGCCCCCGCAAGGATTGGGCTGAGCAGGATGCCAAAAAACGGATACAGGATCCCGGCGGCCACCGGGACGCCGAGGGTGTTGTAGATGAAGGCGAAGAACAGGTTTTGGCGGATGTTCCGCATCATCGCGCGGCTGAGTGTGATGGCTTGGGCGATGCCGCGGAGGTCGCCTTTCACGAGGGTGATGCCGGCGCTTGCCATTGCGACATCGGTGCCAGTGCCCATGGCGATTCCGACGTGGGCGGCGGCGAGGGCGGGCGCGTCGTTGATGCCGTCGCCGGCCATGGCGACGATGTGGCCTTGGTCGCGGAGCTGGCGGATGCGCTCGTGTTTGTGCTGCGGTTCGACGCCGGCTTCCACCTGATCGAGGCCGAGGGATTTGGCGACGGCTTGGGCGGTGCGCTCGTTGTCGCCGGTGAGCATGATGATTTTCAGGCCGAGCGCGTGCAGCCTCGCGATCGCTTGTGGGGTGGATGCTTTGATCGGGTCGGCGATGGCGAGGATGCCCGCGGATTTGCCATCGATGGCGGCGAAGATCACCGTGCGGCCTTGGGATTGCAGCTCCGCGGCCTTGCTTTCCAGCGCTTCCAATCCGGTGACGGATTTCTGTTGGAGAAACGCGGATTTGCCGATGACGATCTGGCGAGCCGCGAGATTGCCAATCACTCCGCCGCCGGTGACAGAGTCGAATCCGGTGACTGCCTGCGGCGTGATCCCGCGCTCTTTGGCTCCGTTGACGATCGCGGTGGCGAGGGGATGTTCGCTGTTTTGCTCGATGGAAGCGGCGGCGAGGAGTAGCTCGTTTTCGCTGGTGTCATTCACGGCGATGACTTCGGTGAGGCGGGGCTTGCCCTCGGTGAGCGTGCCGGTTTTGTCCACGACGACGGTGGTGACTTTTTCCATCACCTCGATGGCTTCGGCGTTGCGGATGAGGATGCCGGCCTGCGCGCCGCGGCCGATGCCGACCATGACGGACATCGGCGTGGCGAGGCCGAGGGCGCAGGGGCAGGCGATGATCAGAACGGCGACCGCGTTGACGATGGCGAAGGCGAGGCGCGGCTCGGGGCCGAACGACGACCATAACAGAAACGTGACCAGCGAGATGGCGAGCACCGCCGGGACGAAATAGCCGGCGACCTGGTCCGCCAGCGCCTGGATGGGCGCGCGGCTGCGCTGGGCCACGGCGACCATTTTCACGATGCGGGCGAGCACGGTGTCGCTGCCGACGTGGCTTGCGGTCATGATGAAACTGCCTGTGGTGTTGAGCGTGCCACCGGTCACCGGATCGCCAACGGTTTTACTCACGGGCATCGGCTCGCCGGTGATCATCGATTCGTCCAGCGAGGATTGGCCTTCGAGGATGTTGCCATCGACCGGGACTTTCCCGCCGGGGCGGACGCGCAGGGTTGCGCCGGTTTGTATGGATTCGAGCGGCACGTCGCGTTCGTTGCCGTCCTCGACGAGGCGCGCGGTCTTGGGCGCGAGATCGAGCAAGGTGCGGATGGCATTGCCGGTTTTAGCGCGGGCGCGGAGTTCGAGCACCTGGCCAAGCAGGACGAGCACGACGATCACCGCGGCGGCCTCGAAGTAGATGGCGACCCGGCCGTGGGTGGCGAGCGACGCGGGAAACACGGCCGGTGCCAAGATCACCGCCGCGCTGAAGGCGTAGGCGGTGCCGACGCCGATGGCGATGAGCGTGAACATGTTGAAATTCCGGCTAACAAGCGAACGCCAGCCGCGTTTGAAAAACGGCCAACCCGCCCACATCACCACAGGCGTGGAGAGGATGAACTGGGTCCAGCGCGAGGCATCGCCGCTGAGCCGCGGGTCGTGGGCGAGCGAGGGGATCAGGTGGGCCATCGCCAGCAGGAAAACCGGCAACGCCAGCGCCGCGCCGATGCGGAGGCGGCGGGTCATGTCCACCAGTTCGGGGTTTTCCTCCTCGTCCAAGGACTCCGTGACGGGCTCTAACGCCATCCCGCACTTCGGGCAGTCGCCAGCCGCGTCCTGGCGGATTTCCGGGTGCATCGGGCAGGTGTAGATCGTCTTGCCGGCGAATGTCGGGTTCCGTTCCAGCGCCATGCCGCACTTGGCGCACTCGCCGGGTTTGTCGGATTCCATGCCGGGGCACATCGGGCAGAAGAATTTCGCGTCCGCCGCGGGCGCGACCGGGGCGTAATTTCCGCAGCAGCAGGCGTGGGCGGCCTTGGGCGCGGCGGCTTCATCCACGCTCATTCCGTTTTTCGGGTTTTGCTGCATGGCTGGTTTTAACCCGGGGGCGACAAGTTCTTCAACTTGGAAAGAAAAAGCCGCCTTCCCGGTGGGGAAGACGGCTTTTTGAATGAATCGTTTAGGACGATCTCTCAGGCGGCTAACTCAAGGAGTCGGCACGAGCGAGATGGTCTTGAGAATCCGCGAGGCGATTTGATAGGGGTCGCCTTGGGAGTTCGGACGACGGTCCTCAAGGTAGCCCTTGTAGTCGTTCTGCATGAAGCTGTGAGGAATCCGGACGGACGCGCCACGGTCGGCGAGGCCGTAGGTGAACTTGTCGATCGACTGGGTCTCGTGGAGGCCGGTGAGGCGGAGGTGGTTGTCCGGGCCATAGACGGCGATGTGCTCTTCGCAATGCTCGCCGAAGGCTGCCATGAGCGCTTCGAAGTACGCCTTGCCACCCTTTTCGCGGAGATAGGTGGTGGAGAAATTCGCGTGCATGCCGGAGCCGTTCCAGTCACCCTTGACCGGCTTGCAGTGGTATTCCACGTCGATGCCGTATTTTTCGCAGAGACGGTTGAGGATGTAGCGGGCGGTCCAGATTTCATCGGCGGCGCGCTTGGAGCCCTTGCCGAAGATTTGGAACTCCCATTGGCCTTTGGCGACCTCGGCGTTGATGCCTTCGTGGTTGATGCCGGCGTCGAGGCAGAGGTCGAGGTGCTCTTCGACGATCTGGCGGGCGATGTCACCGACGGCCTTGTAGCCGGCGCCGCAGTAATACGGGCCTTGCGGGGCGGGGAAGCCATCGGCAGGGAAGCCGAGCGGGCGGCCGTCTTGATAGAGGAAATATTCCTGCTCGAAGCCGAACCATGCGCCGGAATCGTCAAGGATGGTGGCGCGGCCGTTGGTCGGGTGCGGGGTGACGCCGTCGGGCATCATGACCTCGCACATCACGAGGGCACCGTTCTTGCGGGTGCTGTCCGGGTAAATGGCGACCGGCTTGAGCATGCAGTCGGAGCTGCGGCCTTCGGCTTGCTGGGTCGAGCTGCCGTCGAAGCCCCACAACGGGAGTTGCTCGAGGCTTGGAAAGCTGGCGAATTCTTTGACTTGGGTTTTGCTGCGGAGATTCGGCACGGGGGTGTAGCCGTCGAGCCAGATGTATTCCAATTTGTATTTGGCCATGATGATGTTGATTTTCAGTGATTAACGGTAATTAGTTTCAGTGATCCCCGGAGATAAAGGCATTCCTTCACCCGCCGGAGACGGCTGACGCGCATGAAAAAGCATCATACGTGCCAAGCTTCAAGCCGATTTTGTCAGCCGTGGTCTTCACTCCCGGGAGGGGCTGCAACCGCGATGACGATGAGGCTTGTATCGTCGATTCCGGAGTTGTCGATCGCTCGTTTTAGAAGTGTTTGCGCGGTGTCGGCCGGGGAGTTGCAGCAGCTGGCGAGGGCGTCGGAAATATGGCGCTCCCAGAGTCCATCGACGAGTCCGTCCGAGCAGACGAGGAAGCAGTCGCCGACCTCGTAGGTGATGGCTGCGAAATGGGGGTTCACCTTGTCATGGCCACCGCCGACGACTTCGTAAAGGGCGGCGCGGCGCGGATGGGAGCGGTATTGGATTTCGCTGATTTGGCCGCGTTTCCACTGGCTCCAGGCGTAGGTGTGGTCGCGGCTGAGTTGTTCGAGCTTGCCGCTGCGAGAGCGGTAGATGCGGGAGTCGCCGGCGTTGGCGATGTAGAGGTTTTCCGGGGTGAACCAGGCGAGGGCGAGGGTGGCGGCCATGCCGGTTTTGTCTGCGCTGCCGTTGCCGGTGGCGTTGATCTCGTCATGAATGAAGCGGAGGGCGTCGGCGAGGTGGCTGAGGGAGTCCGGAAACAGCCCGGAGGCGGCGGCCTTGAAGGTTTCCGGGATGATTTCGGTCATCTGTTGGAGGATAATCGAGGAGGCGATGTGGCCGGCGTTACTGCCGCCCATGCCGTCGGAAACGGCGAAGACAAGGTCGTGGGTGGCGAGCGGGAGGCTGCCTGTTTCCGGGAGGGCTTCGGCACCTTTTGGCCCCGAGGCGAAGGCGATCAGCGAGTCGTCGTTGCGGAGTTTGCGGGACCCGCTGTGAGTGAGGGCGGCCCAGTGAAGAGTTGCGGCTTCGGTCACGGACGGGTGGGGGTCAGATGGCGGGCGAGGCGACGCCGGGCGGTGGCGGCAGGATTTCGGCGAGCTCGAAGTCGATGATGCAAAAACAGCCGAGTTTGTCCGAGTAAGTGATGTTGCGCGGCTCGGCGTCGAGGTGGCGAATGCCGTATTCGCGCTCCAGCTTGGCGAAGAGTTGGTCGGATTTCGTTTTGGAAATCTGGGTGGCGAGTTTGCCGCAGTTGGTCGAGACGAAGTAGAGTTCTTCCGGATGCTCCTCCAGCAGGCGGGGGACGTATGGGCAGCCGCGCTCTTCCAGTGCTTTGAGCACGGCGACTTCGGTGGCGTAGCGCTTGTCAGCGTCGGTGCCTCGCAAGCGTTTGTGGACGTTGCCGTAGAAATCGATCCGCACATTTGAGCGGATGCCGTCCTTGAGAGGTTCGAAGGCCATGAGCGTGCTTGTAGGGAAACCCCGGCGGTGGGGACT
>CAMCUY010000094.1 GCA_945879075.1 Akkermansia muciniphila | reverse complement strand
CCCTTGGAAAACGGCGCTTTTCCCGACGTCGGCCGCTGGATCGAGGAGCGCTTGATCCGGTCTTGAGCCGCGCGCTTGCACTTTTCCGCGCAGCGGCGAAAGTCGGCGGGTCATGCCCTTGCTCGACGTCAAAAACCTCACCACCCGCTTCCACACCCGCAACGGGGTCGTGCATGCGGTGGAGAACGTCTCGTTCAGCGTCGAGCCCGGAGAAACGCTCGGCATCGTCGGCGAGTCCGGCTCGGGGAAGTCGGTTACCTGTTATTCCCTGCTCGGCCTGATCCCCCAGCCGCCCGGCAGGATCCACGGTGGGCAGGCGGTTTTCGACGGCGTCGATCTATTGAAAATTCCCGAAAAGCAACTCCGCAAGATTCGCGGCAAGCGGATCTCGATGATTTTCCAAGACCCGATGACCTCGCTGAACCCGTTCATGAAAGTGAGCGCGCAACTCACCGAGCCGCTCGCGCTCCACGAAAATTGCACCGGCAAGGAAGCGCTCCACCGCGCCATTGAAGCGCTCGCGGAAGTCGGCATCCCCGAGCCCGAAAAACGCATCCATTCCTATCCGCACGAGTTTTCCGGCGGCATGCGCCAGCGCGTCATGATCGCCATGGCCCTCATCACCCGGCCCGAGCTGCTCATCTGCGACGAACCGACGACCGCGCTCGACGTGACCGTGCAAAAGCAAGTCCTCGACCTCATCCGCGAACGCCAAAGACAACTCGGCACCGCCGTGATTTTCATCACCCACGATCTGGCGGTCGTTTCCGAAATGTGCGACCACATCAACGTGATGTATGCCGGTCGGGTTGTCGAAAGCGCCGGGAAATCCGACCTTTTCCGCCAGCCGCTGCACGCCTACACCCGCTCGTTGTTGAAATCGATTCCCGCGAGCCACCCGAAAGGCGAGCTGCTTTACACCATCCCCGGCCTGCCGCCCGACCTCTCTCGTCCGGCCGCCGGCTGCTCGTTCCAACTGCGTAACCGTCTCGGAAATCCCGAGCTCTGCCTGACAGAAACATCCCCGTCGCTCGACGAAATTCAGCCCGGCCATTTCGCGCAGAACTGTCCCGGCTGCCTGGCGACCGCGTGAGACAGGCATTCCTCATGGCTCGCCTTCCTTGGCGAGGATCTCCGCCTCCTCCTCCTGCGAGTGGATTTGCAGCGAAACCTGCACCCCCTCCCGCTCCGCCGCCGCCTTTAGAATCCCCCGCACCGCTGAGGCAGTGAAGCCGTTCCTGCCGATGAGCATCGCTACATCCGGCTTGGCGAGAACAAGCTTGAACCGCAGCCGCTTGGGTCCGAGCTCCGCCACCTTGAGCTGCGCCTGTGCCGGCTCGTCGATCAGATTGACAGCCACGTATTGGAGGAAATTCTTCAAGCGATCGGTCACGGCCTGCATAGTGCGTGCAAGATGGTTCGATTCCGGGCACTCCGCAAGCCAAGGTTCGGCCGAGTCCTTCGCAAAAAACTTATAGCCGCACACCTGCCGCGGCGAGGGCCCCGTGCATGAGGCGGGTTCGCAACCGGCACCCTGCTCAACGACAAGCAATCAGCACATGACGGGATGCAAGTTGAGGGTGGGGCTTGGGCAAGCGTTTCCTTTGATGCCGAGAGCGGGGAGTTGATGGGAAGCTCGCCGTTTTAGAAGAAGACTCGGAGCGAGACGCTCCGGCGACGGTCTGCGGCGAGACGCGGCAGACACACGGCGCTCGGCGAATCAAACTGAAATCCTGCGACGCCATGCAGCGTCGCAGGATGCATGCTATCAGACGGTCTTCGGCATAGCTACCCACGCGCCGTCGTTCTCACTGCTCTTGATGCATGTTTCGATGAAGGCGAGACCCATCCATCCGTCGTCAACGGTGGCGTATTTGCTGCCGTCGGTGGCGAATTTCTCACCGGCTTTCCATTTCCTGACGTCCGCTTCGAAGCAACGGTGGAGACGGGCGAAGGCGTCGTGAAACGCCTCCGGATGGCCGGCGGGAATCGTCGGCTCCGCCATCAGATCGGCAGGGACGTCGTCCGGCAGGAAGCCGTCGCCCGCGGTGACCGCACCGCGCCAATAGACCCGGTCAGGTTGATTGGGCAGATGAATGGTCAGACGCTCGGGATCCTCCTGGCGCCAACGCAAGGTGCCTTTGGTGCCGGAAACATCGATGCCGAGATCGTTCTTGTGACCGATGCAAATCTGCGAGGCGCGGACCAATGCCTTGCCGCCGTTGCTGAGCTTGCAGTAAATGGTGAAGTGGTCGTCGAGCGCGCGCCCTTCGACGAAAGTTTCCATTTGTGCGGAAACTTCGGTGATTTCGAGGCCGGTGACGTAGCGCAACTGCATGAGGGCGTGGGTGCCGATATCGCCGCCGCAGCCGGAGCCGCCCGCACGCTTGGGGTCGACGCGCCAACTGGCCTGCTGTTGGCCGGTGGCTTCCAGTTTGGAGGCGAGCCAGCCTTGGATGTAGTAGCTATCCACCCAACGAACGTCTCCCAACAATCCACTCTCCACAATGTAGCGGCTGAAGCGGGTGGTCCAGTGGCCGAGGTAGGTGTGGGCCACCGAAAAGGGTACCCCGAGTTCGCGGGAGGTCTTCACAAGCTCGTCCGCCTCGGTGAGGTTGAGGCAGAGCGGCTTCTCACAGAACACCGCGATGCCGGCCTTCATCGCCTTCATCGCAGGATCAAAGTGAACGAAGTTGGGGGTGACAATGAGGATATAGTCGAGCTTCTCATCGTCGGGCAAGGTTGCGTTGGCAGCGATCATCTCGTCATAGGACGCATAGCCCTTGATCGGATAGGCCCAGTTGGCGGCTTCTTCGAGCGCGATTGCGGGATCGGGGAAAAGCGCACCAGCGACGATGCGGCGAGTGCCGTCCATGTGAATGGCTTTCTGATGGGGATTCACGATGAAGGCTCCCTTGCCTCCTCCGACCAGACCGATATTGAGCGGTTTATTGGACATAATTTAATTAGTAGTATGGGTGATTTATTTTGGTTTTCAAAAAATGCTTATTTTCCCTGCCACTCGCCGAAATTGCGGAATTTCTCGTAGCGCTCGTTGAGGAGTTGCTTGGTGGAGAGCTTTGATAGTTCCTCGATGTGGGAAATCACCTTGTCGCGGAAGGCTTCGGCCGTGGCTTGGTGGTCGTGGTGGGCGCCGCCGGTGGGCTCGGCGATCACGTCGTCGATGAGACCGAGTTTCATGAGGTCGGGAGCGACGAGTTTCATGGCCTCGGCGGCCTCGGGCGCGTGTTTGCGGTGCTTCCAGAGAATGGCGGCGCATCCTTCCGGACTGATGACCGAGTAGTAAGCGTTCTCCATCATGATGACGCGGTCGGCGACGCCGATGCCGAGAGCCCCGCCCGAACCGCCCTCGCCGAGGACGATGGCGATGACCGGCACCTTGAGGAGCATCATTTCGCGGAGGTTGAAAGCGATGGCTTCGGCGATGTTGCGCTCTTCCGCGCCGATGCCGGGGAAGGCACCCGGAGTGTCGATCATGGTGATGACCGGAAGGCCGAATTTCTCGGCGGTTTTCATCAGACGCAGGGCTTTGCGGTAGCCTTCGGGATGGGCGCTGCCGAAGTTGCGCTTGAGGTTTTCCTTGGTGTCGCGGCCCTTCTGGTGGCCGATAATGACCACGCGCTTACCGCCGATGCGCGCGAATCCGCCGGGCATCGACGCGTCGTCACCGATGTGGCGATCCCCGTGGAGTTCGCAGAAATCCGTGAAAGCGAGGGAGACGTAGTCGAGCATGAACGGACGGTTCGTGTGACGGGCGATCTGGACGCGCTGCCACGGGGTTAGGTTTTTATAAATCCCGGCCCGCGTTTCGGCAAGTTTCGTCTCCATGATGGAGATCTCGTCCGACAAGTCGATGTTTTGGGAAGCGGACTTGGTGCGAAGTTTTTCGAGTTCGCGTTCGAGTTCGGCGGCGGGTTTTTCGAATTCGAGGAGCTGCATGGTTGAGGGGAGGAGATTCAGGATTCAGGGAGCAAGATGCAAGACCAGAGATAAATCCGTCAATCGAGGGCCTTTCGGAGCGCTGCGAGGTAGGCCTTCCGCGAGAGTTCGTAGCCGCCGAACTGGCGGAGGTGGCTTGTCATCCATTGCGTGTCCAACAAGCTGAATTCCCTTTCCCTCAAGCGTTCCACGAGGGCGACCAGCGCGATCTTGGAGGCGTCGGTTTTACGCGAAAACATGCTTTCGCCGAAAAAAACACCGGGTAGCGCGACGCCGTAGAGCCCTCCTTGCAAGCCGTCCGCATCCCAGCACTCGACCGAATGGGCGTGGCCGGCGGCGTGGAGCGCGCAGTAGCTATCGAGGATCACCTCGTCGATCCACGTCTCCTCGCGTGCCGCGCAGCCGAGCATGACGTCGCGGAACGCCGTATTCCAGCGGACTTCAAACGGCTGGCGCTTCACGCTCTTGGCAAGGCCGCGCGGGATGTGGAACCGTTCGTCCAGCGGGATCAGGCCGCGCCGCTCGGGCGAAAACCACAGGATCTCGCCGTCCTCCGCCATCGGGAACACGCCTTGCGCATAGGCCTCCAACAGGATTTCCGGCGGAATGATCTTCGACATGCGAAGCGGGCGGGTTAGTCGGCGGCGTGACCGATGATCGTCGCGAAGGCGTTGTGGTCGTGGATACTCTCGTGGTTCACCGCCTTGACGGTGAAGGAGGAAACCCGCTTGTCGGCGCGCAGCAGGGCGGCGGCATTCCGAACGACGTCCTCGACGAACACCGGATTGTCATAAGCCTGCATCGTGACGAAGCGCTCGTCGGTGCGCTTGAGCAGGGCGTAAACCGGAGCGGAACCGGACTTCTCGGCGACCTCGATGAGGTCCTCGATGAGGATCAGCTCCCAGCCGCCTTTTTTCGCCATCGGGCGGACTTCCAGCGTGACGTAGCCGCGCTGGTTGTGCGCGCCGTATTCGCTGATTTCCTTGCTGCACGGGCACAGCGTGGTGACGGGGACGGTGACGCAAAGGACGAAATCATCGACTGTTCCATTAGAGGTTCCTTTGAAAACACAGTCGCAACCGACCTTGGCGGGCGAGCCGGAGACGGGAGCCTTTTTAGTGACGAAATAGGTGAATGCCACCTCGATGTGCGCTTCCTCGGCATCGAGGCGTTTTTTCAAATCGTGGAGGATGTCCGGCAGCGTGCGCATGGTCACCTCGCCCTCGTGCTTGCTCAGCACTTCGAGAAACCGGCTCATGTGCGTGCCTTTGAAATGATGCGGCAGATGCACCGACATCGAGATTTTCGCGACGGTAGGAAACGCTTTCCCGTCTTGGTCGAGAACTTGGATCGGATAGCGCAAATCGGAAACGCCGACTTGGTCGATGGCGATGCCGCGGGTGTCGGGGGTCGCCTGGATGTCGGGCAATGCGGATTTCGGGGACATGATTCAGAGAGATTTTTCGTATTCCGCCCACGACGAGGATGTTTCCCAGACTCGCACGCGGACAAGCCGCACACCGGGCTGGAGCGGGTAGCGGGTATCGGTCCGCGCGGCGTATGCGGCAAGGGCGTTTTCCGTGTGGTTGAAAATGGTGCGCGCCATCAACTCGGTCGTCGGATCCTGGTTTTCAAAACCGATCACGCGGTCGCCGTAGCGCTCCTTAAAATCCGCGTAGGCCGGATCCGCGGTGTTCATACACATGGCGTGATCGAAGCTATCGAGCCAGTCGCCGACGGCGTCCTTGATGATCTTGAAATCGCAGACCATCTCATTGCCATCGAGTTCGTCGGCCTCGATCACGAACTCGACCTTGCGGGTGTGGCCATGCGGAAACCGGCACTTGTCGGGGTGCTTGGTGAGCATGTGGCCGTTTTCCACTTCGAGGGATTTGCAGATGCGATAGGGCATGGGAAAAGTCGTTCAGTCGAGCGTCGGCAACGTCGGTGTCCGCTCGTAGCGCGTGGGATCTGGCAGGCCGGCGAGAATAAACGCCTCGCGCCGCTCGACGCAAGTCCCGCAGACGCCGCAGTGGATTTCCCCGCCTTTGTAGCAGGACCAGGTTTCGGAGAAATCGATGCCGAGTTCCACGCCGCGTCGCGCGATCGCCGTCTTGTCCATGGCGATGAACGGCCGCAGCAACTGGATTTCCGCATACGTCCCCTCGCCCATCGCGGTGGCCATCGCCAGCATGAACGGCTCGCGGCAGTCCGGATAAATCGCGTGGTCGCCCGAGTGCGCGGCGATCACCAGGCCCTCCGCGCCGATGCTTTCCGCGTAGCCGGTGGCGATGGCGAGCATGATACCGTTGCGGAACGGGACGACGGTTTGCTTCATCGACTCTTCCGCGTAGTGACCATCCGGAATCTCGCCGCCGGACTGGAGCAGGTCGGATTTGAACAGGCGGTTCATGAAATCCAGCGGGATGATCTGATGGAGAACGCCGTTTCGATCGGCATGCAGTTTCGCGAAGGGGATCTCGCGCGCGTTGTGCTTCGCGCCGTAGTCAAACGACAAACCAGCGACTACCTCATGGCTGCCGAGCGCCTCGTAAAACGCGGCGACCGAATCCATCCCGCCGCTCAGCAGCACGCAGACTTTCATCGCGGAGCGTCCGGGTAAGTCGCTTCCGTCGTCAGCTGGATCCCGCCGCGCGGAGCGAACTCGCCGCGGACGATGATTTCCTGCGGCTTCATCGCCGCCACTAGGTCGTCGAGGATGCGGTTGACGATTTCCTCGTTGAAAGCCGGTTGGTTGCGGAACGAGGCAAGGTAGAATTTGAAACTTTTCGTTTCCACGCAGACGTCGCCGGGGACGTAGCGGATGACGATTTTCGCGCTGTCCGGCTGGCCGGTCACCGGGCACAGCGAGGAGAATTCCGGGCAATTCAGCGTGATCCAATAGCGGCGGCCGGGCCGCAGATTCGGGAAAACATCAAGCTCCGCCTCGTCGGGACTGGCTGGCAGGCGGTTCTCGGATTTTCCGAGCAGGGACAGGTTCTTGAGATCTTCGCGACCGGGCATGGCCGGATTCTGAAACTCCACGCCGAAAGGTCGATTCCTTTTTCCCCGGAAAATACCGTACGCCTTGCGCCGGGCGATCACTCTGGAGAGGCTGGCGCTTCATTGGCGCGATACGCACCAACCCAGTGGACCGAAGGTCCACACTCCTTACCTTCCTCCCTTTTTCACCCAGGAATCCTTGAGCGCAACTGTGCGGTTGAAGACGGGCTTCGTGCCGGGTTGGTGGTCGATGGCGTCGGCGATGAAGTAGCCGGTGCGGTCGAACTGGCAGGAGAAACCTGCGTCCGCGATGGCGAGCGCCGGCTCGATTTTCGCGGTGAGCGTCTTCAGCGAATCCGGGTTGATGACGCTGAGAAAGCCGCCTTCCGCGCTATCAGGATC
>CAMCUY010000093.1 GCA_945879075.1 Akkermansia muciniphila | reverse complement strand
TGGCCACCATCGTCCGGAATTTCCACATCCGGAACGGCCGGCCATACCGGCCGGCCCGCAGCTGCGAGAAAAACACCGGCGCACCCGGACTTTTCAGGATGATTCCGACCGTTGCGAAAATCCACAGCGGCGAGGTGAGCAGGATGATCGCCGATGCGGCGAACCGGTCGAAAATCTCCTTGCACAGAAGCTCCCACGACAGCTCGGGCGTCGAGCGCAACACCATCATCGGTTTGTTCCCGATTATGTCGAAAACCGGCCGCGCGATCTGCCCGCGGATGAACGAGGCGGCGATCCACGCCTCCACCCCTTGCAGCTCGCAGGCTTCCACCGCGCGGGCGACTTTTTCAAACTCGGTGTTCTTCGCGGCGAAAATGACCCGGCTCACCGACTGCTCCTTCAGCAGACTGAAGAGTTCCCGCACCTCGCGCGTGCCCAGATCGAAGAGATCCACCACCTTCCAGCCGGAGACGATTTCCGGGTCGAGTTCCGCCAGCAGTTCCGTCATTTCCCCGCCCGACCCGGCCACCACGATTCGTTCCTTGGTGGCGTCCGTTTGAGTTTGGCGCTTCAACCACGCGGCCGTGATCCGGTCCCGCGCGAGGAGAATGAAAAACACGAAAACCAAGCCGAGTCCGAGCACCAGTCGCCGGGTATCAGCTTGTTTCGCGAAGACCGCGAACAAGCCGAGCATAAGCACGACCAACACGATCGAGCGGATCAGCTGCCACATGGCCGCACTGGTGTTTTTGTGCCTGAGGCGATCGTAAAAACCGAATCTTTCGAGGACCAACGGCGTGAACGGCACCGCGATGTAGAGCACCCAGTTCATGCTCTTCCACAGCTCTTCCTCCCCGGTCCCGATCCCGAGCCAGCCCCGGACCTCTCCTCCGAGCCAGAAGGATAGCCACACCAACAGAGCGTCCGTCAGTTGTAGCGCCTGAAGTGTGAATGAATCTTTGCGGCTGATAGCCATGTGTTGGTGAAGCGGGGCGACAAAAGCCGGAAAACCCGGCGGCGGTAGAATTACTAAAAATCCAGCCTCTGCAACCGTAGATTGTCTAATAATAGTGCCGATTTGGTCACTGTCCGCCGCATTCGGACCGGAGGCCGGAATTTAGTTGGAAACCCGGGCTTGAAGTGTTTTCTGACGCGAGCAATGCGCCGCCTCACCTTACTCGGAACCTGGGTGCTCCTGTTGGGGGCGCTTTATGCTCTGTGGCAGCACCGCTTCGAACGCTCGCCCGGGCACCCGACCGTGCGACTTTCCGATCTCCGCGCGATCGCCAGTCCGGCTCCCGGCGTCGAGTGGCTGGGTCCGGATTCCGGCCCCCGGCTGCGCTTGCGGGTGGATCAGACTCACTCCCAGGTCGTCGCGCGCGTGGAATTGCCGGGGATCAACGCGGTGAATTTCCTCCATGTCCGCTTCCAAGTTTCCCCCACCAAGCTCTTGCCGGGCCAGGAAATCTGGGAGGACGGCCGCTGCCTGATCGAGTGGCACTCGCAAGGCGGCGGCGGGGATTGGGAAAACAATCCGTTTTGCTCCGCCAGACACAGTGAAGCCAGCGGCATCGTCGAAATGGTCCTGAGGCCCGATCACCCGCCAGCCATCCCGGCCCTGCGCCTCGAAAACCTCGGAATCTCGGGCGATCTCGAGCTCTCGATGTTCGAGGCCACTGTCCTGCGGGAAAGCTGGATCTGGAAAACCGGCCGCTGCTTCCTGCTGGCCGGCTGGCTTGCCTGGGCGGTTGCCTGGATCGGGCCGCGCGGCAAATCCGGGCGACTCCGTCCGCTGTTAGCCTCCGCGATCTGGCTGGTCATGGGGCTCTATTTCGTCGTCCCCGGCCCATGGAAAGAGGTCAGGTTTTTTGGAAAGCCGTTTCAAATCGGCCCGGAATCCGCGGCCGTCGCGGATTATTCACTATCAGCAGCAAGGCCGGACAGGCCGACGGTGGATCTTTCATCCGCCAATCCCGCGGCCTTGGAATCGGTCGGTGAAATTCCGGACCAGGGGGATTTCACCCTGCGCCTGAAGCACTATGCGGCAAACGCGCGGCCCTTGCTTCACCTCCTCCTGCTCTTCGCCCCGGCCTTGGCGATGGCTTGTCTGGTCGGGCGCAAATCCGCAGCTTCGCTCGCCGTCGTTCTCGCCCTCGCCATCGAGGCCGCGCAATTGGCCTTCGGTTACGGTTTCGACCGGGTGGATCTGTTTGATCTCGCCTGCGACGGCGTCGGCATCGGTCTCGCGCTGATCGCCCACTCGTCTCTCAAACGGAAATTCCCGCAATGGGTTGGCAGCTGATAGATCCGGACGCAGCGGATCAACTTCCGCCCATCTTCCCCAGAGTTCCTCGCCACCCGTCCCGAATCGCCCGCCGCAACAACGGGATGCGTTGCGGGCCGTCGAGAGCGACCGCCGCCAGCGAGTAGGCGATCGCCATTTTGACGGCTGCCAAATCGCCCGCCTGCCGGCGTTTCAGCCAGACCATGTTGCGGATCTTGTAATAGAGCTTCCAGTCTGCCAGCCCGCGCTCGAAGAAGAAACTTTTCCCAAAAAGCTGCCAGTGGACGACGTCGTCCGGCCCCGGATGATCCATCACCGCGCCGCGGACCGCTTCCTGTTGGAAACCCGCCCGCTCGATCCGCCAAGGGTATTCCTCGTCCTCGCCGCGGATGAATAAATCGCCCCTCACCGGCCCCACCGCGTCGCGGACTTCGCGGGGCACCAGGGCGCCTGTCCAAGTGATCCGGCTGCGCACCCGCGGGCCGTCGGGCAGCTCCCGCTCGCTCCAAACCAGGCGCCAGCCGCCTTTTCCGTCGGTGACTTGCAGTGGCCAAGTGAAATTTCCTGATCGGGGGTCGATTTGCAGCGGATGACGGACCATGTGAGGATCCCACGGTCCATCAAGCATCGCCGCCAGCGCCGCCGCGCGCGGCCACGAGTCGTCGTCCAGAATCCAAACCGCGTCGGCCCCGTCCGCGAACGCCTGGTCCATCGCCTCCTCCACGCCGCCGGCGTTGCCCCGGTTTTCCGGCATCCGCCGCACCACCAGCTTGAATGGCAGATCCGCCAGGTTTTCCAACACCTCCACCGTGTCGTCGGTCGAGCAATTGTCCGCCACCACCACCAGGTCCGGCGGCCGCGACTGCCGCGCCAGGGCCAGCACGCATTTCCTCGCGGTTTCCGCGCGGTTCATCGTCGCGAAGACGGCGGCGATTTTTAAGGAGGGAGGCATGGGGTTCGGCATTTAGGTTCTTCAGTCAGGCGAAAGGCTCGGTTGTTTGCCATCCGCTTTTTTTGCGTTTTCTCCTTCCCAAGGATCGTTCCGCCGGCTGGCAGAGACAGTTGGCGGGAATTTACGTTTGAGTTTCAGAATGATATCATTACGCTACTGCTATGAAATCGCTCCATATTCGCAACATCCCCGAAACGACGATTGAACGGCTCAAGCGTCGTGCACTCCGCCATCACCGCTCTTTACAGGGCGAATTGCAATACTTGCTCGAAGAGGCGGCCAAACAAACCGCCGTCGATGACGCGTCGGAATTTTCACTTCACACCGTCAAAACCCAAGGCGCCCAGAACTGGTCGAGAGAGGGGATTTATGAAGATTGATCGCGGAACCAAGGTGCTGGTTGACACCAACGTGCTGCTTGAGGCGAGCGATGAGGGGCGGCGCTGGCATGTCCAATCTTTGTCGGTGTTTCAAAACGCGCTCAAGGACGGGGTCGATCTGTTTCTCTGCACGCAAGTGATCCGCGAATATCTCGTGGTCGCGACCCGGCCGGTCGAAAACAACGGACTGGGCATGGATCTGGCGACGGCTCTCGATAATGTCAGGCGGTTTCGAATGAGATCCTCCTGTGTTGCTGAAACCCTGCAAGCGGGCGAGCTGTTTCTCGAGTGGGCGGGACGGTTTGGAATCCGTGGCAAAAGGCTTCATGACCTCCAGGTCCTGGCAACGGCATCGGCCGCGGGAATCGACGTCCTGCTTACGGCGAATGAACAGGACTTCCCGAAACCATCTCCCTTTGCAATCTTTCCACTGTCAGAAATCGAACCGCTCCAAGGGTCGCAAAGGTAGGGCGGCACCGCCGGGGCCGCTAGCGAAAGAGATGGGAACGCGCCGCCCAAGAAAAGTCGGAACGTCCGCCTTGGTCTCGACCGGTCGCCCCCCTTTCGCCGGTTCCCCCGGCGGCTGACGTGCGCAGAGTCATCGGGCTCCCAATGCCGCAACAACCTTGTCTTTTAATGCCTTTATGTCCGAACGCGTGGCAAGCTTCGTTTCAAGCCACGCCGCGTAGCCAAGAGCAAGCCGCTGCGAAAAATGCCTCGGGCGCCTCGTCGGCCGCGGCAGGGTGAAGCTGGCTTGGGCGCTCATTGGCCTGATGGGTCAGGCAAAGGGGTTGATGGGCGTAATGCCTTCGATGCTTGAAAAATCCTTGTCGTTCTCGGTCAGGATGACGGGGATGTCTTCGCGAAGCATCAGGGCGGCGAGTTGCTGATCGAAATACTTTTGCCGGGTGATCCCGCCCGTCACACAGAGATCGAGCGCGCGGTGGACTCCATCAAGCGTGAGCGGGAGGACGGTCAGGCCGCGGAGGCGGGAGATGGCTTGGATTTTTTCCCGCGCCAGGGCGGGGCTGTCCGGCGGTTGATTTTTCGGACCGGTGAGGTTCGGATACATTTCCGCGAGGTTCTGCACCGAAATAAACAAATCCACCCCGGCACGGTTGCGAAGGGCGAGTATCTCCTGTGCCCGCTGATGTCGGCGATCGGCGGCCAGCGTCGCATAAATGAGCACATTGGTGTCCACCAACACCCGTCCCGCCAGATTTTCAACGGTCATACGTCTCCTCCCGACGGAATTCGCCCTCGAAATAGCCTTGTGAGGTGACGATTTCACCTTTTGCACCCACACGGTTGCGCAAAAACTCCTCCAAGGCCATTTCAATGACCTGACTGCGCGAGCGTCGCTCCTCCCGGCCAAACCGATTCAATGCCTCCACGAGATGTTCGTCGATGGTTGCACTAATGTGGGATTTCATGGCATGAGTGTGTTACGATGGGACGGCTTCGTCAAGTGTCGGCGATCACCCAAAGTGCGCCACCTGACAATGACTTGCCAGGGGCTCGGCCAAAATAAATTCGGCATTTTATTCGGATTCGAAGAATTCGACGACGATATCGACGTCGCTTTGCGAGGAGTTGAAGCGTTCGGTTACCGCCGGGAGCGCAGGCGAAAGAACTGAGAACGCGCAGCAGGTAGGGCGGCACCGCCGGGGCCGCTAGCGAAAGAGGTGAGAACGCGCAGCCCAATGAAATGCCGGAACGTCTCCCCTTGGCCAAATCGTTCGCATCCCCTATCGCTGGTTCCCCCGGCGGTGGAACCCTACCTCGTTCGCATCCCTTTCACCGTTTCCCCCGGCGGTGCAACCCTACCTTCTTCACCACCTTCCAAAATCGCGCTGCGATCCACAACACTCCGTCGGCCAACCCGTTCAGATAGGGATCCTCAAACAGCCTGATCCCGTAAGCCCGGCGGATCGCTCGCGATTCCACATGCTGGCGCTCCGCGGAGAGAATGACCTCCATATCGCGGGTTTTGCCGAGATGGCGCTGCGAGGCGTTGGCCCCGTGCAGGCGGAAGTCCGCCACGGTCACCGGCACGCGCTCGAAGCGCTTCCCCGCCGCGTCCAGCCGCGCGTAAAACTCGCCGTCCATCACGTAACGGAAATCCTCCCGCAGCCGGTTCCCTTCGGCGATCACCGTCGCCCGCCGATAGAACGCCGCGGTCGAGCCGATGAAACAATGATGGTGGACATGCACGAACCTGGACCACCGCGGTGCCGTCACGTGACGCAGGAAGTTCCCCGCCTCATCGATGAAATCCCAATCGCCGTAAACCACGTCCGCCTGCGACTTTTCCAGCAGCGTCAGCATCTCCGCCAGCGCTCCGGGCTTGAGCCGGTCGTCCGCGTTGAGCCACATCACCCAGTCGCCGCGCGCGCGCTCGAACCCCTTGTTGATCGCGTCGGACATCCCCTGGTCGGGTTCCTGTGTCCATACCGCGTGGGGAAACCGCGCCGCCACCGACGCGCTGTCATCCGTCGACCCGCCGTCGATGACCAGATGTTCTAACGTGACTCCGGTCTGGCGCGCGACGCTGCCAAGGCAATCCTCGAGAAAGCGTCCGTAGTTCAGGCTCGGAGTGATGATGGTGAAGTGCATGGGGTGAGTGAATTGTAGCGGCGATCATGGGTCGCCGAGTGGGTTTTTTAAATCTTGGATAGTCACGGCGACCGGTGATCGCCGCTACGAGCCGAGGAGTGTGTGATCTCCAACAGCTTTTTAGCAACCTCATCCGCGTGCAGCCGCTCGCACCACACGCCGGCGGTCCGCACCGGATCGCGAGCACCCTGGTCCCAGCGGTTGAGCTCGTCCTGCAAGGCTTTCAAGTGCCCGGGTGCGTCATCCTTCTCCGCGAGCATTCCCGAATTTTCAGACATAAACCACTCGAAAGCCGCCATCGAGACCGAGCGCCCCGCCACCACCGAGCAACCGGAGCACAGCGCCTCCGCCGCCGCGATTCCGAAACTCTCGAAGGCGGACGGACTGTAAAACACCTCGGATTCGGCCAGGATTTCCGCGAGCTCGTCGCGGCCCACCCGGCCCCGGAGATGGACCCGGCCGCGCCTCGCGTCGTCCAGGCCGCGGCGCCATTCTATCAATTCCTTCGTCGCCGTGCCGGCGATGACCACCGAGACCTCCTCGTCGGAAGTGACCAACGTCCCGACGACCTCCATCAGCAACCACGGTCGTTTCTGCACCACGTCCTGCCAGCGGCCGACACACGCCACCTGCCGGCGTTTCGGAGCGTCGGAGAAACGGAAGCGCGACTCCACCGCGTGCGGAACCATCCGCACCCGGGCTGCGAGATCGGTCCCGCCATAAATCCGGCACAGTTTCCGATAGTGCTCCGCCGCCTTGGGCGACACGCAGGCGATCACGTCGCCCTGTTTCAAGTGCGCGGCCCGCAGCGGGTCGGTCAGGACCAGTCCGGCGCTCAGGCCGCGCAGCGTGAGTTTGAGAAACCGCAGCCATGCGCCGGGTCCGCGGCCTTGGCCCGCGAGAATCCACTGCTCCTCAAGCCAGTCGCGCAAGCCGGCCAGCGGACTCACCAGCCCGCCGTTGTCCTGGTTCAGCACGAGGAAAATCCCCGCCTCGTGAATCGCCGCCGCCACCTTGCGGAACTTCGGCCGACCCCATGCGTAGAGCACCACGCCGTCGAGAGCCTGCGCGCGCCACCACACCGCTGATTCAAGGTTTTCAAATTCTGTCCGAATCAAATCCGCCTCATCTTCTGGCATTCGTTCCCCCGGCATCACCGCCATGGATTCGCAACCGATCGCCTGAAAACCGCGGCACAACAAGCCGCTGTCCCGCGCAAAAAAATCCGGTCCACCACCGAAGGCGACGGGCGTGCAGGTGAAGATGCGCATGGCTTGTAGTGGCGATCACCGGTCGCCGCGGAGTTTGAGATGTGCGGGAGCTCGCGCCGA
>CAMCUY010000092.1 GCA_945879075.1 Akkermansia muciniphila | reverse complement strand
AAACCGGATTTCTCCGCCCCCGCCGCCCCGCTCGAGCGGGTTGCTCTAGCCGAAGTGAGCGACGGCCGGACCACCCGCAGGAAAATGTCGATGCTGCGCCGCAAGATCGCGACGCACCTCGTCAACGCCCAGCAGACCGCCGCCATTCTAACGACATTCAACGAGGTGGACATGACCTCGGTGATGGACCTCCGCAAGCAGGTGCAGGAGAACTTCATGAAAAAGCACGGCGTGAAGCTCGGCTTCATGTCGTTCTTCGTCAAAGCCGTCGCCCAGGCGCTCAAGGACGTGCCTTCCGTCAACGGTCGCATCGATGGCACCGATATTATCGAGAATCATTTCTACGACATCGGCGTCGCCATCGGCACGGAGAAAGGTCTGATCGTCCCCGTCCTCCGCGACGTGGATAAGAAGTCCTTCGCCCAGATCGAAAAGGACATCCTCGACTATGCCAAGAAGGCCAAGGACGGCAAGATCACCATCGAGGATCTTTCCGGCGGCGTCTTCACCATTTCCAACGGCGGCACCTACGGCTCGCTGCTCAGCACGCCGATCCTCAACCCGCCCCAAAGCGGCATCCTCGGCATGCACACCATCCAGCAGCGCCCGGTCGCCCTCAATGGCCAGGTCGTCATCCGCCCGATGATGTATCTCGCGCTCAGCTACGACCACCGGTTAGTGGATGGCAAGGAAGCCGTCACCTTCCTGATCCGCATCAAGGACAGCCTTGAGTCGCCGACGCGATTGCTGTTGGAGATGTGACCGCAAAAGTGTCCCGGCTGTCTCAGCCGGGGCCGCCTAGGCATCATCCTTCCAGGCAGGCGGTGCCGAAGAGCGTGAAGCCGGTGGATTGCTCGATCTGGATGTCGAGGAGATGGCCGGTGAGCCGGGCGGGGTCGCCGTCGAAAATGACGATCTTGTTCTGCAAGGTGCGGCCGGTGAGGCGGGAGGCGTTGTTTTTCGACGGGCCTTCGCAGAGCACTTGCTGGCGGGTGCCGACGACGGCGGCGTTGCTGGCGATGGCGAGGCGATCGACGACTGCGAGCAGGCGCTGGTTGCGCTCTTCCTTCACGGAATCGTCGAGCTGGCCTTCCATCTCGGCGGCGGGGGTGTTGCGGCGCTTGGAGTAGCGGAAGACGAATGCGTTGTCGAACTTGAGGCGCTCGACGGTGTCGATGGTGGCCTGGAAATCCTCCTCGGTCTCGCCGGGGAAACCGACGATCATGTCGGTGGTGATGGCGAGGCCGGGGCGGGCGGCTTTCATTTTCTCGCAGATCTCGATGAACTTCTCGTTTTTGTAGGGCCGACGCATTTCCCGCAGGATCTTATCGGAGCCGCTCTGCATCGGGAAATGGATGTGCGAGCAGAGTTTCGGCAGGTAGGTGAACGCGGCGACGAGGTCGTCCCGGTAACCGATGGGATGCGGCGAGGTGAAGCGGATACGCTCGATGCCATCGACTTCGTGCACGGCTTCGAGCAGCTGGACGAAGGGGGACTTGCCGTCGATTTTCGGAAACTCGGTGCGGCCGTAAAGGTTGACGATCTGGCCTAGCAGGGTGATCTCTTTCACCCCGCTGGCCGCGAGGTGGCTGACCTCGCCGACGATTTCAGAAATCGGGCGGCCGCGCTCTTTGCCGCGGGTGTCGGGGACGATGCAGAACGAGCAGCGCATGTTGCAGCCCTGCATGATCGAGACGAAGGCGGACGCCTCGTGCGCCTTCGGGACGTGGTCGCGGATGGTGTTTTGCGAGCCTTCCTCCTCGGCGGTGTCGCAGACCGAAGTGCCGCGCAGCGAGTATGCGGGATCGTCCATGCGGGCTTCTAGCCGACGCTGAAGGATGGTGTCCACGTATTCGAAAACCTTGTGGTATTTCTGGGTGCCGACGACGACATCGAGGTTGGGCAGGGTTTTGAAAAGCTCCTCGCCACGCGACTGGGCCATGCAGCCCATGAAGCCGTAAACGACGTGTTTGCGGTCGCGGCCCTTGTGGATGAGGTTGCCCATTTTGCCGAGTGCCTTTTGCTCCGCCTGATCGCGGACCGAGCAGGTGTTGATGAGCACGGCGTCCGCCTCGTTCTCGTCGGTCGTGACCGTGTAGCCGCCCTCGCTGAACATCCGGGCGACTTGCTCGGAGTCGCGCTCGTTCATCTGGCATCCGTAGGTCTTGACGTAAACTTTGGGCATGGAATTTCCGGGTCGGGCGCGCAAGCTAGACAGGAAAGTCCGGGGGTTCAAGGCCTCAAGCGCAGGACTTCAGACGCTTCGTCAAGCGGATCGATATTCTGCCGGCGAAGGACGCCGAGGCGCTGCACGATCTCACCGCACGGTTCCACGCCGCACCTTGAGTGCCGCGGCTTGGGCTTGCGAGTGCCAAAAAACTCCTTGGCAAGGCAGGTCGGGAATCTACGCTTAACGCAGTTGATTTTTCCCGCTGGAAGCGGCAACGACCTTTACCTTGAAATCTTAGCGTCCATTTGCCGCGGTGACTCCGGGTAGCCATGATGGACGGTTGGAAAAGTTTGAATCATCATGGAAGAGAAAATCGAATTTTCAAAAAACGACGGATCAGGGAAACAGCAAAAGCATCGCACACTAACAATATTTTTGATTGTGGGATTGCTGGTGGCGGTGATTTCCGCGGTTGGCGCCAGGGCATATCGAAAGCATGTGGCCGATGAAACGCTACGGCGGGAGGTGGCCGCGACGGAGGCCCGGCGACTGGCGGCGCTGCAAACCGTCCGCAACGCCCATGACTTTTTCGGCAAAGGAGAGTGGTCGCAAGCCGCGGTGTGGTGTGAGAAAGCCGCGATCCAGGGAGACGTCCCATCCCAGCGGTATTGGGGCGAGTGTCTGGAAAAGGGCCTCGGCGTTGCGGCCCGTCCCGAAGAGGCCGTGAACTGGTATCGTAAGGCCGTCGCGGCGGGCGATGCCCCGGCGAAGACGCGCTTGGCGGACTGCGTGGCTGATGGCCGGGGTTGCGACAAGGATGCGGCGGGGGCGGTGCGGCTCTATCGCGAGGCTGCGGAGGCCGGTGACGCGGCGGCCCAGTTAGTGGTCGGCGACATGCTGGCGGAGGGCGGGAAGTTGGAGAAATCGCCGGTGGAAGCGGTGGCTTGGTATCGCAAGGCGGCGGAGCAGGGGCATTCCCGGGCGCAGGCGAAACTCGGCACCTGCCTGTCGCTGGGCGAAGGGGTTCCGGTGGATTACCCGGAGGCCGCCAAGTGGTTGAGGCTGGCTGCCGAAAAAGGTGATAGTCTGGCGCAGCGGCGCTACGGCAATTGCTTTGAAAAAGGCTGGGGGGTGGAAAAAAACCCGCAAGAGATGCTTGTCTGGCTGCAGCGCGCCGCTGATCAGGGCGACATGGATGCAGTAACCAATCTGGGCCTTGCTTACATGTCGGGGATTGGAGTGGCGAAGGACCCACCGAAAGCCATCCGAATGATCCAAACCGCCGCGGATGCCGGTTGCGGGAACGCCGAGTTTGCCTTGGGGCATTATTATCGGCACGGAACGGGCGTCGAAAAGGACCCCGAGGCCTCGTTTCGATGGTATTCACAAGCGGCCGAACACGGGGTCGAAGAAGGCATGTTCATGCTCGCCTGGTGTCATTTCCACGGATTTGGGATCGGTAGGGATTATCAGGTCGCCGCGGACATGTGCGACAAACTGGTTTTGGCCGGGAACATGAAGGGGATCAATCTGCTGGGAGTCTGTTATCGTGATGGCAGCGGGCGGCCGAAGGATCTGGAGAAAGGCGTGCAACTTTTTGAGCGCGCCGCAGGCTTGGGGTTCGATGTCGCCCATCAGAATCTGGGGTTCCTGCATTTGAACAGTGGCGATGTCCGCACAGCGGCGAAGTGGTTCCAGAAAGGCGCGGACTTGGGTGATGCACGATGCCAGAACGAAATCGGGCTTTTGCTGGCGACCGGCAAAGGCGTGCCTAGGGACAAGAAGCAAGCCGCCGTGTGGTATCGCAAGGCGGCGGAACAAGGGAACCCCGCCGCGCAGAACAACCTTGGGCTGGTTTACGTGAATGGCGAGGGAGTGGCGCGGGACTATTCCCAAGCCATTCAGTGGTATCGAAAGGCGGAGGCTCAGGGAAACAGCACCGCGATGAGCAATCTCGGCCAGCTCCATCTGCGCGGGCAGGGTTTTCCCAAAGACGTGAACAAGGCGGTGGAGTATTTCCGCAAGGCGGCGGATGCTTGGAGTTCCCATGGCATGCTCAATCTGGCGGATTGTTATCAGAACGGCTGGGGGGTGGCCCGCGATGGGAACGAGGCGCTGCAGTGGTATCGCAAATCGCTCGAAAAGGAAAAAAGCCCGTATGCCTATCATAACATGGCCGACTTGTTGGCCTCAGGCGTGGCGATTGAAAAAGATGAGAAGCAGGCGGCCCGGAGTTACATGGCAGCGGCGGAAATGGGTTTCTGGGAGTCCCAGATGGCCTATGCGAAATGCCTGGCCGAGGGATTCGGCGTGGAAAAGAACCTCAAGGAGGCGGCGGAGTGGTATGGCAAGGCCGCGCGCCAAGGGCATTCCGAGGCGCTGCTCAAGCAGGCGATCACGCTTTCGATGCTCGATGACGCGGAATCCCGCAAGCAGGCGGAGGAGTTCATCGAAACGCTGGTGAGAAATAACAACGCCGGCGCGATCCGTGAGAAGGCGTTGCGTTTCAGCAAGGATCCCGCGCAGGTCGTGGGTTTGTTGCGCAGGTCCGCGGAGTTGGGCGGTGCCGCGGCGATGGCGAGTCTGGGAGATTGTTACGCGAACGGCACCGGCGTGACGAAAAATCCGGCCGAGGCCGCCGCCTGGTATCGCAAGGCAGCCGACAAGAAAGATCCGCAGGGCCAGTTGTCTTATGCGAACTGCCTCAGGGATGGATTTGGGGTGGAGCGAAACGAGGAGGAGTCCGCTAAATGGCTGCAGCTGGCCGTGGCCCAGAATCATGGACCGGCGCAAGTGCGGATGGGGCGGTTGCTTCTGGCTCAGGGATCATCCAAGGCGGCGGAGGCGTGCCAGTATTTTGAGAAGGCGGCGCTCAAGGATCACGCGGAAGGTCAGTATGAACTGGGATGCTGTTATGAGAACGGCATCGGCGTGGACAAGGATCCCGTCGAAGCGGTGTTCTGGTATCGGAAATCAGCACAGGCTGATTGGCTGGACGGGTTGGTCGCGTACGGCCGGTGCCTGCTCCATGGCGTGGGGGTGGCTCCTTCGAAAGGCCTTGCCCGAATCTGGCTTGGCCGGGCCGCAAAGCTAGGACGCGACGAGCCCGCGAAATTGCTCGCGGAATGAGCGGCCGCGACGCTGATCCGGCGAGGCGCCCTTTCCGGTTCTCAGCGTTCCTCAAGCCAGCTTGAGGCGCTCGTCGGAGGCGAGCTTTTCGCTGAGCTCGGGCCAGCCTCCGGGGACTTGCATGTTGAAGCAGTGCAGGTAAACGGCGAACAGCTTGGGCTCGAAAATATCGACGAGGCGCTCGATGGTGGAATTGAGGCGCTCGGTGTCGAGCTTCTTGGGCAGGTTGCCGACGACGGAGCCTTTGCCGTCGTGTGGGATGCCCATGCCGTCGCAGAACATGGCGAGGAGCGATTGCTGGCCAGCCATCAGGTAGGCTTGCAGCAGGTGCTCGCCGATGGTGTCACAGGCGTTGATTTTGAGAGTTTTGTGAATCCAGGCGTATTGGTCCGCCATGGATTTTTTTTCGATGAAAACGGGGCGGAGCTTGCGGTTGCCGGCAAGGGTGGCGACGGCGGACCGATACACATTCTTGTCGTTGGCGCGGAACCAATCGAGGATTTGAGTGACAATGGCGGGATCGACGGCGGAGTAGAGTTCGTGAGCTTTCACAGTGAGGGAAATTGGAATGGCGGGAAGTCAATGCGCTCACCCGTCGCGTGGCAAGGGCGGAGACGAGGGAAATCCGGACGATGGGTTAAATTGTAGGGATTGGGCGGGATTTTTCCAAGCCGGCGATGGACCGGTCATGGGCGCGGGAGAGGAATGCGAGGGCGCTCAAGGCTCCAACTCCCGCCAGAAACATGTCCCACTGGGTATCCCAGACATCGCCTTGGGTGCCGAGGAATGACTCGGACGCCTCGGCGGAAATGAGGGCGGCCAGCCACTCGATGAGTTCGTAGGTGGCGCTGAAGGCAAGGCAGAACGACATCACGCAGAAGCCGAGCCAGCCGCGGCGGGCGAGCACTCCGGTGCGGACGAAAATCTCGCGGCAGACGATCGCGGGCACGAAGCCCTGAGTGAGGTGGCCGAGGCGGTCGTAGTGGTTTCTATCTGCTCCGAAAAACGTGCTCACCCAGTCGCCGAGCGGCACCAGGGCGTAGGTGTAATGGCCGCCGATCAGCAGTACGATCATGTGAAACCCGATCAGGGAAAGGGACAGATTGGAAAAGCGCCAGCCCTTGGACTGGGCGATGAGCAGCGCGATGAAGCCGAGGAAGACCGGCGCCACTTCCATCCACCACGTGGGCCGGTCGAACGGCTGCCACGCGGACCAGGCGATCCACGGGCTGATGGCGGTTAGGAGGAGCAGGTTGGGGCGGGCTTTCAAGCGGGCTGCTTTTCAAGTGGGTTCACTTCAAGCCGAGCACCTTCGGAGCGCTGGCGTTGCCGAAGCGGTCGAGGGCGGTCACGGCGATGGCGTCGGCGCGCGGAATGGTGATGCTTTGGGAGCTGACCGGTGAAATTTTCATCGTGCGCCAAGTGCCGCCAATCTTGGCTTGGACTGCGAGTTTCGCAGTGCCGGAGCCGGGCGTGCAGCGGATCGAGGTGCCGCCGCTCTGGACGCTGGCGCTGACGCCGGGGGCGGCGGGCTTGTTGTCGTTGACCCACGGCATGGGCGGGATGGCGGCGGGCTGGGTGTAGGTGTTAGCAAGCCGGGTGGAAATCCCGCCTTGGTTTTTCACGAGGCTTTTCGCGCTCCAGTGGATGTGGCCGTTCCAGTTTTTGCCGGTCTTGCGGCTGAGGTCGATCTGGTGGGTGATTTCCGAAGCGGGCCGGTTGTCTTCCGAACCGCCGATGCGGGTGGTGGCGATGCCGGGCCAGACGGGGCGCGATCCTTGCTGGCGCCACCAGTTGAGGAGGGTGGAGAAACTTTGTTTCTGCGGGGAGTCCCGCCAGTAGAGTTGCGGCGCGAGGTAGTCGAGCCAGCCGTTTTTGAGCCACTTGCGCGAGTCGCCGGCGAGTTGCTCGTAGCTGTCGATGCCGGCCTCGATGCCTGCGGGCACGCCGGGCCGCCAGATGCCGAAGGGGCTGATGCCGACGCGGACCCAGGATTTCTGGCGTTTGACGGCGGAGTAGAGGTTAGAGACGAAGCCATCGACGTAGCTGCGCCGCTCGGCGGGGCTTTTTCCATCGGGGAAGCGCAGGCTGCCTGATGGATACGGATAGAAATAGTCGTCGAGGTGGACGCCGTCGATGTCGTAGCGTTTGACGACGTCGAGGATGACGTTGAGCGCGCGCGAGCGGGTGTCGGAGCTGGCGGGGTCGCACCAGGTCATGGTGCCGAATTTCTTGGTGATGCCCGGCGCGCTGCGGCAGACGTGGTTCCCCGCGATCTGTTGGGAGTTGTTGGAAAGGGCGCGGAA
>CAMCUY010000091.1 GCA_945879075.1 Akkermansia muciniphila | reverse complement strand
GGCGGTTTTCATGATGTCCACCCATACGGGCAGCGAGAGGGCGGAACCGTAGCCGCCATGGATGGTTTTTTGCGGCGTGTCGAAGCCGACCCAGACGGCGCAGGTTAGATTGGAGGTGTATCCGGCGAACCAGGCGTCCTTGAAGTCGTTGGTGGTGCCGGTTTTGCCGCCGCAGGGTTTGTCGAAACCGAGGCGGGTGACGGAGGCGGCGGTGCCGTGGGTGGCGACCTCGTTGAGAATGCGGGAGACGGACCAGGCCGAGCCCTCCTTGGCGGCCGGGTAGGAGAGCGGTGGCGTGGCATAGAGGATGTTGCCCCCGCGGTCCTTGATTTCCGAGATCAAATACGGGCGGTATCGGGTGCCGTCGTTGGGGAAAATGGTGTAGGCGGTGGCGACCTCCCACGGCGAGGCTTCCCACGAGCCGAGGAAGGACGAGGGGTTTTCCGGCATCGGCGTGGTAAAGCCGGCCATCCGCGAGACTTCCTTGACGCGGGGGATGCCGGCGAAATTTCCGACGCGGACGGACATGGTGTTGCGGGAGCGGATGAGGCCGTAGGAAACCGACTGCATGCCGTTGAATTTGCCGTCGGAATTCTGCGGCCGCCAGGTGCCGCCGCCTTTGATCTCGCCGCTTTGGATCGGGTCGTCGCTGATGCCGGTGTCCGGGCGCAGGCCGCGGTCGAAGGCGGATAGATAGACGAAGGGCTTGAAAAGCGAGCCGATCTGGCGGCGGGCCTGGGTGGCGCGGTTGAATCTCGATTCGTCGGCATCGCGGCCGCCGATGACGGCGAGTACGGCTCCGGTGCGGTTTTCCACGACGACGGCGGCGCCCTGGATGTAGGCGGGCTCCTTGCGCTTTTCCGCCGGAACTTCCCGCCAAGCGGCGCGAGTGGGGTGCTGATAGCCTGACAGACGCTCGACTTCGCGGAGCTTTTTATCCAGCGCTTCTTCGCCTTTGCGCTGGATGCGGAGGTCGATCGTGGTGGTGATGTTGAGTCCGCCGAGCTCAATGTTTTCCTTTTCGAGAATCACCTCGAGGTCGCGGCGGATGGCGTCCATCGCGTAGGATTCCTGGCTTTGGCGCCGCCGTTCCGGCCGGACTTCGATGGGCTCCGCCTTGGCGGCGTCGGCCTCGGTGCGGGTGATAACTCCGGCGGTGACCATGCGGTCGAGGGTGGTGCCTCGCTCGCGGGTGGCGGCTTCCATCGACTTGAATGGATTGAAGGAATCCGGGCCGCGGACGATGCCGGCGAGGAGGGCGGCTTGTGAAAGCGTGAGTTCGGACGGGTGCTTCTCGAAATAGATCCGCGAGGCCTCGCCGACGCCTTTGATCTGGCGACCCCAATTGATCTGGTTGATGTAGGCTTCCAGAATGTCGTCCTTTTCCAGCGACGCTTCGAGGCGGAAGGCGATGGCGATTTCGAGCATCTTACGGTCGAGCTGGCGGGCCGTGTCGCCGCGGTTTTCGCCGCGCTTGAGTTGGAAAATATCAGAAACGAGCTGCTGGGTGAGGGTCGAGGCGCCTTCCTTTTTGCCGCCGAGGTTTTTGAGGACCGCGCGGGCGATGCCGATGGGATCGACGGCGCCGTGTTGATAGAACCGCTCGTCCTCGCGGGCGAGGATGGCCTTGCGAAAGTCCGCGGCGACCTGGTGGAGCGGGACGAGCGAGCGTTTCTCCCCGTGGATGCGGCCGATTTCCTCGCCGAGGCGGTCGTGGATGATTGAGCGCTCGGGCATCTCGTGGATTTTCGCGAGATCGTAATTCTGGGCGCGGAGGCCGTAAGCGATGGCGAGAAAGACGAGGCCGTAAATGCCCGTGACGACTGGATATCCGGCGAGGCGGAGCAGGAATTTCACCGGCGTGGCGAAGGGCCGGGTGACCAGATTGAAGAGGTGAAAGGGCCAGAACAGCAGCAGTGACAGGCCGCCGGGGCCACGCGGCGGGGCGCTTTCGGGCGCTTCCTTGCGGCGGCGGTTGGTGTCTGGCGGGTTGCGTTTTGGCATCTGCGTGCGAATGCTAAGCGATCCTCCGCCGCCGATCCATCCTTGTTATCAAGACAGACGAAGCGGCGTGGCGGCATCGCTGTGAACCAAACAACCATGAAAGTGAATCCCGTATTTCTTCTCGCCTGCGCTTGCTTGTGGCTGATTGCCGGAGTTTTGCCGGCAAGCGAACCGGTGCGTGATTTGAAGGATCTGGCGCAACTGGAGGGCAAGGTCGAGGCGGTTGCCGCCAAGGCGATGCCCGCCACGGTGGCGCTACTGTCCGAGAAAACCGGCTCCTCCGGCTCCGGCGTGATCACCACCGCGGACGGCCTGATCCTGACCGCCGCGCACGTCGTCCAAGGCGCGGAAGAGTTGCTGGTGGTTTTCCCGGACGGCGAGCAAGTCCCGGGAAAAGTCCTCGGCGCGAACTATTCCAAGGACATCGCGATGGTGCAAATCACCCGCAAGGGGCCGTGGCCGTTCGCGGCGATGGGTGCTTCCAAGCCGCTCGCCGCCGGCGACTGGCTGATCGCGCTCGGCCACTCGGCGGGCTTCGATGCCGCGCGAACGCCGCCGGTCCGCTTCGGCCGCGTGGTCTCGAAAGGCCCGGGAAATTTCCTAACCACCGACTGCACCTTGATCGGCGGTGACTCGGGCGGGCCGCTGTTCGATCTGGACGGGAAAATCGTCGGTATCAACTCCTCGATCGGCGTTTCTCTAACGAACAACAACCACGCCGGGATCGATGGCTTCAAGGAGGACTGGGAGCGCATCCGCGCCGGCGAGGCTTGGGGAAGGCTCTCGATGAATCCGTTCGCCAACCCGGAAATGCCGGTGCTCGGCATCGGCATGGGAATGCGCCGCGCATCCAAGGGCGTGCCGGTGGAGAGCGTGGTGCCGGAATCCCCCGCCGCCGCCGCCGGAGTCAGGCCAGGCGACGTGATCGAGTCGCTCGACGGCAGCTCGATTGGCGACGCGAACAAGCTGCTTCAGGTGCTCGCGAAAAAACAGCCGGGCGACACCGTGAAGCTGGGCCTCCTGCGGGACCGCAAGTCACTCGAAGTGCAGGTCGTTTTGGCCCGTCGGGAAGCCCTTTTTGAGGAACGCTAAGCCACACCGCCATGAAACCGATTGTTTATCTCATCATCGCGCTCGGACTGCCTAACGCCTTGCGCGCGCAGGACGACATCCCGCTGCTGTTGCCGGAGGAGCGGCAGGCCGTCGATGCGCAAGCCGACGAGTTCAACGCAGCCATCAAGCCCGCCATCGCCACCGCGGCGAAGTCCACGGTGCGGGTGTGGTCCGGCTCGCGGCGGCTTGCCTACGGCACCGTGGTCGGGGATGGCCGCAGGATTCTAACCAAGTGGAGCGAGGTCGCCCGCGCGAGGGGGGATTTGCGCGTGGACGCCGGAGACGAGAGCCGCGCCGTCAAGCTGGCGGGCGTCTATCAAGACGAGGACCTCGTGTTGTTGGAAATCGAGGGCAAGCCGCTCACTCCGGTGAGCTGGTCGTTTGAAGCGCCCGGGCTCGGGGGCTTCCTCGCCGCGCCGCAGCCGGACGGGCGGCTCGCGGCATTCGGAGTGGTGAGCGTGCTGAGCCGCAACCTGCGCGACACGGACCTCGCCTATCTCGGCGTGGTCGGGGAAGCAGGCTTCACCGGCCAGGGCGTCAAGATCAAGGACGTGGACGAGAAATCCGGCGCGCACGCCGCGGGATTGAAGCCGGGTAACGTGATTTTAAAAGTCGGCGAACGGCCGATCTCCGGTTTGCTGGAGTTAAAAAACGCGCTCATCGGAGTGACTCCCGGCGCGAAGGTTTCCCTGCTCGTCAAGGCGGACGGCGGGGAGAACAAAATCGAGGTGACCTTGGGAAACCGCCCCCAGCTGCCACAGTATGCCAACGGCCGGCTTGAACAGATGGAGCGCATGGGCGGTCAGGTCAGCCAGGTGCGGGACTCGTTCACTCAGGTGATCCAGACAGACATGCGGCCCAAGCCGAACCAGGTCGGCGGGCCGGTGGTGGATCTGCAGGGGCGCGTGTTAGGAATCACCATGGCGCGCGCGGACCGGACGCGCTCGTTCGTGATGCCGGCTGCGGCGGTGGTGGATTTGCTCAAGAAGGAGGCCGGAAATCCGGCGCTGGCCCAGGTGAGGCAGGAAGAGAAGGAAGTGCCGGCGACCCCGCGCGGGAATGCGAAACGCGGGCGCGCGATGCCCGGTGGCGAGGACCGGATGCGCCGCCATCTGAGCGACATGCAGCGTCTGATGGACCACCTGCGCCTGGAAATGGAAGCGCTGGAAGAGCGGTGAGGGGAAGGGACGTCTCGCCCCTTCAAGAGCATGGACGAGACGTCCATGCCCCTTATGAAAGCACCGCTTGATCAAAGGCCGGTTTCCCGCCATGCAAGCGGCATGCCCGTCGTGCTCGCCTCCTCATCCCCCCGCCGCCGTGAATTGCTGGAGCAGGCGGGGGTAAGTTTCGAGGTGGTGGCTTCCCCGGCGGAGGAAATCCACGATCCGGCGATGAAGCCGGATTTGCTGTGCGAGCTGAACGCGACTTTGAAAGCCGCGGCGGTGGCGATCATACGGCCGGACGCGACGGTGATTGGCTCGGACACGTTGGTGTTCATCGATGATCTGCCGCTGGGGAAACCCGCGGATCTGGAAGAGGCGCGCGGCATGTTGCGGCGTCTATCCGGCCGCACGCACCGGGTCTGCACCGGCGTCTGCGTGATTTATCCCGGCGGCGGGAAAAGCGTGTTTCATGACACCACCGAGGTCACGTTCCTGACGCTCGATGACGCGGCGATCGAGGAATATTTCGCGCTGGTCAACCCGCTGGACAAGGCCGGGGCTTACGGCATCCAGGAATCCGGCGAGCGGATCATCGCCGGGATTCGCGGGAATTTCGACAACGTGATGGGCCTGCCGGTGGGCAAGGTGATTGCGGCGCTGGGGTGAAATCGGGTTGCGGATACGACGGCCATGGGTGAAGAATCCGGCATGCAGTCACCGCACCGGTATCCGGTTATTTTCAACCCCAAGGCCCGCAGTCAGAAGGGCGGGCGGGTGCTGCGCTTCATCGAGAGCCATCCGGACCGCCTCGCGCTGCATCCGACGCATCACGCCGGGGAGGCGCGCGAAATCGCGGCCCGTTTCGCGGCGGCGGGCGAGCCGGTGGTCATCGCCGCGGGCGGCGACGGCACGCTCAACGAGGTGGTCAACGGGCTGGCGGGATCGCGGACGGTGCTGGGGGTTTTGCCGGCGGGGACGATGAATGTTTTCGCCCGGGAGATGGGCATTCCGTTTGATTCGCTGAAGCGGGCGTTCCAGGTGATCGAGCGCGGCTTCATTCAGGATGTGGATTTGTTCGAGGCTAACGGCGCGCCGTTCGTGCAGATGGCGGGCGTGGGGTTCGACGCGATGGTCATCGAGGAGACGACGTGGGAGGCGAAGAAGCTGTTAGGCCCGCTCGCCTATCTGCTCGCGGGGATGAAGGTGCTCGGCGAGACCCCGCCGAAGCTGGAGGTGATTCTGCCAGACGGGCGGCGCGAGGAAGGCGTGGCGGTGCTTGCCGGCAACGGCGCGCTTTACGGCGGGCCGTTCAAGTTTTTCCGCAACGCGAACAACCACGACTCGAAGCTCGACGTGCTCGTCTACAAGGAGGCCGGCTATCGGATCGTGCTCGATTCGCTGCGCGGGCTGGCCTTCGGCGGCATCGACCTGATGGCCTCGACGAGTTATTTCCAGGCGGAGGAATTCATCGTCACGGCGGAGCGCGAGGTGCCGGTGGAAGTGGATGGCGAGTGGCTCGGCCGGTTTTCCGAGGTTCGGTTCGCAGAGTCGGCCAACCGGTTGCGGGTGATCGCGCCGGAGGCACCGCTGGCGGGCGGCTTCGCGGATTCGGTGAAATCCCTGCTGCAATGGCCGCGCAAGGCGGTGGAACTCCAAACCACGCGCAGCCGGTGAAGTCTGCGGAAAAGGGATTTCTCCGGCGGTGGGCGCGGCGCTTGGCGTTGTTTTTGCTGGCGGTGGTCCTGTTGCTTGGCGGGGTGGTGGCTTACGCGAATTTCACGGCGGTGTGGGCGTCCCGCGGCCGGCTTTTCACCGAGGTCTCGGAGCTTCCGGCGGCGAAGGTGGGCCTGGTCTTCGGAACCACCGACCGGGTGAACGGGCGGGAAAACCTCTATTTCCGCTACCGGATCGACGCGGCGGTGCGGGTTTGGAAGTCCGGCAAGTTGGAGACGTTGATCGTCTCGGGCGACAACCGCTCGCGCTACTACAACGAGCCGGAGAAGATGAAGCAGGCGCTGATCGAGCGCGGGATTCCCGAGGAGCGGATCGTCTGTGATTTCGCGGGCTTGCGGACCTTGGATTCGGTGGTGCGGGCGAAGGAGATTTTCGGCGCGGATTCGATGCTGTTCATCAGCCAGCGCTTTCAGAACGAGCGGGCGATCTATCTGGCGCAGGCGAATGGCATCGAGGCTTACGGTTTCAACGCCCGCGATGTCGAAACCCACGCCGGCTGGAAAACCCGGATCCGCGAGGTGGGCGCGCGGGTGAAAATGTGGCTGGATGTGAATTTCCTCAACACCCGGCCGACCCATCTCGGGGAAAAGGTCGGGCTGCCGTGAGGGGGCTTAAGGGGAAGGGACGTCTCGTCCGTTCTTTTGAATGCCTTTTTTGAATGGACGAGACGTCCATTCCCCTTAGGCTTGCGGGATGTCGCGTGATTATCTCAATCCTGACGCGCCTATTGAAAAACATCGGGGGCCGCTTCCTCATTGGGAGCAGAATGAGGTCATTCAGTTTGTCACCTTTCGCCTCGGCGATTCGCTGCCGAGAGATAAAATCCTTGAATGGAAGACTCAAAGCCAGGCTTGGCGAGTGACTTGGCCGCCGCCATGGACGCCTGAAGTCGAGGCCGAATATCACCGGCGTTTCTCGTTCAAATTGGAACGCTGGCTCGACCAGGGCTCGGGCTCATGCTTGCTGAAGGAGGCGGCAACGAGAGAAATTCTCGCGGAAATTTTCATGTGTTTCCAAGGTGAGCGTGTCGAACATCACGCGTGGGTCATCATGCCTAACCACGTGCACTTACTTTTCAAGCCGATGGCTCCGCTTGCAAAACTGGTTCAGGCATGGAAGTCGGTCTCTTCCAAACGGATCGGCAAGGGTTCAATTTGGCAGGCAAATTACCGGGATACGTTGATCCGGGATGGGGAGCATTTTCAAAACGCGGTGAGGTATATCCGGAAGAATCCGGTGAAGGCGAATTTGAAGGAAGGCGTTTTCACTTTATGGGAAAGCCCGCGGGCGATGCTTATTCCTTAAGGGGTGGGGACGTCTCGTCCCCACTTGCATGGACGAGACGTCCATGCCCCTTAACGTACAAAAAGAGGCCGCCGGAGCACCCACCCCGACGGCCAAGCTGAACAACTTCACCACACCCGCGATTTCACTCGCGAACCGTAATGAGGCTGACAACTGCTGTTCACCCTTACATGAAAACACGAACTTGCGCACGGTCTTCAGGGGCGTTCGACCCCTTGGAAAAGGAGTCGTTCAAAATAACGGGAATTATTTAAAAATCTCAGCGGCGGAAGGCCGGGCGGATCGAGGGCTTGACCGTGCTGGCGGCAGGTGCTTCCTGCGGTGCAGGGGCGCGGGTTCCGGCCTTGTCCGGGACGGGGATGGCGTCCACCGGAGGCAAGACGCCGGGGCCGTCGGCGAATTCGCGGGCCTTGGGGGAAACCTTGTAACGGTTATCCATGTCCGCTTGGACGGCATCGAGCGAGCGGTCGTTTCTGACGATGGAAGGCTGGATGAAGACCATCAGCTCG
>CAMCUY010000090.1 GCA_945879075.1 Akkermansia muciniphila | reverse complement strand
TGTCCCAGTCGATTTTCTTGCCGAGGCGGACGGCGAGGTTGCCGACGAGGACCATCTCGGTGAGCGGTCCGGCGTGGTCGACGAAGTTGGAGACGGGCTTGGGTCCTTCTCCGCGGACGGCGCGGCAGAGTTCCTGGGTCGGGCCGCCTTTGACGCGGGCATAGACCTCGGCGACTTTTTCGACCTTTTCCCTCACGCCTTTGCGGAACAGCATCGGCGTCTCGCCGCAATAGGCGTCGTTGACGAAAAGGACGCCCTCGGTGCCCACGAAGACCTGGCCGAATCCTTCGTTGAGTTTGAGATCCGCCGGGATTCCCGGTGGCCGGACGAATTCCTTGTCGGTGTTGGGATTGATGACTCCGTCCTGCCAGATGACCTTGACCGGCCCGCGTTTGCCCTTGGCTGGGAAGTCATAGACGATGGTCGAGCGCTTGGGGGCCATGGTGCCGTCGAAGGCGGAAACCTTGCTGGCCTCCACGACGAAGTCGCCCTGGAGGTCGAGCGCCCAGAACGCGGAGTTCATGCTGTGGCAGCCGATGTCGCCGAGCGCGCCGCAGCCGTAGTCCCAGAATCCGCGCCATTTGAAGGGATGGATGCCCGGGTTGTAAGGGCGGTCGGTGGCGCAGGTGCCTTGCCAAACGTCCCAATTGATGTCGGCCGGCACGGGCTGGGCGGGAAACTGAAGGCCCTCGCCCTGCGGCCAGATCGGGCGGTTGGTCCAGTAGTAAACTTCCTTCACGTCGCCGATGAGTCCGGCTTCGATCCACTCGCGCAGGATGCGGGTGCCTTGCATAGTGGCGCCTTGGTTGCCCATCACGGTGAGGATATTTTTTTCCTTGGCGTAGTTGGCCAGCGCGCGGGCTTCCCAGAGGTTGTTGCACATTGGTTTTTGCACCATCACCGGCTTGCCGCGCTTGATGGCCTCAACGGCGATGGGGAAGTGCATGTGGTCCGGGGTGGAGACGGTGACCACGTCGATCTGGTCGGCCACGGCGGCGAACATTTCCCGGTAGTCGGAGAAATATTTGGCGTCGGGATACTTCTGAATCATTTTTTCGATCCGTCCCTTGTCGATGTCGCAGAGGAAGGCGATGCGGTTGCCGCTGGAAATCTCGGAGATGTCGCTCGCGCCCTTTCCGCCGCAGCCGATGGCGGCAACGTTGAGTTGCTTCAGGGCTTTTTCCTGGCCGAGAAGGAGATTAGGGGCGAACGCGGTGCCGGCGATGGCGGCGGCAGATTTGATGAAGCTACGGCGGGTCGGATTTGGCATGACGGTGGGTATTTACGGGGGTGGGGCTGGTGGTTTATTCAGATTTTTTCGCAAAAATTTCGTCAGCGGGGAGCGGAGGCGCTTACCGCTTTTTGCGGAGGCGCTTGCCGGTCAGGCGGGTGGCGATGAGGTTCGGGCAGCGGCCTTTGAGGCGGAGTTGTTCGCAGTTTGCCTCGATTTTGATCGTCTGCCGGACGGGTTTGAAACCGAGCCGCCGGGTGATGCAGTCGTTGAGCATGTCGAGGTGCGAGTCCTCGAATTCCACCACGCGGCCGCAATCGATGCAGAGCAGGTGGTTGTGCGAGGGCTTGTCGAGGAAGTTGGGGTCGTAGGTGGTTTGGTTTTCCCCGAGATCGATCTCGCGCAGCAAATCCGCCTCCACCAACAGGCCCAGCGTCCGGTAAACCGTGGCCCGCGAGGTCTCGGAGTCGAGTTTCCGGACCCGGTCGAAAAGCTCGTCGGCGGTGAAATGCTCATCCTTGGAGAACGCCGCCTTGACGATGGTGTCGCGCTGGCTGGTCCGGCGCAGGCCTTTGCGCCGGATGAAATCATTGAGTCGTTCCTGAATGCCAAGGTCCACGGGGGATTCCTAGCGGTCCGAATCCCCCACGCAAAGCGGAAATGTAGCAACCTGCTTGAAAGGCGGGGGGGCGCCGCCGCAGTAGATACACGGAATCCATTTTAAAAATCATGAGCACGAAATTCACACGCCGGAAATTTCTCGGAACCGCCGCCCTCGCCATCGGCATGCCGACGATCATTCCGGGGTCCGCCCTCGGCAAAAACGGCGCCGTCGCTCCCAGCAACCGCATCGTCATGGGCGGCATCGGCATCGGCCCGCGCGGGCGGGAGGTGCTTAAATGTTTTCTCGCCCAGCCCGACGTCCAGTTCGTCGCGATCGCCGACGTGCAGGAGTCGCGGCGCGAAATCGTCCGGCGGATGGCGAACAAGCAGTATGGCAACGAGGACTGTTATAAATGCTGCGACATGATGGAAATCCTCGGCCGCGAGGACATCGACGCGGTCCAGATCACCACCGGCGACCGTTGGCACGCGCTCGGCACCATCCTCGCCTCGAAGGCCGGCAAGGACGTTTACGCGGAGAAGCCGTGTAGCATGACGATCCACGAGACCCAGGAACTAGCAGACGCAGTGAAGCTCCACGGACGCGTCTTCCAAGCCGGCACCCAGCGGCGGAACGTGGACAATTTTCGCTTCGCCGCCGAGCTCGCCCGCAGCGGACGGCTTGGCAAGATCCACACCGTCCACGCCGCGATCCTCCCTCTCAAGCCGGACCTCGCCCCGCTGCCCGGCGAGCCCTTGCCGGATCCGGCGCTGATCGATTGGGAGCGCTGGCTGGGGCCCGCCCCGTCGCGCCCTTATAACAAGAAATACGTCGAAGGCCGCTGGCGCGGCCACTACGCCTTCCACGGCGGTGCCGGCTTGCCCGAGTGGGGCGCGCACACGCTCGACCTCTGCCAGTGGGCGGCGAACGCGGACGGCACCACCCCGGTCGAGTTCGAGAGCAAAGGCGACACGCTCATCGAGGGCCGCTACGCCAGCGGGGTGAAATTGGTCATGCGTCTCGCCGGCTTCCAAGGCGAGGGCGACTGGGTCGTCCCCGGCACCTGTCCGGTGCGCTTCGAGGGCGAGGAAGGCTGGGTCGAGACCGCGGATTTTGGCAAGATCGCCGCCAGCAATCCTGCATTGTTAGTCGGCATGCCGACCGGAGAAATTTCCGGAACCAATCCCATCAAGCACGTCCGCGACTTCCTCGACTGCGTCAAATCCCGCGGCGCGCCGGCGGCGAACGAGGTAGTCACGCGCAACGGCCACATCGCCTGCCACGCCGCCGCCATCGGCTGGCAGCTCGGGCGGAAAGTCCGCTTCGACCCGGCCACCGAGAAATTCATCGGCGATGACGAGGCGAACAGAATGTGCAGTCAGCCCCGCCGCGCCCCGTGGCACGCGTGATGCGCGGGCGAAATGGAATGCCTGAAATTTCTTGCAGGAAACGAAGCATGGGAATGGTATTCGGCAGGATGATGAACCTGAACATGTTATTGGGCTTGGCGGCGGCGCTGGTGATGCCGGCGCTGGGGCAGGGGGTGCCGAAGGTGTTGGCGATCGGTGCCGGCCTGCCGGGGTTTTCGCTGCCGGGGACGGACGGGAAGACTTACGCGCCGGCGGATTTCAAGGACGCCAAGGCGCTGTGCGTGATTTTCACCTGCAACCATTGTCCGGATTCGGTGGCGGCGGGCTCGCGGATGGAGCGGCTCTATCAGGACTACAAGGGCAAGGGCGTGGCGCTGGTGGCGGTGAATGGCAACAACCCGGCCAGCCTCACGCCGGACGAGCTCGGCTACTCGCCCTTCGGCGACTCGCAGGAGGAAATGGCGCCCTTCGCCAAGGACTTCGGTTGGACTTTCCCCTATCTCTATGACGGCGCGAAACAGGAATTCACCACCGCCTGCGGCGCCCAATCCACGCCGCACGTGTTCGTTTTCGATGTGCAGCGCAAGCTGCGCTATAGCGGCCGGATGGACGACGGCGGGCGGAATTCCGGCCCGGTGCCGAAGAGCTACCTGCGCGCCGCGCTCGACGCGGTGCTCGCCGCAACCGAGGTGAAAGAGCCCGTCACCCGCTCATTCGGCTGCTCGACGAAGTGGCTTTCCAAAACCAGCAGGGTCGCCGCCGACCAGGCGGAGTGGGAAAAGAGGCCCGTCACCGTGGCGGATCTGGATGAGGAGATTTCCAAGAAACTCCGCGCCAACGGCTCGAAGAACCTGCGTCTCATCAATTTCTGGTCGACCAGTTGTGGGCCCTGCGTGAGGGAATTTCCGGATCTGGTAGATGTCGGTCGGCGTTTTCAAAACCGGCCGGTCGAGTTCATTTCCATCAGCCTCGATCCGGTGGCACTGCGGCCCGCAGTCGCCAAGTTCCTGGAATCCCGCCACGCCGCCGCCCCCGGCTCGACCGTGAAATCCCTCGGCGAACAGGGACTCGCCTCGAACAACTACCACTGGACCGGCGGGAACCCGGACGCCATGGCCCAGGCGATCGATCCCGAATGGACCGGCGCCCTGCCCCACACCGTGCTCGTCGCGCCCGGCGGCAAGATCCTCTGGCGTCACAGCGGCGGGATCGACATCGTCGAGGTGCGCCGGCAGATCCTCAAGGGGCTGCAATGAGCCGCCGCCTGAATGCCTAACGGAGATCATGGAAGTCAAACGCCGTCCGTTTTTGAAAACCGCCATCGGAGCCTCGCTCGCCACCCTCGCCGCCAACGCCCAGGACGCGCCGCCAAGGCGGGCAAGCACGTTTTCTGTGAGAAGCCGATGGCGAGCAGCGCCAAGGACTGCCGGGAAATGATCGCCGCCTACGGCACCAAAGGCCGCTTCGGGATGAAGCCCGGCTATGGCCACAAGGGGCAGGCCGGCTGGACTTCCAACCCGCAAATTCCGCTCGCCTTTCCGCAGACCGACCACTTCGCCACGGAGATCGACGCCTTCTCGCAGGCGATCCTCCAAGGCAAGCCGTTCGAGCCGTCGGGCGCAGATGGCTTGCGCGACTTGCGGGTGATCGAGGCGATTTATCGCTCCATCGCGAGCGGGAAAAAGGAGAGCGTCTAGATCGTGGAAACCTGCCATGCGGCGAACAGCGCCGCGGCGGTTAGGACTGCAAGTGCCGCGGCTCCGGCGACCCGGTCGGTGATGGTGGAGCGTGGCCGGACCGGCGATGAAGAGGCGGGGAAAACCATGGCCGCGTAGAACATGCCCGCGACCAGTCCGCCGGCGTGGGCGGCGTTGTCGAGGAAGCGGTAGCCGACCAAGCCGATCAGCGCGGTGAGCAGCACGCCTGCGGCAAGTCGGCGTCTCGCCTGGCGCGGGACCAGGCGCGCGTGAAGCGTCTCGAAAACCAGCAGAAACCCCAGCCAACCCATCAGCCCGCCGGAGGCGCCGACCGACGGGGCTGCCAGGAATCGCGCGGACGCCTCGCCGCCGACGCAGGCTGCGAAAAGGAAAACCAGAGGCAGATGCGGCCAGCGAGCGAACACCTCCACGCGTTTTCCCAGATACGCCAGCGCCGCCGCGTTCATCAGGAAATGCACCACGTTGCCATGAAGAAACGGCGCGGTGAAAAGCCGCCACCACTCGCCGTGCAGGTAGCGTTCCTTCACCAGCCCGGCGGCGGATGTGCCGCTCCAGTGATGAATCAACGAGCCCCAGCCCGCAGTGTCGAGTCCGCCGAGGATTTGCGCCACGGCCACCAGCGCGGTCAGCCCGAGGAAGACTTTCGTCAGGGGCGCTTTCTGCCGGTCCAGCCACGTCTCGAAGCGGAGGGCGGGGATGAAGTCGGCGATTCCCGCTTCCGTCCAGCCTGCCAGTTCCGTCCGCCGCTTCCGCGCCTGATACCATGGGATGAAGGCGAAAATCAAAAACATCAGCAAAGCCAGCCCGCACGAGGTGGAATCGAACACCGCCCGCGCGGCGAATTTCAGGCGCTGAGGAAAACCGACGGTCGTGCCGGATTGCGCCGCGAGATTTGCTGCTAGAACCAGGCCGCCATAGAACACGTAAGCACTCAGTCCTAGCAGGATCGTCCCGAACCAGCGCAGCTTGTGCGCGGCATCGTCCAGGTCATCGCGGGACCAGCGCGCGCGGGCGGTCCGCAAGGCATCGCCCATGCCATTGAGTTCCTCCGGCAGGATCATCCGCGTGTGGCCGGGAGCCCAGACCAGAGTCACGCTGGCGTCGCGGTCGTCGCGGATCGCGGCGGCGAGCGATTCCAGCGAATCGCAGGCGTGGGGCTTTTTCTTCGCGTCGATCCAGCCCCATCCATCAGGGGCTTCGGGAAATGCGTCTTCCCGCGCCCAGACCGGGATTTCGGGGTTTTCCTGAGTGGTTTTCGTCACGCAGGGAGAGCGTTAGGGACCGGCTTATTTGTCTGCCGGAGCTTCTGGCGCCGGCTCCACTGGCGGAGCGGTTTCCACCGGAGCTGCCGGAGCAGGAGTCGGTTCGGGAGCCGGAGTGGTTTCCACAGGCGCGGGAGTCACGGCGGGAAGTTCCTCGCTGAGGGATTTCGGGGCAAGTGCTTCGTCGGGTTTCGCCGCTGGCGCTTCCTCCACCTTGGCTGCGGGCTCGGTTGGGGTCACGGTGCTGGTCGTCTTGTTTTTCTGGCCGATCAAGACGGCGAGGACAAGGCTCAGGATGAAAAACAGCGAACCCAGGTAGACGGTGCCGCGTTGCAGCACGTTGGTGGTGCGGGCGCCGAAGACCTGATCGGTCACGCCGCCGCCGAATGCCGCGCCCAGGCCTTCCTGTTTCGGGCGTTGCATCAGAATGATTAGAGTCATCAGTAAGCAGACGATCACGAAGATCACCAGCAGCAGGTTGATGCTAATTGAGAGCCAATCGATTACAGCAAGATTCATGGGCGGCGGAATATGGGTGGTGCTTCCGGCCTTGTAAAGCGGCGAGTTTTCGGAATTTCCCGCCCCAAAATGCTCGTGAAATGAGGCTTTCGCGGTTTGTGGTGGCCAAAATCCGGACTTCCCCGTAAGCGTGGCCGCAAGTTTCCCGCCGCATGAAATTCGCCCGCTTGTTCGCCTGTCTGCTGTTATTCCTGAGCTTGCCGCCAGCGCTTCACGCGCACCAGGTGGCCACCGTGGAGCTGGAGTTTCAAAAGTCCGACGCTCAGTGGCGGCTGCTCGGCGAGATGGACATCGCCTACATGCTGCCCGAGACGCGCGGCGTGCCGGGCGGGCTGCCGCTGAGCCGCGCCGCGGCGCTGAAGTCCCCGCCGGAGGAGTTCGCGCGCATCCGCAAGGAGACGGACAGCACCCTGCGAAAGCTCCTGCGTTTCACCTTCGCCGGCAAGGATGTGGCGTGGCGGGTCGAGTTTCCGGACTTTGAAAAGCAGCCCTTTGACCTGCCGCCGGAAGCCGGGGACATCGCCCTGATTTCTGTCAGGCTGATCATTGACGCGTTGCCCGGAGCCGGGGAATTGCTTGTCCATTGGGCGGGCGAGCAAGAGACCGAGCTCATCATCCTCACCGAGGAGGGCGACGACGCGAAGATCGTCAGCACCTTGCCCGGCGGAAATCTCATGCTTCTCAAACAGACGGATTCCGGGAAATCCGCGCCCGTCGAGAAACCGCTCACCGGCGGCTGGGTGCAGTCGGGATTCCACCACGTCCTGCCGCTCGGGCTCGACCACATGCTCTTCATCCTCGGGCTTTTCCTGCTGCTGCCCAAGTGGAAGCCGCTGCTGGGCCAGTCGCTTTTGTTCACGCTGGCGCACTCGATTACGCTGGCCCTGGCGGTTTTCGGCGTCGTGCATGTCCCCGGAAAGTGGGTGGAAGTCCTCATCGCCGTCAGCATCGCCTGGGTCGGGATTGAAAACCTGCTGACCCGCAAGCTCGGCAGGCAGCGGTTGATCCTCGTCTTCTGCTTTGGCCTGCTGCACGGGCTTGGCTTTGCCAGCGTGCTCGCCGAGAAACTTGGCGGCATCCCCCGCGACAAGCTCACCGGTCCGTTGCTGGGGTTCAACGTCGGCGTCGAGCTCGCCCAGATCACCGTGCTGTGCGC
>CAMCUY010000089.1 GCA_945879075.1 Akkermansia muciniphila | reverse complement strand
ACTCGGAGCGAGACGCTCCGGAGACGGTCTGGCGCAAGACGCGCCGGCCACTCGCGATTGGAGCGGTAATTATTTCCGGCGGGAACAGGGGCGCGGAAATCGCCGCAGCTGCGGCGTTAGCAGCGGGATTTTTTCCAGGCGACGATGGTTTCGAGAAACGGCTTGGCGTAGCGCTGAACCTTGGCAGCGCCGATGCCGGGGACGTGCAGCGCTTCCTCGGCGTTGACCGGCTGATAGCGGGCGAGGGCTTCGAGGGTCTTGTTGCCGAAAACGACGTAGGAGGGGATGTCCTCGCGCTTGGCGATTTTCTCGCGAATGTCACGGAGCATCGAGTAGAGCTGGCCGTCGAAGCCGTGGTCACGGAGGGCGACTTCCTTGCGGCCAGCCTCGGGATCGGGCCAGACGAGCTGATAATTCGCCTCGCCGCGCATAACCTTGTCGCCGAGCGGAGTGAGGGTGAGCAGGGGAAATTCGCCGGTGACGGTGACGACCAGCCCGGCGTCGGAGAGGGAGCGCATCAGGCTGTTGAGGTAGCCCGCGCCTTTTTCCCGCAGGATGCCGTAGGTGGTGAGCTGGTCGAGGCCGCCGCCGATGATTTCCTGGGACTTGCTGCCGGCTAACATCTGGACGATGCGGCCGCGGCCGTAGCGCGGCTCCCAGCCGTTGCCGGTGCGGCGGGACATGCGGGCGACGCCGCTGAGCGCCTTGCGGACGACGGTGGTTTCCTCGGCGGTGGGCGGGCGGTTCTCGCCGGAGCCTTCGTCGCGGCAGACGTCGCAAGTGCCGCAGACGCCGGCTTCCTCCTCGCCGAAGTAGCTGAGAATCCACTGCTGGCGGCAGCTGCGGGAATAACACATCTCCACCATCGCCTTGAGCTTCTCGCGGTCGCGGCGGTCTTTTTCCTCGATGGCTGTCTCGTCGAGCTGGAGGGCGCGGGCGAGCACGTCCGGCTTGAGCAGGCGGGTGCCCTTCATGCGCTTTTTCGGGATGTCGAAGCGCTCGACGTAGCCGCCGCGGGCGAGGATGGCCATCGCGCTGCCGACGGACATCGAGTTTTTCACATCCGCGTTCTCGGCGATTTCGTCGAGCGTGCGGTGGACTTCGAAGTCCTTGTCGGCCTCGTTGAGCAGGTATTGATAGATCGAGCGGACGATGGCGGCGGTGGGGTTCGCGCCGTCGATGAAGAACTCCTGGGTGCGGGTGTCCGCGTAGTTGAAGAGCATCTCGCAGAATGCGTTCTCTCCGTCCCGCCCGGCGCGGCCGGCTTCCTGATAGTAGGCCTCGACGCTGCCGGGGATTTCGTAATGGACCACAAAACGCACGTCCGAGCGGTCGATGCCCATGCCGAAGGCGTTGGTGGCCACGGCGATGCCGACCTTGCGGCTGATGAAGATTTCCTGCGCCCGCTCGCGCTCCTGGTCGCCCATGCCGCCGTGATAGGCCACGCATTTCACGCCCCAGCTGGCGAGCGTTTCGGAAACGGACTCCACCTTCTTGCGGGTGGCGCAGTAGATAATGCCGGTCTTGTGCGCGGCGATGATAGACCGCATCCGCTCGTCCTTCTGCGCTGCCTTGTCCACGGAGGAGATGTTGAGTGACAGATTAGGCCTGGAAAACCCGCTGACCCGCTCGAAGGGCAAGCGCAGGGCGAGCACCTGGCTGATGTCCTTGCGGACGACGGGCGTGGCGGTGGCGGTTAGAGCGACGCATTGCGGGCGACCGATTTTCTCCAGCGACTTGCCGAGCCGCAGGTAGTCGGGCCGGAAATCGTGGCCCCACTGGCTGAGGCAGTGCGCCTCGTCCACGGCGAAAAGCGAGATTTCGATGCCGTGGAGGGCGTTGAGGAAGCTTTCCGCGCGGAAGCGTTCGGGGGCGACGTAAACGAGCTTCCACTTGCCGGCGCGCATCCCGTCGAGGCGCTCTTTTTGCTCGGGCCACGAGAGGGTGGAGTTGATGACCGTGGCGGCGATCCCGCGGGCGACGAGCGCGTCCACTTGGTCCTTCATCAGCGCGATGAGTGGGGAAATCACCAGCGTCACGCCGCCGAAACACAGCGCGGGGATTTGAAAGCACAGCGATTTTCCGCCGCCGGTGGGCATCACGACGAGGCCGTCGCGGCCAGAGGTGATTTCCTGGATGACCTCCTCTTGGCCGTCGAGGAAGCCGGTGAATCCAAAATACCGCTTGAGCGCCTCGTGAGGCGTCATGACGAGCGGTTTGGATTCGGAGGCGGCAGACATCGTGTGAGCGAATGAACAACAGCCGCCGCGCCGAGGTCAACCCTGGAGCAAGTCGCGGATTGGAGGAGATTTGGATTTTCGAATAAAATCAGCCGTGGTAATTTTCCGCCTGTGCAATCCCTTTGTTGGCTATTTCCGTTCGCAGTGCTGATTTTCGCCTGCATCCAGTGTGTCCCGATCGGACCACCCAGCGGGGGGCGGGATCTGTATCATTCCAGCAACCGAGTCGCTCCGCAGGAAGGGGGCGGCGGCACTTCGTTGTCGGCGATGCTGCGTCAGGTGAATTTGCAAACCGACATGGTCCGGCGCGGGACCTACGGCCGCAGGGTGGTGAGGCCGATGATCCCGCGCTACATCACTATCCACAGTACCCAGAACTACACGGCGGGGGCGAGGCAGCATTCGCTGGCGTTGAAAAACGGCGCGCTGCGCTCGCCCAAGACCCGTTATGGCAACCGGATCGGCTTTCTGATCTGGCATTTCACCATCGACCAGGGCGTCGCCATCCAGCACATGCCGACGACCGAGCAGGGCGAGCACGCCGACTTCGGCGGTCCGGGGAACCGCTTGTCGATCGGCATCGAAATGTGTGAGAACCGGGGCAACAACCGCTCCGCCACCACCGAGCGGACCGCGAAACTAACTGCGGTGTTGATGAAGAAGAACCGCATCCCGCTGCAGAACGTGGTGCCGCACTACCACTGGCCGCGCCGCGGGAAAAGCCCGGCTAACAAGAACTGCCCGCATTTCCTGATGGACGGCGGCCGTCCCGGCTCGAAATGGCGCGGGTTCCTCGGACGAGTGAGTTATTACTACCGGCGGATGGATGGATGATGAGCGAAATTTCGATAAACCACGGCAGTCCGGGAAACCGCGAGGTCACGCTGGAGCCGGATGTCTATTACGTCTGCCAGCGCTGCACGGCTTGTTGCAAGTGGCCGGGCGACGTGCGGATCGAGGAGCATGAAATACTCCCGATCGCGGAGTTCCTCGGTCTGGCAGAACAGGATTTCCTCGATCGCTTCACCCGCTTGCGGACGAACCGGCAGGGGCTCTCGCTCATCGAGAAGGAGAACCACGAGTGTGTCATGCTGGACGGAAACGCCTGCAGCATCCATTCGGTGAAACCCGAGCAGTGCGCGGGGTTTCCCAACAAGTGGAACTTTCCCGGTTGGCGGCAGGTCTGCGAGGCGATCCCGGTGCCGGTGGTGAAATGATCAGGATGCGGTGAGGCGTTTCCAAAGCGTGCGCGCCGGCAGGGTGTGGCGCGGCTTCATTTTTCCGGGATCAACTCGGCTTGGACCACCCGCTCCGTGAGAAGCGGGCCGGCTCGGGAGATGAGGGTGGCGAGAGGGAGTCCGGTATCGGCAAGCGCGTGGATGGAGTGGAAAATCCGGCTGGCGCGCGCCGCGTCATCGGCCTGGCCGCAGAAGCCGGTGACCGGGACGGACCAGCGGTTGGCGAGGCGGGCAAGAGCGACCGGACCTTTTCCGCCGAGGCTCTGGTGGTCGAGCGAGCCCTCGCCGGTGATGACTTGGTCGGCCGCTTTGATCCGGGTTTCCAAATCCAACAGTCGGGCCAGCAGGTCAAATCCGGAAACCAGTTTAGCCTCGGCGAAATGCAACAGCCCGAAGCCCAAACCACCGGCCGCGCCGGCTCCGGGAACGAGTGCTGCCTCGTCGCCTCCGCTGATAGAAACGAGGTGGGTGAGCGCGGTTTCCAGGGCGGTTTTGTCTTCGGGTGCCGCGCCTTTTTGTCCGGAGAAAATCGCGGTCGCCCCACGCGGGCCGAGAAGCGGATGGTCCACGTCGCACGCGGCGATGATCTCCGGGAGGGCGATGCGGTGTTGGAAATCCACGCGCTGGAGCCGCATCAGATGCGCCGGGAGCGGGTCGATTTCGACGTGGTCCGCATCGAAGAAGCCGATCCCGAGCGCGGCGGCCATGCCGCAGCCGCCGTCGTTGGTCGCGCTGCCGCCGAGGCCGAGGATGACGCGCGTGACCGCGTACCCAGAAACGGCGTGGGCGATTTGCATCCCGACGCCGCGGGTCGTGGCATGCGCCGGATCGCGCTCGTCGGTTGCGAGCCGCCACAATCCAGCGGTCTCCGACATTTCAAGAATCGCCGCGGGGCCTTCGGGCGTGTCTACTAACACATAACGGCTTGCGACGCATCGTCCCAGCGCATCGACGGCGGGACAGGTGATCCATTTCCCGTGGAGCGAGGAAATCAAAGTCTCCATGAAGCCCTCGCCGCCGTCGGAAATCGGGCAGAGGTCGAGTTCCGCGTCCGGCTCTAATCGGCGGACGCCTGCCGCGATCGCCTCGGCGGCTTCAAGGGCGGTGAGCGAGCCTTTGAACTTGTCTGGAGCGATGAGGAAGCGGCGGGGCACGGTTATTTCTTCTTCGCGTTTTGGAGGGCTTGGGAGAACCAGTCGTTGTTGGGGGCGGCGCCGGGTTTGAAATCCGGCGTCCGCCCTTGTGGGCGAGGGCGGTTTTGCTGCGGGCCACGGTCACCCGACTCGGAGCGGCGGTTGTCGAGATCCACTTTGCTCTTCATGGAAAGCGCGATGCGGTTCCGCTTGAGATCGACCTCGACGACGGTGACCTGGACTTTCTGCCCGACCTTGACGACTTCCGAAGCTTCGCGGATGAAATGGTCCGCTAACTGACTGACGTGAACGAGTCCGTCCTGATGGACGCCGACATCGACGAAGGCTCCGAAGGCGGTGACGTTGGTGACGATGCCGGGAAGTTTCATGCCGATTTGCAGGTCGGACGGTTTCTCGACGCCTTCGACGAACGAGAACAGCTCGAATTGTTTCCGCGGGTCGCGGCCGGGCTTGGCGAGCTCGGCGACGATGTCCTTGAGCGTGGGCAGGCCGACCTGGTCATCGACGTATTTGGTCAAATCGATCTTCTTGCGTGCGGCTTCGTTGCCTAGCAGTTCCTCCACCTTGCAGCCGGCGTCGGCCGCCATTTTCTCGACGAGCGAGTAGCGTTCCGGGTGGACGGCGGAGGAGTCGAGCGGATGCGCGCCACCACGGACGCGGAGGAATCCGGCGGCTTGTTCGAAGGCTTTCTCGCCGAGGCGCGGGACTTTCTTCAACTGCTCGCGGGAGATGAATGCTCCGTTTTCATTGCGCCAGGCGACGATGTTTTCAGCGAGCGAGGAATTGAGCCCGGAGACGTAGGAGAGCAGTTGCTTGGAGGCGGTGTTGAGTTCGACACCGACGGCGTTCACGCAGGAAATAACGCTGTCATCGAGACTGGCCTTGAGCGCGCGTTGGTCAACATCGTGCTGGTATTGGCCGACGCCGATGGCCTTGGCGTCGATCTTCACCAGCTCGGCGAGCGGATCCATCAGGCGGCGGCCGATGCTAACGGCGCCGCGGACGGTGACGTCTTCGTTAGGGAATTCCTCACGGGCAACGTCGGAGGCGGAATAGATCGAAGCGCCGCTTTCATTCACCATCACGACGGGGATGGAGGAGGAGAGTTTGAGTTTTTTGATGAAGGATTCCGTTTCGCGCGAGGCGGTTCCGTTGCCGATGGCGATGGCTTCGATGTCGTGCTTTTTGATCAGCCCCATCACTTCGACGGCGGCTTCATAGGCCTGGTTCTGCGAGCCGGCGGTGGCGTGGAGCACGGTGTGGTGGAGCAGCTTGCCGGAGCGGTCGAGCACGACGGTCTTGCAACCGGAGCGGAAGCCGGGGTCGATCGCTAACAAGCGCTTCTCACCGAGCGGCGAGGCGAGCAGGAGTTCGCGGAAATTGTCGGCGAAGACGGTGATCGCGGTTTCGTCGGCGCGTTTTTTCGCCATCAGGCGGGCCTCGGTTTCCATCGACGGCATGAGCAGGCGCTTGCAGCCGTCTTCCACGGCTTGGGCGACGTGTTTGCCGGCGGGGCCGTTGGATTTCACCCAGTCCGGCAGGGCGGTGGCGGTGACCCGGTCGAGCGGAACTTCCACCCGCATCAGCAGGAATCCTTCCTTCTCGCCGCGGCGGATGGCGAGGGTGCGGTGGGACGGGATGCTGCTGAAGGGCTCGCTCCACTCGAAGTAGTCGCGGAATTTCTGCGCGTCCGCCTCCTCTTCTTTTCCATACATGATTTTCGAGGAAACCGTGGCGTCCTCTTCGTAGATTTTCCGCACGCGCCCCCGCAGCGGCGCGTCGTCGGCGACTCGCTCGGCAATGATGTCGCGGGCTCCGGCCAGCGCTTCGACGATGGTGGGCACTTCCATTTCCGGGTTGATGAATTTCGCGGCTTCCTCCTCGGGATCGGCAGTTTGGTTTTCGAAAATGAAGTCGGCCAGCGGGGTGAGGCCGCGTTCGACGGCCTTGGTGGCGCGGGTTTGGCGCTTCGGGCGGAACGGCGCAAAAATGTCCTCCACGGTGGCGAGGGTGAGGGCGGCTTCGAGTTTTTTCTTCAGCTCCGGAGTGAGGAGCGAGCGCTCTTCGAGCGACTTCAAGACCGCACTGCGGCGGGAATCCAACTCGGCGAGTTGCAGCATCCGGTCGCGGATGGTGGTGATCTGAACTTCGTCAAGCGAGCCGGTCTGCTCCTTGCGGTAGCGGGAAAGGAAGGGAACTGTGCCGCCCTCGGCAAGCAGTTTGGCGGTGGTGGTGACGGAGGAAAGGGAGATCCCGGTTTCGCGGGCGATTGCTTCGAGGTGGGTCATGCAGGCGGTCGTTTTAGGCGGCGCGGGGGGCGGGGGCAAGAAATTGGAGGGGTGAATTTGTGCGAGGCTCGCGATGTCCCGGCGACAGAATTTGCGTGAAAAAGGCGTGAACAGGCAACGGTTCATGTCTTTTTCGTCTTTCGATCATGGACGGGTGATTTTCAGGCGGATGAACCGTTGTGCGGCCTGATTCGAGGGGACGAAATCGCTGGCGGCGAAGTTGCTGTCGTTGTCGAGGGTGGGCGTGACGGATTGCCAGGTCGCCAGATCTGCGGTGACTTCCGCCGTCCAAAGAATGTCGATGGCGGCGGTGTTTTTGGCACTGGTGATCGTCAGGTAGCTGTCGGCTTGGCCGGTGGCGACGGGGGAAATGCTGGCTTGCTTGGGGTGGAGTGCGAGGGCGTATTCGAGCAGATTGGCCAAATTGTCGCGGTCCGGATCGGCCGTTTCGGCGCTGATCGCGGGGTTGGTGAGTTCGGAATTTGAAAAATTCGCGAAACGCCAAGAATCGAAGGGTTTGTCCTGAATCGTGATGGCTGCCGATTGCGCGGCGTCGCGGACCAAGGCGAAATCCGCAGCGATGGCCACGGTGACGTAGCGGTCGCCCTGGGCGAGGTTGTCGGCGAGCGGGACGATTTGCAGCGTGGTCGATGCCTGACCGGCGGCGAGGGTGACGCTGGCGGGGAGTGTCTGGAAATGCGTGCCCGAAATGGCGCTGCCGCCGACGGTGATGGGGACGAACAGCGGAAGCGCGGTGTCGCCGGTGCGGGTGATGGAGACGAGCCCGGCTTGTGAATCGATTTCGCGGGCGGTGGGAATTGTCGCGGCGACGGTCACGGCGGGCAGGCTGTGCCAGGCGAGGGCGTAAGGCGTGGAGGTGGATGAGGTGCTTTCGACGACAAGCGCGTAGGTGCCGGGCGGCAGCGCGGATTGGTAAACGAGTTCGACGTTGTCCACGGCGCTGTCGCTCACGGCGATCTCGCTGCCGACAGTGAAACCACTGGCGTTGTGAAGGCGGAGACTCATGTTGGCGAGGGTGG
>CAMCUY010000088.1 GCA_945879075.1 Akkermansia muciniphila | reverse complement strand
TCCTCCAGCCCGGAAATCACGTTGAGCAGCGTGGACTTGCCGCAGCCGGAAGTCCCGCACAGCGCGACGATCTCGCCCTTCGGCACCGTCAGGCCCACGCCCTTGAGCACCTCGATGCGGCCGCGATCAAAGCTTTTCCAAACGTCTTCCACCAATACTTGTGTGTTCATGGTTTCTTCTTTCGTTATTCAAATCTGAGCGCCTGCGCCGGCTTCAGCCGCGCGGCATACCAGGCGGGATACATCGCCCCGGCCAATGCGGTTAGAGCGGCGAGTGCCATCGCTCCCGCGACTTCCTGCCAGCCGATGTTCGGCTCGACGTAGCCCTGCAAATCCGGCACCGCCTTGAGCAGCCGCAGCCCGCCCGCGCTCAAGCCCCAGCCCGCAACCGTGCCGATGGCCGAGACCAGCAGCGACTCGCCGAAGATCATCATCGCCACCTGGCGGCGGGAAAATCCACAGACCCGCGCGATGGCGATCTCCTTGATCCGGCTGAAAACCGATAGAATCATCGTGTTCGTCACGCTCAGCCCTCCGAGCAGGAACGCGCAACCGCCGACCACCCAGGCGGTCGTCTTCATGATTTTGAACTGCGAATAGCTGCGACTGAATTCCTCGTTCTCCAGCGCGGTGAGCTTCGGGTGCTGTTCTGGCATCCACGCCTTCACTTCCGCGGACTCGTGGCCGGGGGCAAGCGCCACGGTCACCACCGAACAGACGCCCTCTTTGTGAAACGCCCTCTGACAGCTGAGCAACGGCATGAAGACGCCGCCATTTTCAAATCCGTTTTTCAGCCGCACCACACCCGCTACCAGATAGACGCCTTGACCGAGTTCGATGCTCCCGCCGACCTTGGCATTGAGGAAATCCGCCGCGCGTTCGCCGAGCACCACGCCCTCTCCATCGTCCTTGAAGGCATCCGCGCCTCCCTGCAACCACTCGCCCTTCTTCAGCCGACCATCCGAGGCCTGGATGCCGAAGCACGTGACCACCGGCCGGCCAGGTGCCGCGATGATCGAGAAAAGCACCGGCTGCGCGTCCTTCACAAAGGGCTGCGCTTCCAGCTCCGCGACGATCTCCACCGGCACGTTGCTGAAAAACAGGTCCGACACGTTTTTCTCGAACACCACCATCTCCGAGTCGCTCCGCAAGATGCGCTCGAACATCTTAACCGCCCCGCCTAGCAAACCCACCACGCTCAACATCGTCGCCACGCCAAGAGCGATACCCGTCGCCCCGATGGCCGTGCGGACCCGATGCCGCCGGAGGTTGGTGAAGATCATGCGCCAGAGACTCATTCCCGTTTCCTGTTAAGATCAAACCGCAGCCGATAGTGTCAGCGCTTCCGGCATCGGGACTTTCAGCATCTCCAACATCATCCATCGCTCCGCGGAACCGGGCAACGCAGCCTGCAACCGGTCAGCCACATCGCTCAAGCGGCGGAACCGCCGCACGGCTGCGGGCAGTCCTTCCGCGACCACCAGATTCGGACGACCCAGCGCTTCATCACGGCCGCCGGTTTTTCCTGAGTCATCCTCGGGGGAAATCACATCCTTTAAATCATCCGCCGCCTGATAGGCAAGCCCGCGCAACAGCGCGAGGCGGTCGAGAATCTGAATTTCCCGCAGCGTGCCGCGACCGACGATGGTGGGAAGGACCAGCGAGAGCCGCAGCAAGTCGCCGGTTTTCCGCGCGGCGACCTCTGAGACGTCCGCAGCACTTTGTTCACCACGCCAGCCGCTCAAATCATACGCCTGCCCGCCAATCACGCCGCCGATGCCAAGCCGCCCATCCACCCACTCACCCGCTGCGGCGCGGCGTTTTGGATCCGCCCGATGGATACCCTGCCAGACCATCGAATAGGCGCGGTTGACCATCGCCAGCGCGGCCAACATGGCCACGGACTCGCCATGGATCACATGCACACAAGCCGCGCCACGGCGCATCCGGGCGTCGTCCATGGCCGGAAGATCGTCGAAAACCAAGGAAGCGGTGTGGAGATATTCGATCCCGCATGCCATCGCCCGCGCCGACTCCTCGGCCACCCCCATTTCAATGCCAACAAGATAGGCGACCACCGCCCTAACCAGCGACCCAGGCCGAGCAAGGATGTCCTGCAGCGCGGCAGCCAACCGCGGCTCCACCTTGTCCATCCGCCCCATGCCGTTGGAAAAACTTCCCACCAGCAATGTCCGCGCACATCCCGCACGCCTGCGCCACCATGATTCCGGAGTCATATGAAATCGGTATGATCTTCCGCCTCACTTCACCTTACCAACGACGTGGAAGCGCACGACGAGTTTCGGATCCACCGTCATGACCGCCATGGAGCGGATGATGGGCAATTTAAAATTCTGATAGTCCATGGACACCTTGCCATCGATCGTCACCCACTCACCGTCTTTCGAAGCCGTGAAGGGAAATGAAACCGACTTGGAAACACCATTGATTGTCAGATTTCCCATGCCCTGCTGCTTGCCCACCGCGTCGGTCCAGGATTTCACGAACTTGAAACTACCCGCTGGCTTGCCACCGCCCAGCCATTTGAGCATCTCCGCATCGCGCTTGGCGTCGACGGTGTCCAGATCGCTGAAACTCCAAGTCAGCTCGAAGCCGGTGGGACTGAGTGTCGACGCGTCACCCGAGACACTCGCCTCGTAGGCTTTTAAAGTCCCGGTGAACTTGTGGCCGGTCGCCGCAGCGTCCACCTGGATGCGACTGCGCCCCTTGTCCACCTCCAGCGTGGCGGCTTGGGCAAGCGTGACGGAACATAGAGCGCTGAAAAGCGTGATGATCGTGCGGTTTTTCATGGCGAGATGCTGAAGTATCGCAGTCAAAGCGCCCCGATCAACCGCACACTTGATAAGAAATTTCTTATCAAAAACGGCTTCGCGTATCCTGCTTTGATTGAGAGAACAAAAGTGTATGAACCTTCACGATCCGCTTCACCCCGCGATCGTCCACTTCCCGATCACCCTTATTCTGGCCGCGCAAATCTTTTTATGTAAATGTGGCTGATGACTTTTTCTGAAGGTGTTTTGTTTTGTGTTTTTCGGCTTGTTTTTTGTTAGTTGAGAGAGAGGCAGGCTTTGCCGGTCTCCTAGGTTTCGGAGATTTCGATGAGGACGCCGGTGACCAGTGGCCGGATCTTGTGGAATACGCTCTCGGCATGACCATCGCCTATCGCAATGCGCCACTCACCCAGGCGATGGCATTCCGCGATTACGGCGGCGCATCCTACTGGTCCATGCGCCTAGCACGGTCCCCCGCCCCGAGCGATGTCGCTGCAGGCGTCGAGTTCAGCTCGGATTTCATCCACTGGGTCCCCGGGGTCAATGTCACCAACGCCCCGTTCCTCCTGGAAGTCCGCGATCCGGATGCCCCCGCCAATCAGCCGAAACGCTTCTCCCGCATCCATGTCAGCCGCTGAAATCGATCAGGTTTCCCCACCAATCTTGAGGCTTTGCAGCGATTCGCCGCCGTGGCAGACTACCGCCATGCGAATCCTCGTGGCCGAAGATGACGTCCGCCTGCGCAAGCATCTGGTGGCGGCGCTGCGGGCGGCGGGTCACGAAATCGATCAAACCGGCGACGGGCTGGAAGCCTTAAGTTTGTTGACAAATCATCCTCCGTATAATGCTGGCGTCCTCGATATCACGATGCCGGGCATGGACGGCGTGAGCGTCATTCGGGAGGCCCGGGCCGGTGGCTGCCGCACGACTTTCTTACTGTCCACCGCCCGCGGCGAGCTCGGCGACAAGGTGGCCGGCCTCGATGCCGGGGCCGACGACTACCTCGTCAAACCGTATTCCACCGAGGAACTGCTAGCCCGGCTGCGGGCGGCCGAACGCCGAAACAAACCGGAGACCCCGAATTTATTGCGTGTCGCCGATCTGGAGATCGATCTGATCACCCGCACGGCCCGGCGCGGCGACACTCAGATCGTCCTCACCAACCGCGAGTTCGCGCTTTTGGAAACGCTGGCCACCGCCTCGCCAAGGCCGGTTTCCAAAGCCAGCTTGGTCGAGCGTGTCTGGGATCAATACTTCGACCCGGGCTCGAATGTGGTGAACGTCTATGTGAACTACCTGCGCAAGAAAATCGATTTACCCGGATTGAAACCCCTGATCCACACCGAGCGCGGAGCGGGTTTCGCGCTCTGCGAGCAAGGAGAGGCCGAACCATGAGTTTCCGCCTCCGCATCGCGACCTGGGTGGTCTTGTCCTGCATCCTGCTCATCGGCGTGATGATGTCCACGGCCTACCATAAGCTCGAGGAGGAACTGCGCCAGGGACGCTGGGACCGCACCCACCCGAAGATCCCGGGCTGGGAGCTTCATAACAGCTATTCCGAAGAAGAAATCCAGGACATCCTCGGCGAGTTGATGCAAACCTGGCTGTGGACCGCCGGCCCGCTGATCGGCCTCTCGCTCGGTGCCGGGCTGCTGCTCGCCCGCCGCTCGCTGCGGCCCGTGCATGAGATCAACCGCCAGCTTGCCGACATGCGGGTGGATTCACTGCACGGCGACATCACCATTCCCGAGTCGGACCCGATCATCTCCGACCTCACAAGCCATCTGAACGGCTTGCTGGACCGGGCGGGCAAGGCGTATCAGGAAATGGCGGAGTTTTCCGCGCGAGTGGCCCACGAGCTGCGGACGCCGTTGATGCTGCTGAGGATGCGCCTGGAACACGCCCCTCCGGGGATTCCAGCCGCTTTCCAAGAGGACTTACAGGACGAACTGGCCCGGCTCTCGCGGTTCGTCGAGCGGTCACTGCTGGCGGCCAAAGCGGAGCAAGGCGCCTTGATCGCAGTATCCTCTCCACTCTTACTGTCAGAACTCGTCCGGGACGTGACCGAGGACTACCAGTTACTCGCCGCCGATCGCGGGCTGACCATGAATCTCGGTCTAGCAGACAACATCCACATCCACGGCGATGCAGACTTGCTTCGCCAGGCTCTCCACGGTCTATTGGAAAACGCCGTGGGTTACGCGAAATCGAAGATCCTTGTTACCTGCCGCCCTGAAGACAACGGAGCGGTTCTGGCTGTCCACAACGACTTGGACTCCAAGAGCCAGCCCACCGCGGGCCTGGGACTCGGACTGCGTCTGGTTCGCGGCATTTGCAAGGCATCGGATCTGAACTTCGAAATCACCCAAGCCCCCCTCGATTTCAACGCCATCGTCCGTTTCCCACCCGCTGCCATACCTGAAGCTGCTGATCGAAACCTTGGCAAAGCAATCTCAGTCAGATAAACCAATCATTCTATCCACCAAACACAGCATGAAACCACAAATCATCAAACTCGCCGGCATGGCACTTGCAACCACCGTCCTTTCAATCGGCCTCGCCATTGCCGCTCCATATGAAAAAGGACAATCCGTCGGCACCTTCCAAGCGAAGGATCAATTTGAAAATGCATTCGCTTTCAAACCCGCCGACACCCGTTTCCTGCTCGTCAGCCACGACATGGAAACCGGAAAAAAGGCAAACGCCGTCCTCTCCCAGCTCGGCAAGAATTACCTCGGATCAAAAAAGGCCGTCTACATGGCGAACATTTTCGGCATGCCCGGCATCGGCCGGATGTTCGCGATGCCGAAGATGAAAAAATACAACCACCAGATCATCCTCGCCGATGACGAGGCGCTCATCACCCGCTTCCCGCAGCAGACCGGCAAGGTGACCGTGCTCACCCTTTCCGACGGCAAAGTTTCGTCCATCGACTACTGGGCACCGGGCACGGAAGGCATTGACGTTTTTTTGAAATGAGATCGTCGATTTCCTGATACCACCCAACCGCAGTGGGTCATTGTCGGCGGTTGCTGCCTGACCTTCCTCGGTGCGGCGGTGAACGCCTGCTATCTGATCCAGCTTGGCACCTCCGTCAGCCACCTGACAGGCGATGTCTCGAAGGTGGCGATGAATGCGGTGGAAGGATACAGCCGGATTTCCGCCGCGGCGGTGCATCTCATCGCCGCGGCGGTTAGTTTTGTGCTGGGCGCTTCGACCGCCGGATTTTTCATCCATCATCCGAACATCGAGTTCTCACGGCCTTACGGCCGCTCGATCACCGCCATCGGCCTGTGCCTCGTCGGGGCGCATTTCAGCCTCGTAACGCTGCCGGTTCTATCCATCTGCCTGGCGAGTTTCGCCTGCGGACTTCAAAATGCCCTGGCCACCCACTACCGGGGCATGGTCCTGCGCACCACCCACATCACCGGCCTTCTCACCGACCTTGGCACGAATCTCGGCATGAAACTGAAGGGCCAACAGACCGCTTTCTGGAAACTGATGGTGCCGACATGCCTGGTTCTGAGCTTTTTCTGCGGCGCGGTGTTCGGCTCGGCCCTGGTGATTTTCATGACCGGCCCCGCACTGCTGGTCCTCGCAGCCATGTATCTCGTGAGGGGAATCGGCTGGTCGATCTTCAAACGCGTCACCCCGTTGGACCTCGGTTAGCACCGGCCGATTCCACAGGCATCACCTGCCAGTGGTCACCGATACCCGCCGCCACGAAATCGCCCGCCGCCACCGAGTGCTCGCGCCGCGCTCTCTCCAACAGAATCGGCGGCTCGCCCAGCGGTTCGTCAGTGAGTTGAAAGGTCCCCCAATGCATCGCCACCGCGCGGCGGCAGCGGGATTCCTGAAACGCCCGCACGGCTTCCTGCGGATTCATGTGCATCGCGCGCATGATGCGCCGGGGCAGATAGGCACCAATGGGAATCATCCCGAAATCGATCGGCCCGTAGCGCCCGCCGATGTCGGAAAATGCCGGGCAGTAGCCGCTGTCGCCCGCGTGCCAGAGCTTGCAACCCGCGCCTTCCACCAGCCATCCGCACCAGTGACCGCGGTTCCGGTTGAGCAAGGTTCTCGCGGTGAAATGCTGGGCCGGAGTCGCCGTCAACCGGATGCCGGGAAAAATCTCCGCGCTAGTGTGCCATGCCAGTTCACTGACGTTCGTGAATCCCTTGCCGCGCAGCCAGGCCGCGTGGCCCTTCGCGATGAAAATCCTCGTTCCCTTTCCGATCCGCCGCAGCGTCGTTAAATCGAGATGGTCGTAATGCCCGTGCGTCAGCAGGACCGCGTCGATCCTCGGTAAGTCGCCCGTCATGCACGGCGGCGGCACCCTCCGCCGCAGGCTCGGGAACGGCAGCGGCGCGCAGAACTCGGAGAACACCGGATCAACCAGCAGCGAAACGCCCGCGCCCTGCAGCAGGAACGACGCATGCCCCAGCCATGTCACCCGCCAGCCGGCATCCGGGGGAGTGGCGATTTCCTCCCGCGACACCGCGCGCCAAGCGGCCGGCGTCTGCGGCGCGTCCGGCAGTTCGGGCGTTTCCTGCGGCCCCCACCTCAGCTTCCACCGCAGGATGTCGATCACGCGATGCACCTCATGCGGCCATGGGTTTTCATAAATCTTCATTCCCGGCCCGGATTAAGATGCAGAATCAGCCAAGCCGCAAATCCTGAAAACCTTTTTGCGCGTCAGCCCTATCAAATCCCTCCGAAACCCGGCGCTTGAAACTTTCCCGCCGCATCGCCACAACTCCGGCGCATGCATTTCGACTTCGACCCCCTGATCAACCGCCGCGGAACCGGCTGCATCAAGTATGACCGCCGGCCGGAGCTCGATCCGTTCTGGGTCGCCGACATGGACTTCGCCTCCGCCCCCGCGATTCTCGAGGCGCTGCACCAGCGCGTGGACCACGGAATCTTCGGCTACGCCCAGCCGCACGCGGGCCTGAACGAGGCCGTCATCAACTACCTCTGCGAGCGCCGCGGTGCGACCGTGCCGGTGGAGCAGGTCATCCACCTCGGCGGACTGGTCCCCGCGCTCTCCCTCGCCGCACGGGCGTTCTGCCAACCTGGCGACGCGGTGATGACATGCACCCCGGTCTATCCACCGTTCATCGGCGTCCACCACGACGCGCATGTCTCGCTGATCACCGTGGACCACGCGATGGTCGATGGTCGATGGAGTTTTGATTGGGAGGCCATGGAAAACGCCGTCACTCCGGAAACCAAGGTCTTCCTGCTGTGCAACCCGCAGAACCC
>CAMCUY010000087.1 GCA_945879075.1 Akkermansia muciniphila | reverse complement strand
AGACCCACCAACTCCCGCACGAGCCGCAATACGGGCCGCTCCGGCGGTTCATGGATCCCTTTTACGGCACCATCGCCAGCCCGGCGACCATCAGGCGCGAGCTCCGCGAAAGCCTGCGCCACCACCGCAGCATGCTGGAAACCCTCGATGCTAACAATGCCGCCTCCCGCCGCATGATCCAGGAATGGACCGATGAGCACGCCTGCCGGTCGAGCTATCCGTTTTGAGCCGGGGAGCGCGGTCGTTAGAATTTCTCCCTCGCGGCGGCTTTGATTTCTTCGAGCTTGGAGCGATCCGGCGCCGCGCCTCGGGCCTGGTCCGGCTTGCCGCCGCCTTTGCCGCCGGCGAGGGCGGCGAGGTCGCGGAGGAGGTCGCCGGCTTTGAGGCCTGCGGCTAACGCATCCGGGCCGCAGTGGGTGGCGAGGTGGAGTTTCTCGCCGTCGTCCACGACGAGCAGGGCGGGGCCGGCGAATTGCTTTTTCTTGAGGCCGTTCTGGAGCTCCTGGAGCAACGAGGCGTCGGACTCGAAGGCGACGATGATGGGTTTTCCCAACGCGATGAGTTCTGCCAGGGACTCGTCGGCGAGGGCCGCGGCTTGGGAGGATTGGATCTTCTTGATGCGCTTCTCGGCCTCGATGGCGCCGGCTTGGGTTTCCTCAAGCGTGCGCTGGCCGTGGGCGAAGGTGGCGTTGATCTGGGCGATGTCGGCGCGTTCGACGAGCATGGCTCCCATGATGTGCGGGAAGTCGTTCACGGTGACGGCGTCCTCACCGAGAGCGGTGAGTTTTTCGTTGGCGGCGTGGAGTTTGGCGCGGGCGGCTTTGAGCTCGTGGTCCCATTTTTCGGCAACTTCGTTGAGATGGTTCCACGCCGCCTCGCCACAAACGGCTTCGATGCGGCGGACGCCGGAGGCGATGGCGCCTTCGGATTTGATTTTGAAAAGACCGATCTCGCCGGTGTGGCGGACGTGGGTGCCGCCGCAGAGTTCCTGCGAGTAGCCGTTGAGTTGGTTAGGCCGGCCGCCGATCTGGACGACGCGGACGACGTCGCCGTATTTGTCGCCGAAGAACTGCATGATGTCGGCGCGGCTCTTGATGTCGGCGTGTTTGACTTCGGTCCAGCTAACGGAGTCGTTGGCCTGGATGGCGGCGTTGACCTTTTCCTCCATCGCGGCGAGTTGCTCGGGCGTGACGGCGGCGCTGTTGAAGTCGAAGCGCAGGCGGTTTTCATCGACGGAGGAACCTTGCTGCGCGGCGTCGGCGGAGACGACTTCGTGCAGCGCCCAGTGGAGAAGGTGGGTGGCGGTGTGGTGGGTCTCGATCGGGCGGCGGCGGGCGACTTCTAACTTAAGCGTGACCTTGTCGCCGACTTTCACGGAAGCGGATGCAGCAATGATGTGAGCGCGGGCTTTGCCGATCTGCTGGGTGCCAGTGATTTCGAATTCGTCGTCGTCGGTGTCCATCACGCCGGTGTCGCCGGCTTGTCCGCCCATTTCGGCGTAGAAGACGGTCTTGTCGGTGATGACGAAAAGCGCGTCTTCCTGCGGGTGGATTTCGAGGATGGTGGCTTCGATGGAATCGGATTCGAAGCCGGTGAACTCGGTGACGGCTTCGGTGGAGATGTCGAGGGCGCGGACGATGGTGGATTTACGGGCGGCGCGGGAGCGTTCCTGTTGTTGCTCCATGAGCTTTTCAAAACGCGGCATGTCCAGTTTAAGACCACGCTCGGCGCAGAGGAGTTCTGTGAGGTCGATGGGGAAGCCAAAGGTGTCGTAGAGCTCGAATGCGTCGTCTCCGGAGAGGGGCTTCGGGGAGCACACGCGCCCTCGCGTGTTGTCGGAGACGCCCTCGTCTCCGACATGCTCCGAATCACCTGAAAACTCGCGACACCACAACCACGCATAGTCCTTCGCCTGTTTCACCAAGCCGGCATCGACCGGGTTGCCGATGATGTAATCATACTTTTCAATCAGATCCGACTCGCTGCGAATCAGGCGATCGAATGATTCCTGGTCCCAAAGATGTTTGATGTTTTCGTTTTGGAGAAGCCTCCGTCGCTCCTTGAGGATTTTATGCGAGGTGACGGATTTGATCGGCTGGAGGATTTCGGTGAGCGTGTAAAAAACCGGATTGGCATCTGGTTCGGAGGATTTGATCTGCGGCTCGATGAGGAGGTGGACGTGGTCCGGCATGACGCACGCGGCATAGAGATGGATTTGACCGAGCTGGCGTGAGTGGAGGATGGAGTCGAGCACGATGCTGCGCTCGGCGTCGCTGAGGATGTCGCGGTCCCGGGTGGTGAAGGTAACCATGTATTTCCCCCACGGGCGCTCGAAGTGGGGGAGGTTGCGGCGGGTGTAGGTGGGTTCGGAGGTTTGGGGTGAATTCGGGCTAATCTGAGGCGAGGGCGCCTCAGATGACACGCGAGGGCGCGTGTGCTCCCCGATCGCTTCTTCGAAGCTTTTCAACCCTCGATCCAGTGTCTGGTTGAAGCTCGCTTCTTCCTGCTCAAGCGTTTGGCGGACGACATCCTGACGGTTTTTCAGCTCGGGGAACACTCCGCCCATCTCGGCGACAAGTGTTGCCACCAGCGCGCCGAAGAACGGCTTTTCTCCGGAGAAACCGAGTTGGCGGCCATACCTAACGGCGCGGCGGAGGATGCGGCGGAGGACGTAGTTGCGGCCGTTATTGCCGGGCATGATGCCGTCGGCGATGGAGAATGACAGTGTCCGCAGGTGGTCGGCGATGACGCGGACGGCGATCGCGGTTTTCAGTTCCTCGTTGAAGAGGGAACGGTCGGCGCCGAGCTCGGGGTAGATGTTCGAATAAGTTTTTCCGCTGAGTGCTTCGAGCTTGCGGAAGAGGGGCTGGAAGACGTCGGTGGCGTAGTTGCTAGGCTTCTTGGAGAAGTCGGTGAAGCCGTTGGTATTCTGGATGATGGAGCAGGCGCGCTCGAAGCCCATGCCGGTATCGACGTGTTTCGCGGGGAGCTCGCGGAACGTGCCGTCGGCCTCGGCGTTGTATTGGATGAAGACGAGGTTCCAGATCTCGATGCAGAGGTCGGAGTCGTTGTTGACGAGATTGCGGCCGGTGACGGGGTTGCCTTCGGGTGTTAGGTCGACGTGGAGTTCGGAGCAGGGGCCGCAAGGGCCGGTTTCGCCCATCATCCAGAAGTTGTCCTTCACGTTGCCGTGGACGATTTGCACGGCGGGGTCGCAGCCTTTGGAAACGAAGAGGGCGGCCCAAATGTCGTAGGCTTCCTGGTCGAAATTGCCGGGATCGCCTTCTTTCGGCGCATAAACGGACGCGTAGAGGCGGTGGGCGGGGAGGCCCCAACGCTCGACGACGAGCTCCCACGCCCAGGCGATGGCTTCCTTTTTGAAATAGTTTCCGAACGACCAGTTCCCGAGCATTTCGAAGAACGTGTGGTGATAGGTGTCGTAGCCGACGTCCTCGAGGTCGTTGTGTTTGCCGCCGGCGCGGATGCACTTCTGGGTGTCGGCGGCGCGCGGTGGCGAGTAGGGAGCTTTTTCGACGCCGAGGAAATAGGGGACGAACGGATTCATCCCGGCATTCGTGAACAGCAGGCCGGGCGACTGCGGGAGCAGCGAGGCGGAGGGCACGATGGTGTGCTGTTTTTCTGAGAAGAAATCGAGGAAGCTTTGGCGGATCTCGGCGGAAGTCATGGTCGTGGGCTGGGAAGAACTGCGGCGAGACGCCACAGCCCCTTATTGGAAAGGGGCACGAAGATGCAGGAGGGCCGGGGGCGGTGTAAAGCCTTGCGGGTGGCCAGTTTCGCGGAAGCTTGGGAACCTTGGACTCATTGCCGGAGCATCGACCGGAAGGTCAGGTTGATCCGCGGGGCTTTGATTTTCTTGGATTTTGGGACGCAGTGGAGCCAGTGGCTCTGGGTGCTGCCCTTCATGACGAGCAGGCTGCCGCTCTCCAGCAGCACGGAAATCTTGTCCTCCCCGCGCTTGTGCTTGAGGCGGAATTCCCGTTCCGCGCCAAAACTGACGGAGGCGATGGTGCTGTCCTTGCCGAGCGATTTCTCGTCGTCGCTGTGCCAGGCCATGCCCTCGTTGCCGTCGTGATAGAGATTGAGCAGGCAGGAGTTGAAGGTGCTGCCGGTGAGCTGCTCGACGAGCGACTTGAGCGCGGCGAGTTCCTGAGTCCAGGCAAGGGCGTGCTTGGTGGTGCCGGAGTAGGTGTAGGAGAAATTCGAATCGCCATACCAAGCGACCTTGCGGGCGGTGACGATGTGCTTGCCGAAAATGACGGCCTCGTCGTTTTTCCAAGGGATTTCCCGGAGCAGCGTCTCATAGTAGCGCCGCGTGTCGGCCGGGCTGAGGATCGGGCCGTGGTAGTTCACCGTGCCGTCGCGGGGCAGCAGGTTGGCGGCGGGGTCGTGGCCGAAGAGGTCCATCATCATTTCGAGGCTCGGTGGTTATCAATGCACCATCGACTTACGGATCACGGTTTTCAAGGTCCGAGGATTTCAAAAGCCGCTCGCTTCTCATCACATAAACGATCAAAACGAGATCACCTTCCAGACGATAAAAAATTCGCAACGGGCCGACAACGAGATGCCTGTAGCGGGAGTCCGGCAGGTCGTGAGGGACTGGACACATCTCCGGAAATCCCTGCAGCAGTTCGGCCTTGGCAAAAACCTTGCGGATCAAACGGCGCGCGGCGGATGGATCGTCAAGGGCGATATAATCCGCGATCTGTTCAAGATCCTGAAGGGCGGGTTCCGACCAGATCAATCGAGCCATCGCGACATTCGGGTTTTCGCTTCATCATGGGTCACCGTCCGTCCTTCCTGAATCGCCTTTTCGCCCTTCGCGATGCCCTCAAGCAGCCCGATTCGCGACTGCATCGCCTCATAGGTCGATACGTCCACCAGATAGGCGGCGGCCAAGCCGTGTTGAGTGATCAAAACCGGCTCCTTTTCATCGGCGATCCGCGCGATCAACTCGGTGGCTCTCCTCTTCAGCGTGGTCACCAATTCCGTTCTCATGCAGTGACATTAAAATGCCACTCATGGATTCACAACGATTTTCCGCCCTCCCGATCCAAGGTCCCGACATTAGGGAGATTTGGTTCCGAAACGGAGAGAGGGACCACTGATTTCACTGATTGATTTAGGATGAAAAACTCAGGAATTCTTGAGTTGAGACTCGTTCGCCAGTGACGATTTCCAACTTCTGTTCTGAAAAATCAGAGTAATCAGTGAAATCAGTGGTCAAAAATCCCCTCTATTTCCCTAATGTAGGGACCCTGCCTCCCGATCCAAGAGCGCGCGTTTGCGCTCCACACCCCAACGGTAGCCGGAGAGATTTCCGTCGCTGCGGACCACGCGGTGGCACGGGATCGCGACGGCGATGGCGTTCGCGGCGCAGACCCCGGCGACGGCACGCACGGACTTGGGACTGCCGATTTTCTCGGCAACTTGCGCGTAGCTCAAGGTCGAGCCGGCGGGGATTTCGCGCAGCGCCTGCCAGACGCGTTGTTGGAAAGCGGTGCCGCGGACGTCGAGCGGGAGGGCGGGCTTGAGCTTCGGATTTTCCACGCAGGCGATGATTTCCGCGAGGTGGTCATCGCCGCGAGTCAGCCGGGCTTTGGGAAATCTCCGCTGCAGTTCGGTGACTAGCCGCTCCCGGTCATCGCCCAGCAGAATGGCGCGGACGCCCTTTTCCGAAGATGCGGCGAGCACCAGGCCGAGGGTGGATTTTTCTACGGAATACCTGAGAACCTCGGGGTCGGAATCGGCCATGACGGTGACTTTCGCACGCGATCGGCGGGCGGGCGAGGGATTTTTGCGGGCGAACGCAACCGTTGCCGGGGGGGGATTTCTCGTTTATATCCCGAGCAGAAATGAATTCGCCCGCACCCCTGCGCTACTGCCCGGACTTGCTCCAATACTCCCGCCGGATCACCCGCGAGGTGATGGTGGGAAATGTCGGGGTCGGCGGCGACAACCCGATCCGCGTGCAGTCGATGATCACTTCCGACACACGCGACACCGCGGCCTGCGTCGCGGAGGTGCTGGGTCTGGCGGAGGCCGGTTGCGAAATCGTGCGGATCACCGCGCAGACGAAAATTTACGCCGCGAACCTGGAAAACATCGCCCGCGAAGTGCGCGCGGCGGGCTGCCAGGTGCCGCTGGTGGCGGACATCCATTTCAAACCCGACGCCGCGCTCGAAGCCGCGAAGTGGGTGGAAAAAGTCCGGGTCAATCCGGGCAACTTCGTGGATAAGAAAAAGTTCGAGATCCGCGAATACAGCGATGACCAATACGCCGAGGAACTCGAACGCATCCGCGAGCAATTCACGCCGCTGGTGGCGCTTTGTAAGGACCTCGGCCGGGCGATGCGCATCGGTACGAACCACGGCTCGCTATCCGACCGCATCATGAACCGCTACGGCGACACGCCGCTCGGGATGTGCGAGAGCGCGCTGGAATTCGCCCGTTTGGCGCGGGAAAATGACTATCACAATTTCGTCTTCTCGATGAAGGCGTCCAACCCGAAGGTGATGATCGAGGCCTATCGCCTGCTCGTCGCCCGGCTCGACGCGGAGGGCCCGGACTGGAACTATCCAATCCACCTCGGCGTGACCGAGGCCGGCGACGGCGAGGACGGCCGGATCAAGAGCGCCATCGGCATCGGCTCGTTGTTAGCTGACGGCATCGGCGACACCATCCGCGTCTCGCTCACCGAAGACGCGATTTACGAAATCCCGGTCGCGCAGGCGCTGGCAGCTCCTTTCAACGAGCGCAGCAAAGTTGATAGTGGCTGGGACTTCCAGTCCCAACCCGCTCTGAACACATTGGCCCACACCATCCGCCCGGATTGGTCGAAACTCGAAAAACGCACCTCCACCTACCTTCCGCACTGGCGGATTTCAGGCGCGACCTACGCCGTCACTTTCCGCACCAAAGACTCGCTGCCCGCCTCCGTGCTCCTGGAATACGAGCGGGAAAAATCCCTCCTTCTCGAGCGGATTGACCGCGGGAGACAACTCGCCGATCCCGGTGAGTCGCTACAACGACTCCGCGAGGAAATCCGCGCGCTCACGGAATCGGTGATCGAGCCCGCCCTCCACGCGGCGGAGGGGCCTCGCCCGTTGGCCGACGCTGCGATCGCCGCCATGGTAGAGAAAGCGTTGAAACACTTCGAAAGCGACCGCTACGACCTGCTGGCATGGTCCGTCATGCCAAACCACGTTCATGTTCTGCTCACCCCGCGCGAAGGACATGAACTGGAGAAAATCATCCAGTCATGGAAAACGCACTCAGCCACGCAGGCGAACCGGATGCTCGGAAAATCCGGAACGTTCTGGCAGGAGGAGTATTACGACCACATCGTCCGGGATGGGGAGGATTTGAAGCATCAGGTGAATTATATCCTCGCGAATCCGAGGAAAGGGTGGGCGTCCGGGGAATGGACTGGGAGTCGGTGGCTGGGACTTCCAGTCCCAGCCATAAGGCAGTTGGGACTGGAAGTCCCAACCACTTTTGCGCCTTCTTACGATCCGTTTTCCTACGAGCGCCGCGCGAGTGCCGTGCTCACGATCATGGGCCACGAGCTCGGCGGGGAGAAGACCGTGCGCGTCTTCACCACCCAGGAACGCTGGAACGCGCTGGCCCATAAAATCGCCGGAATGGGCGATTTCAAACCGGAGATCATCCTCGAAAAATCCGGCGTCGTGGAAATCGACCCGCGCGACGAAGCGGCGATTTCCGCGCTCAACTCGGAGACCGAGCCAAAGCTTGTTAGCGTGGCGGACGGGCTGGATCTGGAAGTCATCCACGCTTTCCGCCAGCTCGCCTTCCGCGTTGATCCGCGGCATCCGATCTTGCTGAAAGACACGCTCCACCCGCCGACCGGCGAGACGGATTTCATCGCCGCGCTGCTGCCCGCCGCGCGGAACATCGGCTCGCTGCTTTGTGACGGCATCGGCGACGCGATCCTGGTGAGAGGAGAAACCGCGCCCGGCCAATCTCTGCGGCTCGCCTATAACATCCTGCAAGCCGCCGGCACCCGCATTTTCAAAACCGATTACGTCGCCTGCCCGAGCTGCGGCCGCACGCTTTTTAACCTCCAGCACACGACCCAGAAAATCCGCGAAGCCACCGGCCATCTCAAGGGCGTGCGGATCGCCGTGATGGGCTGCATCGTCAATGGCCCGGGCGAGATGGCGGACGCGGA
>CAMCUY010000086.1 GCA_945879075.1 Akkermansia muciniphila | reverse complement strand
CACAACCGGCGGCCGGCGTCGTGCTGGACCTGGACGTCAGCCGCGGCACTCGCATCCGAGCCTCCGCGCACCGCGTGCGAGCGGTAGTCGGTGACCTTGAAATCCTTGAGCCCGGCCCCTTCCAGCGCGTGGACGATGGCGTTGATCGGGCCGTTGCCGAAGCCTTCGATGGCTTTCTTTTCGCCCTCGATGAGGATGCTCGCCTTGCACTGCACCAAGCCGCGCTCGCCGGTTTGGTGGATGAGCTCGTAATCGATGAGATCGAGCGGTGTGGAAATGTTCACGAACTCCTCGAAGAACGCCTCGCGGATTTCATCGGCAGAAAGCTCGCGGCCGCGCTCGTCGGCGAGGTCGTAAATGCGCTTGCCGACTTGCGGGTGCATCGACTTGGGCAAATCGAAGCCGTGCTCGCGGTCGAGCACATAGGCGACGCCGCCTTTTCCCGACTGCGAATTGATGCGGATGATCGCCTCGTAAGAGCGGCCGATGTCCTGCGGATCGATGGTGAGATACGGCACGCCCCACGGGGTCGACGCGTCCGCGGCGAGCTCGCGAGTGCGGCGGTCGAGGCCTTTTTTAATCGCGTCCTGGTGCGAGCCGGAGAACGCGGTGAAAACGAGCTCGCCCGCATACGGCTGGCGCTCGGGCACGCTCAGCCGCGTCACCCGCTCGTAAACCGTGCGGATTGATTGCAGGTCGGAGAAATCCAGTCCCGTCTCCACGCCGTGGCTGTTCAGGTTCAGCGCGACGGTGACGATGTCGAGATTTCCGGTGCGCTCGCCGTTGCCGAAAAGCGTGCCTTCCACGCGGTCCGCGCCGGCCATCAGGCCGAGCTCGGTGGCGGCCACGCCGGTGCCGCGGTCGTTGTGGGTGTGCAGCGAAACGAGCACCGAATCCCGCTTCGCCAAATTCCGGCACATCCACTCGATCATGTCGGCGTGGATGTTAGGCGTGGTCCACTGGACGGTGTCCGGCAGGTTGATGATCATTTTCTTCTCCGGCGTCGGCTGCCAGACGTCGATCACCGCGTTGCAGCACTCCAGGGCGAAATCCAGCTCGGTGTCGGAAAACGACTCGGGCGAATATTGCAAAACCACCTCGGTGCGCGGGATGGTCGGCACGAGTTTTTTCACCAGCTCCGCGCCGTCGATGGCGATCTGTTTGATCGATTCGCGCGACGCGTCGCCGAACGTCACCCGGCGCTGAAGCGGCGAGGTCGAGTTGTAAATGTGGACGATCGCCCGCTTCGCGCCGTCGATGGCCTCGAAAGTCCGGCGGATCAGCGGCTCGCGGGTTTGGACGAGCACCTGGATCGTGACGTCCTCCGGGATGCGGTTTTCATCGATCAAGCGGCGCAGAAAATTGAACTCCGTGTCCGCGGCGGACGGGAAACCGACCTCGATTTGCTTGAAGCCCACCCGCACGAGCAGGTCGAAGAAATCGAGCTTCTCCTCGATCGACATCGGCTGCGGCAGCGCCTGGTTGCCGTCACGCAGATCGACGGAGCACCACACGGGCGCGCGCGTCAACGTCTGGTCCGGCCAAGTGCGGTCGGGCAGGGAAACGGCCGGAAAGGGCCGGTATTTCGAGAGCGAAGTCGGATGCATGATGGGAAAAAATTTAAGGTCAGCGCACGAGTTGCGAACGAGGCGGAATGTAGCGCCGCAAATGGATTTGTCGAAAGCGGACTCCGCACCTCTCTCTATCGCGTCACGCCGCGTTCGGAGCCTTCGATGAATTGGAGCAAATACGCGACCTGCGGCGTGTCCGCGGCGTGGGTCGCTTTGAGCGAGCTGATCGAGGTGGCGAGGTTGCCGTCCTTTTTAAGGAACAGCTTTTTGTAAGCGGACTTGAGCGCCTTGATGTCGTCCTCGGCGAAGCCCCGGCGCTGCAGGCCGATGATGTTGAGCCCGCGGGTGGTCGCCGGATTTCCATCGACGATCATGAACGGCGGCACGTCCTGCACTACCTTCGAACAGCCGCCGATGATCGAGTGTTTTCCGATCCGGCAGAACTGATGCACCGCCGCCACCCCGGAGACGATCGCGTAATCCTCCACCGTGATGTGGCCGGCCAGACCGACGGAATTCGAGAGGATGATGTGGTCGCCGAGCTGGCAATCGTGCGCGACGTGCGAGTAGCAGAGCAGCAGGTTGTGCGAGCCGATCCGCGTCGGCAGGCTCTCGTGGGTGCCGCGGTGGACGGTGCAGTTTTCCCGGAAGACATTGTGATCTCCGACTTCCAAATAGGTCGGATCGCCCACGTATTTCAAATCCTGGGTCTTGCCGCCGATCGCGGCGAAGGGGCAAAACTCGTTGCCGCGGCCGAATTTCGAATGCCCTTCGAGGACGACGTGCGAGTGCAGCACGCAGTCATCGCCGAGCTCGACGTTCGCGCCGACGATGCAAAACGGCCCGATGCGGACATTCCGCCCGAGCGAGGCGAGCGGTGAAACGATGGCGGTAGGATGGATCACGCCGAAATGTCTGCGAATGAGTGCCAAAATGACGAGGTTTTTTTCTCGGGCGGCCTCCTCTCGAGCGGTAATCCACCAAAATCCCCCATTCCATGTGAAATCTTCAAACGTAGTCCAGGACTTCAGTCCGTCTTCTATTCAATGCGGCCGTGAGATCAAACGGGAAGGATGCGTGTTTACACCAGCCGGCCGCCGGTGATATAGATGGAATGCCATGAGAAACATCGTCGCCGCCGTTGATTTCTCCGACGCCACTCCCGGAGTGGTCAAGATCGCCACCGAGCTGGCCAAATCCTTTGGCGCGGACTTGGAATTGTTCCATGTCATCGAGCCGGAGCCGAGTTACACCGCTTACGGGTTCACGCCGGATGAGTTTCCGGCGATGAACGCCTTCCAAGAGGAGTCAAAACGCCGGGCGGTTCTCAAGTTGGAGGAACTCCTCGCCGCCGTCCGCGTGGACCGGCCCAAGGCGACCTCCCGGATGGCCGTGGGCAGTCCGCTCTACTCGCTGCTAGAGCGCGTCAAGGAGGGCGGCGCGGATTTCGTCGTAGTGGGCTCGCATGGCCACGGGGCCATCGCCGCCCTGCTTCTCGGCAGCGTCGCGGAAGGGCTGGCCCGCAAGGCCACCGTGCCAACGCTCATCGTGCCGGCGGCTATGTCACGTCAGACCAAGCCGTCCTTGCGGGCTTGTTTCCAATAGGCGTATTCGGAACGGTTGAAATCGATGTATTCGGGGGATAGATCGCTGGAATACATGACATAGTCCGCGTCGCCTTGGTTGAGGTTGATGACGATTTCAAACTCGGGATGGGAGACCGCTTCGCGTAACTGGTCCATCGGCGTCTCTGCCTGCAGGCCGCCGATGCAGGCCGCCTTGCCGCCGATGTGAATATCGACGAGTTCCTCGCGGATGCGGGCGCCCGAGTAGCCGACGGCATGGATGATGCGGCCCCAGTTCGGATCGCCGCCGTTCCACGAGGATTTCACCAAAGCGGACTTGCAGACAGCTTCGGCGACTTTTTTCGCATCCAGATAGGTGCGCGCGCCTTCGACTTTCACGGTGACGAATTTCGTGACGCGCTCGCCGTCGCGGACGACGGCTTTGGCAAGTTCGAGCATCAGCCAACGTAGGGCGCTGCGGAACTGCTTGCAGCTGGCGCTGTTGCGGCGGATGGACGGCATTCCCGACGCGCCGTTGGCGAGGACGATAACCGTGTCGTTGGTGGACATGTCGCCGTCGATGGTGATGCGGTTGAAGCTTTCTTCAACGCACTCGAGCACGCCTTTGCGGAGGCACTCGGAGGAAATGTTAGCATCCGTGGTGATGAAACAAAGCATGGTGGCCATGCTCGGGGAGATCATGCCGGCGCCTTTCACGCAGCCACCGAGGCGCACGCGGTGCTCGCCGAGATCGAAGGAGATCGCGATTTCCTTGGCGTGGGTGTCGCTGGTGATAATGGCGGCGGCGACGTTGGAGCCGTTTTTCGGGCCGAGGCAGTCGATGAGCGCGTCGTATTTCGGCTCGAAGCGCATCATCGGCATCGGCAAGCCGATGACGCCGGTGGAGGCGACGCCGATTTCCGAGCGCTTGAGTTTGAGCGGCTTGGCCACTGCGTCGCACATCGAGTTGGCGTCGCGAATGCCTTGCAAGCCGGTGCAGGCGTTGGCATTGCCGGAGTTTGCGATGATGGCGCGCAGCTCGCCCTTGCGGAGGTGGGTCTGGGAGACGCGGACCGGCGCGGCTTTCACCCGGTTAGTCGTGAAGGTGCCGGCCGAGCTGCAGGGTTTCTCTGAGTAGATGAGCGCGAGGTCGAGCCGCTGGCTATCAGGATTCTTGATGCCGCAGCTCACGGCGCTGGTGAGGAATCCTTGAGGCGCGCCGACGCCGCCTTTGATGCGGGAAAATGGGAAGTCCATGAGGGAAGAAGGGAAACAGCGGCGGAGACTGGGCAGCACCTAGAAATTTTGCAATCCATCAATCGGGTTCAAACCGAACATCAGGTTGAAACACTGCACAGCTTGCCCGCCCGCGCCTTTTCCCAAGTTGTCCTCGGCGCTCATCAGGATGACCCGGCCGGTGCGCGGGTCGTGCTGCCAGCCGATGTCGATGAAGTTGGTGCGGGTGACGTTTTTGGTGTCCGCGCAGCCGCCGCGGCCGAGGAGACGGACGAAATTCGAGCCGGAATACGCGCTTTCAAGCGCCGCGCCGACGGCGTCCGGCGACGCGCCGTCGCGGAGCTTGGCGGTGGTGGTGGTGACGATGCCCGAGTTCACCGGGATCAAGTGCGGGATGAAGGTGATGGTGACTTTTTCCCCGGCGGCGAGGCTGAGTTCCTGCTCGATTTCCGAAAGATGGCGATGCTTGGGCACGCCATAGGCGCGGGCGCTTTCGTTGCACTCGCAAAACAGCAGGCTGAGGTCGGCCTTGCGGCCGGCCCCGCTGACACCGCTCATCGAGTTGGCGACGATGGTGTCGGGGTCGATGAGATTTTCACGCAACAACGGCAGCAGCGGCAGCAGGATGCTCGTCGGGTAACAACCCGGCGCGGCGATCAAACGCGCCGCCTGGATTTCCGGCGTGCGGATCTCCGGCAAGCCGTAAACCGCCTCCGCCAGCAAGTCCGGCGCGGGGTGCGGCGCTCCGTAAAATTCCCGGTAAACCGCGGCGTCGCGCAGGCGGAAATCCGCGCTCAGGTCGATCACTTTGAGCCCGCGCTCCAGCAGGGCGCGGGCGATTTCCGCGGCGACTCCGTGCGGCAGCGCGAGGAACGCCACCTGCGCCCCGGTCGCCGCGATGGCGTCCGGGTCCGGCTCGATGAACGCGAGCTCCGCGCCTACCGCCTTGCGGAAACGGGGAAACACTGCCGCCAGCGATTTTCCCGCCTCGTGACGCGAAGTGGCGGCAACCAGTTCCACGCCCGGATGAACGAGCAGCAGGCGGAGCAATTCCATCCCGGTATAGCCGCTGGCTCCGACGATGGCGGTCTTGATGCGATTCATGTGCGTGAAATGTCATGATTTTCCGTGCTTGCCAATCCGCATTTCCCCTGTTTGCTTCCCACTCCGTTCGAGGAACGGGCTGTAGCGCAGTCTGGTAGCGCACCTGCCTGGGGGGCAGGGGGTCGTGGGTTCGAATCCCGCCAGCCCGACCCTTGTTAAGGAGTCACGCCACAAGTGGCTCGACATCAACGGACTCAGGAGATCCCGAAAAGTCCGCGACAGAAATTCCAGGAGGAATTCCAGCACGCTTGACGCGGCAACCGCGTCCGATGACTCGGAAACGCAATCGCAGCGCGTGCGGTGTCAATCGGATTGAAGCCACCCGTTTTGACACCGAGCGTTCCGCCATTTTCAGAGATAAGGTGATGAATCTCTGTGAGGATTTTGGATTCAAGGGGCCGCACTCTGAGAGTATTCGATTGCGCTCGATTGGAACGTATGACCTGCGTATTCAGGGCAAGTGATATGTAGACATCTATGAGTCTGCTACCGACAACCCTGTGCAGTATGAATTCTACGGAGGCGATGCGGACATTGGTCCCGCGGTCGAGTTTGCGAATCTGGGGTCGCTGATTAAATACAGACTCGCCAGGATTTCCTCGAGTCACCAGCCTTTCCGCCATGTCTTTCAACTCGCTCGGCCTCGCTCCCGCATTGCTCAATGCTCTAAATGCGGAGGGTTATTCCGAGCCGACTCCCATTCAGAGAGAAGTGATCCCCGCGGTGATCGGGAAAAAGGACGTGCTCGGGATTGCCAAAACCGGCTCGGGAAAAACCGCCGGCTACGTGCTGCCGATTCTGCATAACCTGCAGGCCGCCACGGTCTCATCGTATCGCGAACCCACGGTGCTCGTGCTGGTGCCGACGCGCGAACTAGCGGACCAGGTCCAACAGGTTTTCCAAACCTTCATCCCGTTCCTGACCGGTCGCGTAACCTGCCTCGCGGTGTCCGGCGGCGTTTCGATCAACCCGCAGATGCAGGCCGTCGGCAAGGCGGACATCGTGGTCGCGACTCCGGGCCGGTTGTTGGAACTGGTGGAGAAAAACGCCGTGCGGCTTTCCTCCATCGGCACGCTGGTGCTCGACGAGGCGGACAAGATGCTGAACCTCGGCTTCAAGGAAGAGGTGGACCGCATCCTCACCCTGCTCCCGCTCAAGCGTCAGAACCTGTTATTCTCCGCCACGCTCGGCGATGATCTGAGCCGGGTCCAGCAGGTGGTTTTGAGGAATCCGCAGGTCATCAAGATCGCCGCTGAGGTGGACGAAATCGATTTGATCCACCAGCTCGCCTATCTGGTTTCCGAGGAGAAGAAAGGCCCCTTGCTCCGCTACCTGATCAAGCACGGGGATTTGAAACAAGTCCTCGTCTTCGCGTCCTCCACCATCAAGGCGGATGGCATCGTGAACAAACTCCTTAAAAACAAGATCCACGCGGCCTCGGTGCATTCCAAACTCAGCCAGCAAACCCGGCGCGACACCCTGCGGCAATTCAAGGCCGGCGAGCTGCGCGTCCTCGTCGCCACCGACCTGCTAGCCCGCGGCATCGACATCGAGTTCCTGCCCTGCGTGATCAACTACGAGCTGCCCCGCTCGCCCAAGGACTACGTCCACCGCATCGGCCGCACCGGCCGCGCGGAAAATCCCGGTGATGCGATCTCCCTGATCAGCCCCGAGGAAATGGACCATTTCAAAGTCATCCAGAAGAAGATGGGGAAACGCGTGAAGATCCTCAGCGGCGATCAGCTCGACTTGCAGGGGTATTGAATGAGTAAGGGAACTGGCCGGAGTCCAATTTGAGATTTCCACTTGCAGTGATTCTCATTTTTGTCTGGAAAGACAATCACGCCCACCAAGTCCAAATCACCGATTACCACTGACCTCCCATGAAAACCATGCCTCTTCCCAACGCCTTTGCCGAGACACTTCGCGAGACCCTTGATGAGTGGCCGTCCACTCAAAAAGACATCGCCAAGGCCACCGGCATCCTTGCCTCCCACCTCTCCGAAATGAAGTCCGGTCGCCGCCGTTGCACGCCGGAATACGACCTCCGCTTGTCCCGCTTCTTCGGCATGGAAGAGGGTTTCTGGATGCGGCTCCAGCTTCACTACGAAATGCAGCGCGTCCGGATCGCACTTGGTCACCGCATCGACATGGAAGTGCAACCGGCGGCCTGATCATCCGGCTCTAAAACAGCGAGCTTTCCACCGACTCGTCTTCTTCAACCGTAGTCTAGGACTTCAGTCCGTCTTCGATTCCAAACCCGTTCGGACTGAAGTCCTCGACTCCATTTCAAAACGGCGCCCCACCTGCCAATTTCCGCGCTTCCTCCGCCACCCGCTCCGCCTCCGCACCCTCCGCAGTTGGGAGCAGAAGAAGCGCAAGCCATCCGGGGCGGCCCGCATGCTCATCGCCAACGCACTCAAACATCCCGAAGTGCTGCAAGAGGCCGTGGCTTGATACTGATCATGAGTGAATCAAAGAATAGACCAGAACCGGAATCAAACGACGTATCGCAGTCCTCTCCTCGACGAAACCAAGGCGGCCTTGAGCATTGCCGCCGACCTGTTCCGACCGTTCGGCATGAAGCCGTCGCCAATCGTTTGCTCGGGAGAGGCTGTGGGCGTGCTTGTGGGCGAGTTGTGTGACGAGCGTCACGCCCTGTTCGTCCATCTCGATACCCAGCCGCCAGCCGATCCCCGGCGTGCCCTTGAACCATCGCCGGAGGAGCTGGCGCTCG
>CAMCUY010000085.1 GCA_945879075.1 Akkermansia muciniphila | reverse complement strand
GAGCCGGTGGGGGTGTTGAGGATGACGTTGTTGCCGGCGAAAAGCTCGAGAATGGCTTCTTCCTGGTGGTCGTAGGGCTCGGTGCCAGTGGCGGTGAGGTAGTCGAGGAAGGCGTTGAGGATGTCGTCCGGGGTGGGGTTTTCGGGGAGGTTCTTGCGGCTGATCGGGGCGGACATGCGGGGGATTGTGACGGAGGAAAAGCTTACCGCAAAGGCGCAAAGGAAAATCAAATTTGCGACGGAAATGCGGCTCATGTTCTGAAATGAGCCTGCGGACCCCCACGCCCACAGCCGCCCGGGGCAATCTGACCGAACTGTTACGCCGCGCCGCAGAAATTGCGCGAGAAGCCAGCGGGATTTTGTCCCGTTTCATGCCAACCACGCAGGATTTCCCCGCAAATTTGCGAAACCTCGACGGGAAAGCCGAAGATCGGAATCAGTGGCCGCGACTCAAGACTTCCAGTTCAGCGCGCCCTTTTTCAGCGCGTAAACATAGGCGAAAACCAGAATTCCGGCAAAGCCCGCCATGCTCGCGAGGGCGGTGGGACCCTGGGCGGCGAGGTCGCGGAATTGGACGGCCCATGGATACATGAAAACGACCTCGATGTCGAAAATCACGAACAGCATCGCCACCAGATAGAATTTCACCGAGAATCTGGGAGCGCCTTCGCCGATCGGCAACATGCCGCATTCGTAGGCGCTGTCCTTGATGGCGTTGCGCTTTCCGGAGCGACCGAAAACGATACTCAGGGAAAGCGTCGAGACGGCGAAACCGAGTGCAATCAGGACTTGGAAAAGAACGGGAAGGTAATCTTGTGGCATAAATCAGAGGGCTGACGCGGCACTCTTAGCGGGCGATGCCGGAAATAGGTAGAAAAAAAACCCGCGCCTGATGAAGGCGCGGGTTCTTTCAAAAGAACCGGCGGCGATCAAGCCTCCTCCTGTGCGGCCGCTTCCTGTGCGGCTGCGTAGGCGCTCGATGCTTCATGCACGCGGGCGGTTCCCTTATATTCCTTGCCGAGCTTTTCAACCAAGCCGCGGGTCACGAGGTTTTGGAGTTTTTCGTAAGCGCGCAGGCGAAGCATTTCTTCGCCACCGCTGACTGCGTTGCGCAATTTGAGATTTGCGAAAACACGTTCGAAAAGATCGTTAAAGCCGAACACCTTTTTTTCGGAAAGGACATTGCAAAGCTCATCGGTGACATGGTCAGGAAGGCGACGGGAGAATCGGGTACGTTTCGTGGTAATTGCCATAACGAAGTGACAGTACACCCCCATTGTGACAAAAGCGACTCAAAAAATATCCAACTTATTCCACGCCACAAAAAAATATTTTACAAGTCTTTAATTTAAAATCGCGCTCTTATTTTGAAAGGAGGGGGTGTCAGGGCATGGACAGCGCAGAAATCTTTTGAAAAGACATGCCCGCGCCTTGGATGTAATTCCGCCAAACGGGCTGTCTCAAGTCCGCGCGGAACCGGCCGGAATGGAATTGAAGTGGCGGCGTCGGAGTTCGCGAGAGCCTTGGCGGGCGATATTGCGGAGCGGGAAGCGCGGCTCAGCCGTCCTTTTTTGGGGTCTGCGGAATTTTGCAGAAGGCTAGCGATTCAGCTCGTCCACCTGCTCGTTGAGGGTGCAGAAATCGTAGAGCCAGCCGACGAGAAACAAGCCGCCGGTGAGCAGCCAGATCAGCCCGGTCCAGATCTTGCCCATATAGAAACGGTGGATGCCGAACGCGCCGAGAAAGGTCTGTAGAATCCACGCGACCGAGTAGTCGTATCGTCCAGCGGTGAAGCGCCGGCTCGCCTGCCGGTCCATGCCGGGGATCAGGAACAGGTCGATGAGCCAGCCCACTCCCAACAGGCCGGCGGTGAAAAACCAGATCGCTCCGGTGATCGGTTTGCCATAGTAAAACCGATGCGCTCCGGTGAATCCGAAGATCCACAAAAGGTAGCCGATGGTTTTGCTGTGGGTATCTGAATTGGAATCATTCATTCGGAAATCATGCACCTGTCTTGAAAATTCCGCCATGAAAATTCATGCCCGGATCAGGCGAGCTTTGCGGCAAGGCCCGCTCCGAGTCCTTTGACGGCGGCGGCTTGGGCGGGATCTGTCAGGTTTCCAGCCGTGTCGAACGCCTCATGCGCCTTCGGGATCGTCACCTGCTCCGGCAGGAGGGTGATGCCGATGTTCACTAAAAACGGCCGTAGCTGGGCGAGGCCGCGCGAGCCGCCATAGCCGCCGGGCGATGCCGCGAGGATGGCCGCAGTCTTTCCGCTCAATACGGAAAGCGGCGGCTCGCCCGGCGTGGTTGCGCGGGAAACCCAGTCGATCGCGTTCTTGAGCGCGGCGGTGATCGTGCTGTTATACTCGGGCGATGCGATGATGAGGCCGTCGTGCTCCGCGAAGAGTGCTTTCAATTTCCGCGCGGCTTCAGGAATGCCTTCCTCGGCTTCGAGGTCCTCGTCGAAAAGCGGCATGCGGAAATTCCGCAGTGCGATGAGGGTGACTTCCGCTCCGGCAGCGCGGGCTCCTTCCGCGGCGATGGCGGCGAGTTTTTGGTTGAATGACTCGGCGCGAAGGCTGCCGCCGAAGGCGAGGATGCGTGGTTTTTTCATGATGATTGGACGGATGTGGTTTCGAGGAACGGATAGTCGGTGTAGCCCACGGGGCCGTCGCCGTAGAACGTGGACGGGTCCGGCGGATTGAGCGGTGCTCCCGTGCGGAAGCGCTCGACCAGGTCGGGATTGGCAATGGCGGCCTTTCCGAAAGCCACGGCATCGGCAGCGCCGGAGCGGATCGCCTCGCGCGCGGTTTCGGCGGTGAAGCCTTCGTTAGCGATGAAGACGCCGCCGAAGGCTTGCTTAAGCGAAGGCCCGAGCGCCAGCTGGTCGTGCGATTCGCGGGCGCACAGGAAAGCGAGTTTGCGTTTTCCGAGCTCGCGGGCGGCGTAATGGAAGACCGTGGAAAGATGGGAATCCCCCATGTCATGCGCGTCGCCGCGGGGCGCGAGGTGGACGCCCACCCGGTCCGCGCCCCAGACGGAGACGACGGCATCGGTGACTTCCAACAGGAAGCGCGCGCGGTTTTCAACCGGCCCGCCGTATTCGTCAGCGCGCTTGTTGGTGGAGTCCTGGAGGAACTGGTCGATCAAATAGCCGTTGGCCCCGTGGATCTCGACACCGTCGAAACCCGCGGTCTTCGCGTTCTCCGCCGCGCGGCGGTAGTCCTCGATGATGCCGGGAATTTCCGAGAGATCCAAGGCGCGGGGCGTGACGAATTCCTTCTCCGGGCGGATCAAACTGACATGCCCGGCAGCGGCGACGGCGCTCGGCGCGACAGGGAGTCCACCGTCCAGATAGACGGGATCGGAAATGCGGCCGACGTGCCAGAGCTGGAGCAGGATCGTGCCGCCCGCCTGATGGACGGCGCGGGTGACGAGCTTCCATCCTTCCACCTGTTCGTCGGACCAGATGCCGGGCGTGTTCGGATAGCCGACGCCCTGCGGCGAGATCGAGGTGGCTTCCGACAGGATCATGCCGAAGGCGGCGCGCTGGGCGTAGTATTCCGCCATCATCGCGTTCGGCACCCGCCCGGCCGACGCGCGGCAACGGGTGAGCGGCGCCATGACGATGCGGTTCGGGAGCTGGAACGCCCCGGCTTGGAGCGGATTAAAGAGCGGGTCTGCCATGATGATGGATTCGGTTGGAGAATTATTTGATCAAAAAGAATCGCCTCGGCGGATGTTCAGTTTGGGGGTCGTCGTCATGCCGTGGTCATAACGGAAAAAAGCCAGCCGCCCAATGACTTCTCGTCAGTCTCAGCATGCGGAAACCGGCTGCATCAATCCAGCAGCTCCGGGTAGTGCTTGCGCGCGAGCGACATCGAAAGATCGAGAACTCCCTGGCTGCGACTGTGGCGGAGCGCCTCGTCCGCCATCGCGGAGCATTCGGCGTGGCTGAGCGAGCGGATCGCCTGGCCGACCCGCGGCACTTGCTGCGGGCCGACGGAAAGTTCTTCCACGCCCAAGCCTAGCAGCAGCGGCGTGAGGCGGACATCGCCAGCCATTTCCCCGCAGACGCCGGTCCAGATGCCGTTGTCATTGGCGGCGTCGATCGTGCGCTTGATCAAGCGGATGACGGCGGGATGGGTGGGTCGATAGAGATCGGCGACGTGGGGATTCACCCGGTCGGCGGCGACGGTGTATTGGATCAAGTCGTTGGTGCCGATCGAGAAAAAGTCCACTTCCGGCGCGAGCAGGTCCGCGCAGAGCGCCGCGGCGGGGACTTCGATCATGATTCCAACGGGCAGGTCGCGGTCGAAGGGGACGCCTTCTTTTTCCAGCTCGTCCATGCAGCTTCGGACCATGTCCTTGCTTCGCCAAACCTCGGAAAGCCCGGAAATCATCGGGAACATCACCGCGACTTTGCCGAAGGCGCTGGCGCGGAGGATCGCGCGGATTTGCTCACGGAACATCGCCGGACGGGCGAGGGAAACGCGGATGCCGCGCCAGCCGAGGAAGGGGTTGGGCTCGATGTCGGTGAGCGGTTCCACCGGCAGTTTGTCGCCGCCGGCATCGAGGGTGCGGATAATCACGTTATGCGGCGCCATTTCGCGGGCGACTCTGGAATAAACTTCCGCCTGGCTTTTCTCGTCAGGCATTTCCTCGCCGTTGAGCAGAAGAAACTCCGTTCGATAGAGGCCGATGCCTTTCGCACCGCTGCGTTTCACCAGCGCCAATTCATCGACCAGTTCGATGTTCGCCGAAACCGTGAGTGGCCGTCCATCGACGGTTTCCGTGGCGGCACCGCGCATCGCGTCGAGCGAGCTGCGGACTTTCTCCTTCGCCAGCATCAACCGCCTGTAGCGCTCCAGGGTTTCCGGCGCGGGATGCAGGATGAGCTTCCCGGTGTAGCCATCGAGAATCGAAGGAGTCAGGGCGATGATGTCGATGACCGCGCCGTCGAGACCGACGACCGCGGGAATGCCGAAGGCGCGCGCCAGAATGGCGGTGTGGGAGTTGACGCTGCCTTGCTCGGTGGCGAATCCTAACACGTGCCGGCGGTTCATCGAGGCGGTGTCCGAGGGCGCGAGGTCGTAAGCGACCAGCACGTGCTGGTCCTCCGGGCCTTGCGGGCGGGTATCGGCCTCGGTGCTGAAATTCCTGAGCACCCGCTGGGCGACGTCCTCGATGTCCGCGGTACGCTCCCGCAGATAGGGATCGGGAATCCGCCGCATCGCTTCGAGGAAATTCTGCATCACCGCGTAGAACGCGTATTCGGCATTCTGCAGGCGGCGCTCGATGGCGAGCAGCACCCGGTCCACCACCGAGCGATCCTCGAGGATCATCACGTGCGCCTCGAAAATCCCGCTCTCGTTGTTGCCGGATAGATCCTCCAACCGGCTTTGCAGCTCAATCAGCTGGCGCTTGGTGATTTCCAGGGCCTGCCGGAAGCGCTCCTGCTCGCGCGCCACTTCGGACTCGGGGATTTCATAAACCTCCGGAGCCGAAAACCCACGCGCGACGACGTGGACGGGAGCGATGGCGATACCGGGAGAGGCTGGGATGCCCTCGTAAATGGTTTCTTGCTCGGCTCCGGTTTTCGGCATGGTCTTTCGGGATCATAGGTTGAAATGGGGCCGGGATTCAAGACGCAATTTCCCCGCGGCAAGCCGCTCAGTGGACCTCGCTGAAGGAGAGGTCGAAATCGGTTTCCAGTTTGGTAATTTTCGGCCGTTCGCGGGGCTCGATCAGGGCGAGGGAAACGCCCTTTTTTCCGGCCCGCGCCGTCCGGCCGCTGCGGTGGGTGAAGTATTCGATCTGCTCGGGGAGCTGGTGGTGGATGACGAAGGAAAGCCCCTCGACGTCGATCCCGCGGGCGGCGACGTCGGTGGCGATGAGGAACTGGGTGCGTTCCTTTTTGAAGGATCGCATCACGGTGTCGCGCTCTTTCTGAGTGAGGTCGCCTTGCAGGACATCGACCGCAAATCCCTGGGTGGCGAGCTGTTTGCCGAGGATGATCGCGCCCGCCTTGGTGCGGCAGAAAATCACGCCGCGGTTGGCCTGTTGGCGCTTGAGAAAGCTGGCGATGAACTCGGTCTTCTCGTCGCGGCTGCAGATCTTGAACTGATGGTCGATGTCGCGGTTGACGACGTGCGCTTTGTCGATTTTCAGCAGCTGCGGTTTTTCCGACATGCAGTCCTTGATCAGCCCGTGGATGGCGTCCGGGATGGTCGCCGAAAACAACCAGGTGCTCTTGCGGGCACGGGTGAGGCCGAAGATTTTCACCAACTCCTTCTTGAAGCCCATGCTCAGCATTTCATCCGCCTCGTCCAGGATCAGGTGTTTCACATGGATCAAAGTCAGCGCCTTTTTCTGGAACAAATCGAGCAACCGTCCGGGAGTCGCGACGACGATATGGGTCGGCCGTTGCAGCGCGGCGACCTGTTTGTCGAAATTGTCGCCGCCGCAGAGCACCTCGACGAAGATCTTCTCGGAAAACTTGGTGTAGCGGAAAAGCTGCTTGCCGATCTGCTTGGCCAGCTCGCGGGTGGGCGCGACGATAAGGCCTTGGATGTCGTTGGATTTCGGGTTCACCTTCATCAACAGCGGCAGGCCGAAAGCTGCGGTCTTGCCGGTGCCGGTCTGGGCCTGGGCGATGAGGTCGCCGCCGTTTTCGAGCAGGAAAGGGATCGCCTTGTCCTGAATTTCCGTGGGATGGATGATGCCGAGCTCCTGAAGCCCCTGCATCAGGTTGGCGGGAATGCCGAGTTCTTTGAAGGTCTTCAACGTGGTGTTTTCTGGTGATATCCGCCCGCCTGGACGGGTGCCTGGGGCACCTTGTCCGGTTCAATCAAGGATGACGAGCCATGAAATTTCGGGTTTTGCGGAAACTCTGAAACATGAGCTTGACACCTGAGCTCAAATTCCTATTTTCCCCCGCCCGCCTCCAAGCGATCCATATATTTTACAACACGACCATGGCTAACCACAAATCTTCAATCAAGCGCGCACGTCAAACCGTCGTCCGGACCGACCGGAACCGTGCTGAAAAGAGCCGCATGAAGACGCTCCGCAAGAAAGCCCTCACCGCGATCGCTTCCGGCGACAAAAGCGCCGCCGCAGAAGCAAGCTCCGCGTTTTCCTCCGTCGTGGACAAGGCCGCCAAGCGCAACTTGATTCACCCGAACAAGGCCGCCAACTTGAAGAGCAAGACCGCGAAGGCTCTCGCAGGCATCGCTTGACCGACCCGTCAGCAGGCTTCATTCAAAGCAAAGAAACAAGCGGACCGGGTCACCGGTGCCGCTTTTTTCATAGCCACCATGACCGAATCTCCACCACCGAACCGTGCGGCCGCCGCCGCGAAGATCGCCGCCAATCCCGCAGGCTACAAAGTCTGCGAGGGCTGCGATTCGATTGTTGGAAGTGGAGCCGCGCTCTGCCCGAACTGCCACAGCTACCGCTTCGACGCCTCGCCCCAGCGGGTGGTTCTCCAAGCCCGGATTCTCGGATCCAGGGAGCAAACCTCGGTCACCGCCGATGACTTGGGCTGATTTCAAATGAGCGAGTCTATCGGATTCAAGGAGTGGCAGGTGGTTTGCGACGCCCTAGCATCGGGCCGGCAGTCGATTCTCCTGCGCAAGGGCGGCATCCACGAAGGGCGCCAGGGATTCTCCTTTGCTCACGGATCTTTCTTTCTTTTTCCCACCCGCTTCCACGCCTTAGCCGACCAAGTCCGGGAAGGTGAGGTGAAAGTCCTGCCCGAGTGGCAGCCGGGCGATGTGATCCGGATCACCCATCACGCCGAGGCGCTGTGGGCGGTCACTCTGACTGATTGGGAAAAGGTCGCGGGCTTGGAGCCGCTTCATATTTACTCGGAGCAAACCGTGCGCGACCGCTTCGATTGGGAGGGTAAAGGCATGGCTTCCGGCAGCATCCATCTCGCGCTGGTTCGCGTCCGTGAACTCGCCACGCCTTGGGAATTTCCCTACGAGGCGAACTACGGCGGCTGCCGTAGTTGGGTGAATCTCCCGGAGCCGCCTGCAGGTTGGAAAGACCGCGCGAGGCCGGTGCTCGCGGACGAGGCTGTCGCGGCCTTGGATCAGAACCTCAAGTAAGCGGTTACTCCTCCAGCCAGCGTCCCAGCGATTCTTCCAGCTCTTCGTTGCGCTTGACGTTGAACGACTCCCCGGCGGCGACGGTGACGCGGCGGCCGGCGCTGTTTTG
>CAMCUY010000084.1 GCA_945879075.1 Akkermansia muciniphila | reverse complement strand
CGCTGCATGAGTTCTCCGCATCACAAACGCCGCGTTGTTCTGTTAGGCTCCACGGGGTCCATCGGCAGCTCCACGCTCAAGGTGGCCCGCGAACTGCCCGAACAGATCGAGATCATCGCTCTCGCCGCCTCCAGCAACATCGAAAAACTGGCCGCCCAAGCCCGTGAGACCGGAGTCCGCCACGTCGCGCTTTACGACGCTTCCCAAGAAGCCGCCCTCCGCGCCCTGCTGCCCGCCGATGTCAAAATCCATCTCGGTGCAGAGGGCCTCGCCGAACTTGCCTCACTACCAGAAGCCGACATCGTGCTCATCGCCATTGTCGGCACGGCAGGTCTCCAGCCCGCACTGGCGGCCATCGAGGCGGGCAAGGATCTGGCCATCGCCTCCAAGGAAATTCTCGTCATGGCTGGGGAAATCATCACCCGCGCGGCACACCAGCGGGGTGTCAAACTCCTGCCCGTCGATAGCGAGCACAACGCTATTTTCCAATGTCTCGATGGTCACCGCGGCGGTGAAGCGGAAGTTTCCCGACTCATCCTCACCGCATCCGGCGGCCCATTCCGCACGCTACCCGCCGATCAGATCGCACAGGTCACTCTCGCCCAAGCTCTCAAGCACCCTACCTGGGAAATGGGCCCGAAGATCACTATCGACTCTGCGACCTTGTTCAACAAAGGCCTGGAAATGATCGAAGCTCGCTGGCTTTTTGGCATCGGCATGGAACGCATCGACGTCGTGGTTCATCCACAGAGCATCATCCACTCGATGGTCGAATTCACCGACGGCTCGGTGCTCGCCCAGCTCAGCCGGACCGACATGTGCTTCCCCATTCAATACGCGCTCACTTGGCCGCGACGCGTCAAAGGCGGCCTCCGCCCGCTCGATTTCCCCGCGCTCGCGAAATTGGAATTCGAAGCCCCGCGCAGCGCGGATTTTCCGGCGCTCGATCTCGCCCGCCGCGCCGGTCTCGCCGGCGGCACCCTGCCCGCCGTTTACAATGCCGCCAACGAAGTCGCCGTCGATGCCTTCCGCGCCGGGAAAATCCCCTTCCCCGGCATTTGGAAATGCGTCGCCGCCGTCATGGACACCCACCCGGTCAAACCCTCCGGCAGCCTCGAGTCCGTCGTGGCGGCCGACCTCTGGGCGCGCGAGACTGCCGCGGCGGCCATCGCCTGAACCCGTCTTTTTTAATTCCCTGCTACCACCGCCGCAGTATATATTCCCATCATGCAATTCTTGAAACGCCTCATCATCCTGTCCTGCCTGCTGGCATTTCCCCACGCCACCGCCACCCCGGCCGACGCCCAGCGGATTCAGAAATCCTATCAGCTCGCGATGGAGAAATGGGCCTTGGAAACACGGATTGCCGCCACCCCGGCCGAGCAGACCAAGGCGTGGAGCAGCCGTCCCGACACCGTCGTCTTCGCCAAACAAATGTGGGCCGGCATCGGCCAGTCACTCGACCAGGAATGGACGCTCGAGCCCGCCGCCTGGTTCCTCCAAATCACCCCCGGCCTGATTGCTAACAACGATACCGGAGTCCCCACCGCCATCTTCACCAAGGAAAACGAAGCCATCCGCAAAGCCGTCGAAACCCGCCACCTCAACAGCCTCAAACTCATCCCCGTTTGCGTCGCGCTGGCCTCCAGTTCCGACCCCCGCTCGCTCGGCTTGCTTGAGAAAATCCAGTCCGGCAGCCCGGACTCAAAAACCCAGGGCGTCGCCGCCCTCGGTGCCGCCATGCAGCTCAAAACTCTCGGCGACGAAGGCGAAATCATGCGCAAGCGCCTCACCCTTCTCCGCAAGGCCATCATCCAGAGTTCCGATGTCGAACTCGGCGGCGTCAGCGTCGCCAAGCTCTCCGAGGACGAGCTCTACATCATCCGCTTCCTCTCCAAAGGCCGCGTCGCGCCCGACCTCGTCGGCGAGGATTCCGCCATGCGCCCGCTTTCCCTGTCAGCGAACAAAGGCAAGATCGTCATCCTCCTCTTCTGGAACAGCAACCTCGCGGATGCACGGCGCGTCATTGAAATCACCGCCGCCACGGAAGCGAAATTCAAGGGCCGGCCCCTCGTCGTCATCGGCGTGAACAACGACCCCGCCGCCAAACTCCGCAGCCTCCAGGCCGACAACACCGTCACCTGGGCTAACTTCTCCGACCCCGAAAACAAGCTCGCCAAGGAATACCGCGTCGGCTCCTGGCCGCTCGCTTACGTCCTCGACGGCGAGCGGAAAATCCACTACGCCGGAGCACCCGGCTCGTTCGTGGAGCTCACCGCGGAAGCCCTGCTCGCCGAGGCCAAGCCCGCCGCGGACTAACGTGCTATGGCTGGCTCAGCCGGATTCAATGCCACCGCGCCGGTCCGGCGCAGCGCAAAATAAGGGGAGTGGACATTTTGTCCGCTTGCCGATGCGCAGCGAAAGCGGGAGCGCAAAGCTCATAGCTTTCGCTTCTCACCGTCCAGGCGGACAAAATGTCCGCCCCCCGCAAAACTGATCCGCCTTCGTGCCCCGGCTGTCACAGTTTCACCGCCAGCAGCAAAAACGGCGCGGCCCGGCGCGTCCCCACGGCCCCGTATTTCGCCACTCTCCAGCCGTCGGCAGCCAGCCCGGTCACCCACGTCTCCACCACCGCAGCCTCCACGGCACCCGCCGGATGTCCCGGATAACCGATCACGGAAAGCGCTCCGCCGGATTTCAGCAGGCGCGCCGCGATTTCCAATGCGGACAACGTCTCCGCAGCCTCCGTCGTCAGCTCATGGTCCTCCCCCGGCAGATAGCCGAGGTTGAACATCACCACCGCCACCGATCCGTCGCCGGCATGCAGGTTCATTTTCCCGTGGGACTCATGGAAAAACTCCACCCACGCCGAGTCCGCCACCCGCGTCCTTGCGGAGACGAGCGCGGCTTCCTGCACGTCGAAGGCGAGCACCTTTCCCGTCGGGCCGACGCATTCCGCTAGAAAAACCGTGTCGTGGCCGTTGCCCGCCGTCGCGTCGATCACCCGATCGCCCGGCCGGATCATTGGCCGGAGGATTTCCTGCGCCAACGCCGTCGGGCGCGGCGGAAACAGCGGATCAGCGGGATTCATCGCGGCGAGTTTGTTCACGAAACTCCCGGAAGTCCACTTCCGGCTCGGGCTCGACGCCGTCCACCAGCCAGTGCGCGAGCCGCCCGGCCATGCCCGGCGCGTAAAGCGAGCCCTTCGAGCCGAGCGCGTTGAACATCCAGCCGCCCTCGTCGAGCGGGCCGATCAATGGCTGGCTGCGGCGCAAAATCGGCCGCACTCCGGCTTCATGGCCGATCACATCAAAGACCTCGCCGCCCAAACGGCTCGCGATTTCCTCCACCCGCGCCCGCCCTCTATCAGTCGGCAGCTCGTCGAGCTCGTCCCACTCGTAGGTCGAGCCCACTTTGAAAACTCCCCCGCCCTGCGGCACCAACCAGCCGCCCGCGCCGATGCGGATGCGGCACTGGTCCCAACCCTCCGCCCGCAGCGTTAGAATCTCTCCCTTCGCGCAGCGGTGCGGACCGCAGCGCCCCGCCATCAAGCCCGCCGCGCCCTCGCACCAAATCACGTTCCCGCTGTTTCCCGTCAGGGAAACCTCGCCTTGCCGGTAACAACCGAGCTCTTCAAAAAACCCGCGCGAGCCGTCCATGAACGCCCGCGTGTCCAGCCTTCCGCCGCCGCGCACTTCCACCGCGCCGACCCATCCGTCCGGCGCGGCGACTTCCCCCGCGACCCACGGTGCCACGTCCGGAGCATCCAGTTTCGAAACCATCTTGCGCCATTCCTTGTCCGATCCAGCCAGCCGCAGCACCGGAAACGGATACCAGACTTGCCGCCCGATTTGCCTCTCCACGTCCGCGTAAAACTCCAGCGCCTCCGGCAAAAACTCCGCGATCCGCCAGCTCGGTTCGAAATTTTTTCCGGTCAGGGGATTCACCATCCCCGCTGCGATCCTCGAACTGCCGCCCGTGCCGCGATCCACCATCATGCATTCCGCGCCGTGCCGCCACAGCGCCCACGCGAGACAAGTCCCCGCGAGACCTTGTCCGGCGATGGTCCAGTGCGGCGCGCTCACTTCGTCATCAACTCTTCGTTCGGCTCAACCCAGGCGGCGTCATAGCCCTTGGCATAATTGAACAAATGCTTGTGCAAATAAGGCACGAAGGCCGCCCTCTGCTCCTTCGGTAGCTTCACGAGAATCGTCTCGTTGACGGCCCGCATCAGCTTTTGCATCAGGTTCAGCGTGAGCTGGCGGCCCTTGCGCGCCTTTTGCACCTGCTTGTGGTTCAGTTGTTCTTCGGAAACTTCCACCAATTCATGATTGGTCAAATTCCAGCGGTCCATCAGGCTGTCGAGCGGCTGTGGTCCGTGATCGCGTGTCAGTTCATCCATGCCCCGGATGTAGCGCATGCGCCGCCTGCGGCTAAGCACAAAATTTTCTCATTCCCCCGATGACCGTTTCCGCCTGCCACGGGCCGTTCAGCGGGTACCGCGGACGACGTCGAAACATTCCGTTTCGAGCGCATAACCGAGTGTGTCGGCGATCGCCGGTTCATCTCCAACCCATAGCATTTCACGAAGAGCGGCTGGAATCAGGAAGGCCCCGCTGGCTGAGCTTCCCGTTGATGAAGGTGCTTCATGTCGAGCAAGCGGCCCGCATGCCGGGCGTTTCGAGTTCATTTCTCGCCTCGTGGCTTCAAGCCGACGCCCTCGCCTGCACCGAGGTGTCCACCTCGTCATTTCTGACAGGTGCCTACTGCATCTTCCTGCCGCTATCAGCTTGTCTGCGCCTGAAACAGCCACCGGGAACGCGCGTGGTCGTCGCCACCCTGATGGTCCTGGCCGGCACGGTCCCGTGACCGGTTGCAATCCGCGCGCGGTTCAGAACGGCCAGATGACCGGGATCAAGAGGCAGGAAACCACCCAGCAGATGACATTCAGCGGGATGCCGACCTTGAGGAAATCGCTGAAGCGGTAACCGCCCGGACCATAGACCATCATGTGTGTCTGATAGCCCATCGGCAGCGCGAATGCCGTGGATGCCGCCACAGTGACCGCCATCAGGAAGGGCCGCGGGCTCACGCCGATCTCTTGGGCAAGGGTGAAGACGATGGGCACCAGCATGACGGCGGTCGCATTGTTTGACAGCACCTCGGTGAGACAGATGGTCAGGAGAAAAACGAGCCAGAGCAGGACGATCGGCAGGTTTTGAGGGGAGACAAAATGCTCGGTGAGATCCACCAAGGTCCGCGCCAGCCACTCGGCGGTGTGGGTTTCCTTCATGGCCATGCCAAGTCCTAGCAGGCCGTAGAGCATCAGCAGCACCTGCCAGTCGATGCTGGTGTAGGCCTCGCGCGGCGTGATGATTTTCATCCATAACAACAGCAGCGCGCCGACCATCGCCGCGTAGTGGATAGGCACGATCGGGATGGCGGGGAAAAAGCCGTGCAGCACATCGGTCAGCGTGGCGGTGAGCACCACGCCGATGAGAACGGCCCACGACCAGACCACGTGCGGCGTGACTTTTTTGACGTGGACTTCTTCGGGCAGATCCTCCGGCGAGTCGGTGAGGATGAAGTCGCGCGTGGCGTCGAGCGCGTCGAGGTTGTTGAGGGCGGTGATGACGAGCAGGGTGTCGCCGATTTCCAGTGCAAGCTCGGCGATTCGGCTGGTGATGTTGAGTCCGTTGCGATGGAGGGCGAGGACCACGGAGTTGTAAGTCTGGCGGAAATCGGCTTCGGCGAGCGTTTTGCCGAGCAGCGTGGACTCGTCGCGGACGACGAGCTCGGTGACGATGCCGTCCACGGTGGAGAGCACCTGCGCACCGATGGACTGGAACAACGTGTCGGGCTTGGCGGCACCTCCGCGGCGTCGGTGAATGGCGACGAGGAAGCGGTCGTTTTTCTCCACCACGATTTTCGACAAGGGAATCATCAACCGCGCGCCCCGGCGCCGGACTTCCATCATGTGAATGCCGATGGCGCGGTCCGCCAGCGGAGTCTCGGCGAGCGGCTTACCCACGAGAGGAGAATTTTCACCGATGAGAAGATGATAGAGAGGCGAGGTGCGGCTGTCGATTTCCAGCGCGCCGGTGATGGACGAGCGGGCGGGAATCAGCTTGGGGCCGAAAATCGTCAGGTAGGCGATGCCGCAGATGGCGAGCGGAATCCCCAGCGGCGCGAGTTCGAACATCGTCATCGGCTTGATCCCCATGTCGCGGAGGGTGCCGTTGACGAGAATGTTGGTGGAGGTGCCGATCAACGTGCTGCATCCGCCGAGGATGGAGGCGTAGGAAAGCGGCATCAGCAGGCGGGAGGCGGCGATGTTCTTCGAGCGGGCGAAGCCGAGAGTCACCGGCAGCATGATGGCGACGATGGCGGTGTTGTTCATCCACGCGCTGAAAAACGCGGTGATCACGGAAAAGGCCAGAATTGCGACCCGCGTGTTGCCGGAAAGCCGGTCGCGCAGCATCCGGCCGATGTGATCGACCGCGCCGGATTTCTCAAGGCAGCCGCCGATGACAAACAGCGCGGCGATGGTCAGCGGGGCCTCGTTTCGGAAAACATCGGTCATTTTTCCGGGATCGACCAAGCCGAGCGCCACCACTAGGCAGAGCACGGAAAGCGCGATGACATCCGGCGCCGCCCATTCGCGGATGAAGGCGATGAGCGTGATCAGGATAACCGCCAAGGTAAGGCCGATCTGGAGAGTCATTGAATATACCGCCCCACGCGGAGCGCGGCGATCCATGAATGGCCCGGAGCGGTTTGGCAAGGTCAGGATAACGGAAACGGCCGCCGCACCGGAGGGGCAGTCCGCATAGACGAGCTGAAAACCAACGCCCCAAACCACATCAATCACCTGAATACAGAGTTCCACCCCACCTTCGTCGCGGACATCAGCTTCTGTTTCGTCACGGCCATTTTGATCATCGCCCCCCTTGCGGTCACCAGGATCCGGGGAAAACCACAAGCGTGACGAAGTCAGCCAAAAATCATCTCTTCGATCCGCTTCTCGGAAACCTTGCCCAGCAGCGGAACGTCCGGGGCGAAGAGCGAGATGCGGTATTCCTCCAGCGCCCAGCCATGCGGCCAGGTGCGCGCGTCATCCGGATTAGCGGTCCAGCGCTGGAACCACGGCTGCCAGAGGCGGCGGAGGCGCTGCATTTTCTCCAGATCCTTGACGATGGGCAGCGAGGAAAGCCGACCTAGCCGCGAGCGGATGGCGCGCAGGCGGCGCGGGTATTCACGCAGGCCGGCGAAGCCGGCGCGCCAGGCGAAGTCCTTGCGGAAAAGCCAGGCGAGCTGCTCCTCCAGATCGTCCGCGATCTCGCCGAGGTTGCGATCACTCCGGTTGGCGGCGATCCAGCGCTGGATTTCCGGCAGGATTTCGAAAATCTCGTCGATCGCCCTGCCGATGACTGCGGCGGCATCATACCAGTGTCCCCTCGCCTGATCCTTGAGCGCGGCGAACTCGTCAGGCGATCTCGGGAAAGCCCCTCTCGCGGCGCCTTCCGCAGCGAGCAGGATGAGCGAGTCCAGCGAGGTGCCGCCGGGGCCGAGGCGCGGTAGCTCGACCTTGGCCATCAGGCCGAGCGGGAATTTCTTTTTCAGATAGACGACCTGGTCGGCATGGGCCAGCCACAGCAGCCGCGCACCGCCCGCGCGGTGGAATTCCGCAGCCTCGGCGGCGCAGGTGAAGGCGCGGACGCCGACGGTTTTACCCTCGTCCACCAGCGCCGGATAGGCCGCGCCGCCGGGTGTCATGACGAGCTCCGGCAGGCTCTCGCCGTCCCACGAGCTGATGCCCTTGCGCTCGATATCGGCGTTCGCGGCGGCTTCGAAGCGAACGCGCATGCGGTCGGCGAGCTGGAGTTTGAGCACGGCCACGTCATCGCCCATGGCGAGCTCGTTGGCGTCGTCGTCGCAGACCCAGATTTTCGTGACCAGCTCGGGCGGAAGCTTGCTGGTGTCGAACTCACCGACGGGAACGTAAACTCCGTTGCTGTCTTTCATGTGCTCGGATAGAGCTTGGTAGATCGAGCGATCCTTGGGCGCGAAACTCCACAGCTCGGCGAAACTATCCGCCGCCGGGGCGATGGGCTGGCAGATCCGGCGGTAATCTTTCGGCAGCGAGCGCAGCAGGATTTCCGCGCGCTCGCGCAGGTTCCCATCGGCACCCCAGGCGGGCAGCCAGTCGGGGAGTTTCGGCAATTGGTCGACGTGCACGCCGAGCGTGACGCCGTCGTCGCGCTCGCCCTGCGCGGTGTGATAGTAGAGCGAGTATTCCTGACCGGCGTGGGTGATGCTGTCCGGGAAACCGGCGAGACCGAGGTATTCGAGATCCTCGTCCACCACGTCGCCGACGCCGAGCA
>CAMCUY010000083.1 GCA_945879075.1 Akkermansia muciniphila | reverse complement strand
GAGGTGCATGTCGCGCTGCGGGAAGGGCACGCCGATTTCCATCTCGGTGAAGCGTTTCTCGATCATCAGGCGCAGGTCGCTGGAGACGATCATCGGGTTGGTCCCGCCGCCGAGGCGGATCCAGAAGTAGAGGCTGAAGATCAGGGCGTTGTCGCCGAAGTCCTCGAAGATGGCAAATGGCTCGGGGTCTTTGAGAATCAGTCCGTGGCGGGCTGCGGCTTCGGTGAGGATTTCCATGACCTTCTGCGGGGAGCTGCCGTAGGCCACTCCCACGCGGATGCTGCGGCGCATTTTGGCGCTGCTGAGCGTCCAGTTGGTCACCCGGTTTTCAAGGAAGACGGAGTTGGGAATCATGGTTTCCACGTCGTCCGCGCTGCGGATGATGGATGAGCGGGTGTTCACTTCCGCGACGGTGCCGATGATGCCGTCCACGTCGAGGATGTCGCCCACGCGGATCTTGCGCTCGGCGAGCACGATGATGCCGCTGATGAAATTCTTAATCAGCGTCTGCATGCCGAAGCCGAAACCGATGGCAAGCGCGCCGCCGAAGAAGGCGAAGATCGTCAGCGGGATCTTGAGGAACGACAAGGTGCCGATGGCGAGGAACACGGCGACGCCGATCATCAACCAGTTGCGCAGCATGCGCGCATTGGTTTCCGCAAGGTGGCCGCGGGTGACGAGGGTGGCTTGGATGCGGTTGGCGATCTTCGAGGTGATCCAGTAGCCGATAATGAAAAACAGAAGCGCCCGCAGCAACATGCCGAGGGTGACGGGGATTGTGCCGGTGATGGTCTGGCCGTCGACTTCCACCTTGTCTTCGTATCTGGTCACCTCGAAGGCCCAGATTTTCTTGAGGGTCGCCCAAACGGTAGTGCCGATTTTTTTGGCGTGATGGAAGGATTCTTCCTCGCCGGGCTTGGGGGTGAAGTCGGTGACCCAGCGGGTGAGGAGCTTGCTCTGGGAGGCCACGCCCTGAGAGAGGCGTTGGAGCATGGCGAGTGTTTCGCTCTTCGTCGCGCGCTGTTCGTTGAGCAGGCTGAAGCGGGGATCTTCCGAGGTGATGGAGGCGGCGCGGGACTCCAGCTTGCTGAGGTCCGCGGCGCTGGCGGAGATTTCGTTGCCCGTGACGTTTTTCCAGGCGATGAGGCGATTGAGGAGGAGCTTGATCGATTCGAGGGCCCTGTCCCTTTGCTGCGGGTTCTTGGCATCGAGTAATGCCTTTCGGTCATGATAGGCCTTATAGTTGATGTTTTCCAACTGAATGAGACCTTCAAGTCCCTCGACCAGTGACTGCATGGATTCGACACGGCCCTCGGCGACTTCCAGCCGGTATTTCGCGAGTTCCAAGCCCTCCGGCGGAGTTCCCTCCGAGGCGGCGGCGTGGAGGGCGTCGAGTGCGGACTGTGCTTGGTTGCGGGTGGCCATGGCGGACTTGACCCGCTTGGAAACGCCGTCGAGCTCCTTGTGGACGGCTTTCTTCCGCTCTTCGGAAATCTTGTCGAGCTTGGCGAGGTCGTCGTCGCTGAAACGGGTGCTTGCCTTGGCGATTTTGATTTTGCGGTCGATCAGCGCCAGATCCGTGGTGGTGGCGGAAATGCGGTCCTTGAGGCTGTCGCAAATGCTCTGCATCAAGCTAGCGCGGGCGACGACCAAGCGGGACTTGCCGCGGGCGGCTTCCATCCGCCATTTGGCGGCGTCGCGGGTGGCATCGTCCGCATTCTGGAGTGCGAGGAGCTTTTCGCTGACCGCCTCTTCGGCGGATTTGGCTTCACCTCTGAGGCTGGAAAGCAGGCGCTCATAGTTGGCGAGGGAGGATTGGGAGGATGTTAGGTTAGCCGTGATCGCGTCACGCTCGTTGAGCAATTCGTCGATCATCAGAATGGAATACGGCGGCTTCTCGCTGAAGCCCGTCCAGCCGGCATCCGCGGCGCGGGAGTTTTCAAGCGCCTTGCGGGCATCAACGGCGGCATGGATGTTCTTCAGGGCTCGGCCGACGGTCAGGACCAATTGCTCGAGATCCCGGCAGCGCTCGTCGAGCTCGGCGAGGGTAATTCCTGCGGGGAGTCCGGCCGCGGCACTGGGCGCCTCGTGACGGGCCAAGGTGTCGCGCGCCTCTTGGAGCCATTGTTCTAGCCGCTTGCGGGTTTCCTCGGGTTTTTCGGGAGCGGCGGGTTTCGCGGGCTCTTCGTTAGCCACCGCCTTTTTCAAGGCGCCGAGCTGGGCATGGGCGTAGGGCGGGAAACCCGTAGCGAGGATGCAGACGAGGGCGATTCCGCAGCGCGCGCTGGATTTCAGAAATGGAAACTTCATGGAGTGGATTGAATAACTCGGGCTTGACGATCGGCTAGCCGGCTTTTTCCCAAGCGAAGATGCCGCCCTCCAAGTTGCGGACGTCGGCGAATCCGTGGTTGAAGAGGGCGGCGGCAGTAAACCAGCAACGGCTTGCCCGGATCGAGTTCTTTCGCCGCACGGGGGGTGAAATTCTGGTCCGCTCAGGGGATCAAGACCGCCTTGGCGAGGTGGTCGGTGGCGAATTCCTCCTGGGTCCGCCCATCGAGAATCCGCGCGCCGGGCGTGGTGGCTACCATCGCTCCCCGGGCATGGGTGCTGGATCAGGCACGCTCAATTTCACCCGTCACACATCCCCGCGGTGGTCCTTTTCGAGCTGGATTCGATCGGCCAGGTTGCGGGCTTTCACGCTGTTGCGTTTGGCCCAGCGCTCGACGGCCATCTGGCGCTTCTCGGAGCGCTTCTTCAACGCGGCGATTTCGTTTTCGAGGTTGAGGAAATTCTCATAGCGCGCGGGATCGAGCGTGCCCGCCTCCACCGCGGCGCGGATGGCGCACTTGGCGTCCTTGCGGTGGCTGCAATCCGAGAACTTGCACTCGGCCGTTAGAGTCTCCACGTCGGCGAAACTGTCGCGCAGCGTCGCCTCGTCGGTCCACATCTGGATCTCGCGCATGCCGGGGTTGTCGATGAGCATGCCGCCATTCCGCAGCGGGACGAGCTCGCGGGAAGTGGTGGTATGGCGGCCTTTGCCGGTGATTTCGTTGACCTCGCTGGTCCACTGCCAGTCCTCACCGTAGAGCTGGTTGACGAGGGTGGATTTGCCGACGCCGCTGGAGCCGACGATGCACATGGTGACGCCCTTTTTGATGTATTTCTTGAGCACCTTGAGCCCTTGGCCACTCACCGCGCTGGTGACGTGGACGCTCGCGCCATCCCACAATGCGGCGATTTCCGCGGCGGCGGCGTGGCTTTGCTCGATGGGAAAAAGATCGGATTTGTTCACTAACACGACCGCCTTCGCGCCGCTGCGGCCGATGAGCATGAAGTAGCGCTCCATCCGGCGGATGTTGAAATCCGGGCCGGCGTCGGTGACCACGGCGACGAGATCGATGTTCGCGCCGATGACTTGCGCCTGGCTGCTGTTGCCCGGCATTTTGCGGGAAAAACAGGTGCGCCGCGGCAGCGTCGCGCGGATGACGGACGGCTGGTTTTCATCGCCGAGCTCGACCATCACCCAGTCGCCGACGGCGGGTAAATCCGCGTCGCAGGCGGCCTCGTGCCAGACGCGGCCGCAGAGGATGACGTCGATTTCGTCGCCGTCCGCGAGGAAGGCGCCGTAGTTGATGACCGTCTCGCGGATCAGCCGCGCGGGCACCCAGCCCTTTCCGGCGAAAGCCGCGCGGGCAGTTTCCAATTCCGGGTTCCAGCCGAGTTCCTTCAAATTCATTCGCCGGCAACTTAGCGCAACGAGCGCCGCTGTCGATTCCTGCGTTGCGGGTGATTTCCGCTCACGCCCAGCGCCGCCCCCATTCGGCGGGGAGGCGCATGGGTTTGCCGGCGGGCATTTGGACAAGGGCAAGCGCTTGGCGAGCGGTGACCAGAAGCGCGCCGTCCGACTCGCGGACCATTTCAAAGGCGCACCAAAAACGGGCGCGCGACATTTCATCGAGCCGCCCGCGGATCACCAACCAGTCGCCGAGCTTCGCCGGGAGCTTGTAATCGACTTCGGTGCGGGTGACCACCGGGTAAACTTGGGTGGCGGACATCGTCGGCAGGTCCATGCCCATTTGCGCGGCAAGCCGGGTGCGGCAGGTTTCGATCATCCGCAGGTAGGCGAGATTGTGAACCACGCCGCCGCAGTCGGTGTCGAAAAACATCACTTCTTCGCGGGTTTCGTGGGTCGGGACGCTGTCGGGCATGCGCCGATTTAGGCCCAGCCGGGCGGAATCCGCAATGTCCGCGGTCGGGATTTTTCCTTGAGTTTGCCAAATATCTCACCGATTCTCCGCCCGCTGATGAGACCGTTGTTCACATGGCTGATGGTGATTTGCACGCTGGCCGGGCTCAACGCCCGCGTCCTCGCTGCCGACTCCGGCCGGGTCGCGGTCTGTGACCAAGCGGCCGATTCCTGCTGCCACGATCATCAAGACGCACCCGCCCCGGAGGAACATCACCACGATGGCGACGACTGCCCGGTGGATCACCACCATCACATCGGCTGCTGCGCGCAGGCACAGCCTTTGACTGTTGAAAACAACCCCGACGGCAAGCTCGGGGTCCCCGGGTCATCATTGTTAGGCGTCCTCCACGAGAGCGAGGTTCCGCCCGAGGAGCCGGTTCTCGGTTCGGAAAAACCGCCGTTGATCTGAGCACCGCTTGATCGCGCTCCGGCGTGCCCGCGAGGCTCGCCGTCATTTCCCGCCCGGCACCGTTACGCCTGCGCGGAGTCTCCTGTCATTTCAACTCCCATGTCCAAATTCCATCCACTGGCCCTGCTGGCGCTTGCCTGCATGACCCTCCCGCTCCGCGCGGAATCTAACGTGATCATCTCGCTGACCTCGGTCGGCGACCGTATCCGCGCCCAAAACCCCGATCTCGCCGCCGCCCGCCTCCGCATCCAGGAAGCGCTCGGCCGCATGAATCAATCCGGCCGCCTTGCGAATCCGGAGCTCGAAACCGCGGTCGAACAAAGCTCCGGCTTCCGTGAGGGGAAATTCGAAATCGGTCTTTCCCAGCGTTTCCCGCTCACCGGCCGCTTGCAGCTGGAGAAGGACGTCTCGCTCACCGAGCTGAAATCCTCCGAGGCCGAGGTCCGCGAAGTCGAGCGCCAGCTCACCGGCCAGGCGCGCGCAGCCGTCGTGAAAATCCTCGCCACCCGCCAACGCCGCGAACTGCTCCGCCACCAGTCGGACGTCTCGCAACAGTTCGCCGGTTTCCTATCTGAAATCGCGGCGAAGGGCGAAGGCTCGCCGCTCGACGCCGGCCAGGCGAAACTCGAAGCCTCCAGCCTCGCCCTGGAAATCCGCCAGCTCAACGCCGGCGAGGCTGCCCTCCTCGGCGAGCTCAAGCCGCTGCTAGGAATGCGCCCCGAAGAAGCGCTCGCCATCGGCGGAACCCTGCCGGAACCCACGCCGCCACCCGCCGGAACCGACCCGTCGCGCCGCCCGGACTTTCAAGCCGCCAAGCTCGCCGCGCTTGGCGCCGCGCAGGGAGTCGCGCTCGAACAATCCCGCCGCTACGACGACGTGGAAGGCGGGATTTTCGCCGCTGCCGAGCGCACCGAAGACGCGCCTAACGGCTATGACAACGAAGCCATCGTCGGCCTCCGGCTCAAAATCCCGCTGCCGCTGCGCAACAAGAACGAAGGCGCGATCCAGGAAGCCGAAGCGCGGCAACAGCGCAAGGAAATGGAAGCCGCCGCCCTCGGCCGCCACATCCGCCTGGAAGCGGACGCCGCCCGCGAAGAGATGCGGGCATGGGCGGAAATGATCGCCGAAATCAACGCCACCCTGCTTCCGCTCGCCGACGAACAATGCGCACTGGCGGAAACCACTTATCGCAACGGCCAGGGCGAAATCCAAGCCGTCCTCCGCTCCCGCGAAAAGCGCCTGCAACTCGCCGCCGCCCGTCTCGACGCCTTGCGCGAGTTCCACCTCGCCCGCATCCGCCACGAAACCGCGCTGGCAAAACACTGACCCGATCCATTCCATGAAATTCCTACCTGTTTCCCTGCTCCTCGCCGCGTCCGCCATCGCGGCCGAAACCCCGCCCCGCAATGAACAAACCGTGGTGCTCGATGCCACCGGCGTCCAGAACCTCGGCATCGAAACCGTCGCCGTTGAGGAGTCCGCCTTCGAGCAAAGCATCCCGGTGCTCGGCGAAATCGAACACACCTGCGCGAGCCACTCCGTCCTCTCCAGTCGCATCGCCGGCAAGATCATCGAAGTCGGCGTCCACAAGGGCGAGTTTGTGAAAAAGGGCGATGTCCTCCTCCGCGTGGAAAGCCGCCAGCCCGGCGATCCGCCGCCGGTCATCGAGCTCAGAGCTCCCGCCGACGGCCTGGTCACGCGCTCGGAAGGCCACCTCGGCGCGCCCGTCGAGCCCGACAAGGAGCTGATGGAAATCCTCGATCTATCCACCGTGTGGGTCGTCGCCCGCATACCGCAGCACCACGTCGCCCTGCTCGTCGAAGGGCTCGCCGCGCGGATCCGCATGCCTGCGCTCGGCAAGGACGGGCACGAGTCGAAATTCCTCCGCCTCGGCACCGGCGACGATACGGCGAAAGGAAACCTCGAAGCCATTTTCGAGCTGCCCAATCCCGGAAACAAACTCCGCCCCGGCATGCGCGCCGAGCTTTCCCTCATCGCCTCGAAACGCGAGGGCGTCTTCAGCGTGCCGCGCGAGGCCCTGCAAGGAGACCGCTCGGACCGCTTCGTTTTCATCAAGGACTACGAGTTAAAAAATGCGTTCGTTCGAGTCCCCGTTACTGTCGGCGAGATGAGCGGCGACCGTGTCGAAATCACCGCCGGACTCATGCCGGGCGACGAGGTTGTCTTGAAAGGAGCCTACGCCCTTTCGTTCGCCGGCAAGGGCAGCGCCTCGCTCAAGGACGCGCTTGATGCCGCCCACGGCCACCCTCACAACGAGGACGGCACCGAGATTTCCAAGGAGCAGATCGCCGCCGGGGAAGCGGGTCACGCCCACGATCACGGGGATCATTCTAGCAACAATCTGATAATCTTCCTCGCCATCGCATGTGGCGTGCTTTTCCTGCTGTTGCTGGCATTAATCTTCATTTCCCGCGCCCGTTTTCAAGCCTGACGCCATGCTCAACCACCTCATCCGCTTCTCGCTGAAAAACCGCGCGCTGGTCATCGTCGTCGCGCTGCTGGTCATGTTGCTAGGACTTCGCACCGCCACGGAACTCCCCGTCGAGGTCCTCCCGGACATGACCAAGCCCACCGTCACCGTGCTGACTGAAGCGCCCGGACTCGCACCCGAGGAGGTCGAGACTCTCGTCACCCGCCCGCTGGAAAACGTCCTGCTAGGCGTCGGCGGGCTCGACCGCCTGCGCTCGAACTCCGACGTCGGCCTCTCGCTGGTCTTCGTCGAGTTCGCGTGGGGCACCGACATTTACAAGGCCCGCCAACTCGTCCAAGAGCGCCTTCAAGCCGCGCGTCTGCCCGCGGGCGCGCGCTCCGGCATGACCCCCGTTTCCTCGCTGATGGGTGAAATTCTTCTCGTCGGCCTGCGCTCGAAGGACCACACCATCGCCCCGATGGACCTCCGCACCTTCGCCGAGTGGACCGTTGCCCGCCGCCTGCAAAGCATCCCTGGCGTGGCCGAAGTCCTCGCCATCGGCGGCGGCGTCAAGCAAGTCCATGTCGAGCCGGACCTCCTGAAAATGCAGGCCGAGGGCGTTTTGCTAGAAGAACTGGAAAAGGCCGTCTCGCTCTCCGCAGGCAACGCGACCAGCGGATATCTCCAGTCCGGCCCGCGCGAAATCATGGTCCGTAACCTCGCCATGACCGCCGACCCCGCGGACATCGCCGCCGCCATTGTCAAGCAGGTGGACCAGCGCATGATCACCATCGGCGATGTCGCCACGGTGAAATTCGGCGTCGCCACCATGCGCGGCGACGCGGCGATCGCCTTCGAAGGCGACCAGCAGGAAACCGCCGGCGTGGTCCTCAGCATCGACAAGGCTCCCGGCTTCGACACCCTCAAGCTAACCGCCGAGATCGAAAAAGCCCTCGAAGAACTCCGCCCCGGCCTGCCGTCCGGCGTCGAGGCCGGCATCCTTTTCCGTCAGGGTGATTTCATCGAGCACGCCGTCGGCAATCTCAAGGAAGCGATCCGTGACGGCGCGATCATGGTGACCATCATCCTCTTTCTTTTCCTGCTCAATGTCCGGACCACCCTCATCACCCTAACGGCCATTCCACTGTCCTTCGCGATCACGTTCCTCACCTTCAAATGGTTCGGCACCGGGGTGAACAGCATGACGCTCGGCGGCATCGCCGTCGCCATCGGGATGGTGGTGGATGACGCCATTGTCGATGTGGAAAACGTCTTCCGTCGCCTGCGCGAAAACGCCGCGCGGCCGGAGCCCATGCCGCGTCTCGAAGTGATCGCCGCCGCGTCGAGCGAGGTTCGCTCCAGCATCCTCTACGCCACCATCCTGATCGTACTCGTCTTCGTTCCGCTGCTAGGCCTGGCGGGATTGGAAGGGCGGCTGTTCCGCCCCATCGCCATCGCCACCA